>CAXAVL010000304.1:0-4355 GCA_963971905.1 uncultured Cellvibrio sp.
AGGTACGTCAGTGACGTTGTAGTTTTCTGGTTGGCCAGTTTCGTCCCACACGTATGCTTTGCGGGTTAACAGGTCAACAACACCAACGAACTCGTCTTCGCGGCCGATTGGCAAAGTCATAATCAGTGGGTTTGCGCCCAATACTTTCTTAACTTGCGCGGTAACTTTCAGGAAGTCAGCGCCGATACGGTCGAGTTTGTTTACGAAAATCAAACGCGATACTTTTGAGTCGTTCGCATAGCGCCAGTTGGTTTCTGACTGAGGCTCAACGCCGCCAGAACCACAGAATACGCCAATGCCGCCATCGAGAACTTTCAATGAACGGTAAACTTCAACGGTGAAATCAACGTGTCCGGGGGTATCGATAACGTTGAAGCGGGTGCCTTTCCAGAAACAGCTTACCGCTGCTGACTGAATGGTAATACCGCGTTCAGCTTCTTGTTCCATGAAGTCGGTAGTTGATTCACCTTCGTGAACTTCACCGATTTTGTGAATACGGCCAGTGAGCTTGAGGATACGCTCGGTGGTAGTGGTTTTACCGGCGTCCACGTGAGCGAAGATACCGATGTTTCTGTAAAGGGATAAGTCAGCCATAGGACTCTCTTAATGTTATGCAAGGTTAGAAAAAGCAGGGTTGGAAAATAGCGGCGTAATATACAGGAAGTTATCCGGTTTTGCTCAAGGAAAAAGGAGTCTAAAGCGCTTCTTTTACATTTTTGGGTCAAAATCTGGGTTTTCTGCGGGTTTGTTGGGATAAATATGGGGTTTTTCGTTTTCCATTTAGTATGAAACCGATAAACGTCGAGCGAACAAATACGGCGTAGAGTACCAAAGACAGTGAAATAGTAATGGCGCAAATGGCCGCTAACTTTAGCGACCAGTGCAGCGGCAATTCGGCGAAGGCGATTTGCAACCAAATAACAATGGGCAGGTGGATAAGGTAGAGCCAATAGGATGAGTCGGCGAGGTAGCGAATGGTTTTACTTGGCCGATCAAAGCAGCGTTTAAACAGCCCAAGCGTCAGTGCGACCAGTGACCACATCATCAGCGCATAGCTGAAAGCAAAACCGGTTTTTAGTAAATAATAGTGCGGATGGGCGAGTTGCATTTCAAAAGCCGAGAGCAAATTCGCGGCAATAATCGCCATCACACAGAGCATAAGTTTTCCCGCAGTGATGCGTGCAAACTGTGCGACTAAATCCGCTTGCCGATGCAACAGCCAGCCCAGCAGAAAAAAGCCACCGTAGATGAGTGTTGCCGGAATATGCGGCACAAGGGATTTGTCGGGCGTGTCCATGCCCCAGTGATCCATAAACCAAAGGCAGGCGGCAGTGGGCATTGCGATGGCAATCAGTGCCAGGCGCGAGTGGCATAACCAATGGGTGATGCGGTCAGCGATAGCAATTAATTTATCTTTTGTCGGCTTATGCTTGCTCACTAGTGAGCGCATTAATACGACACTCAGACTGATGAATAACAGGTAATACAAAAACCAGAGGTGTGAGCCAACCAGTAAATCTTTTGGTAGATCGCCCAGTGTTGCAAAACCTGCCTGCAAGGCCGCTAATATATTCACCTCACCGCGCAGACTTTCGGCGCCCATAATCCAGCCGGACACCAGCAGTGGGCGCAATAAAAACCAGCCAATCACCAATGGGATTGCAATACGCACTAAACGCGATTGTAAAAATTTGGCAGTTCCTGTGCGATGAAAAGTCATGTGGCTAAAAAATCCGGCGATGAGAAAAAACAATGCCAGGCGAAACGAGTGACTGATCATCATAAAAATTGGCACCAGGTCACTGGTCGATATATCCATCACTGCCCAGCCGATAAAAATAGGCATAAACGATATGCTGGCGTGAAAGGCAATACCCAGCAGGAGTGCAAACGCGCGGGCTGCATCTAAATAGTCGAGTCGCCCATGTTCTGGTGATGACATTTTCATAATATTTTTTCAGTTAATTTATAAAGAGAATTTATTTGCACCGATGTGCGCCCAGCCAATGTAATGGCCGGGTGCCTAGCGATCGCTTAGTAAAAACTCACTTCATCCAGCGCAAAATCGAACGCACTTTTTTGCACGCCAAAAGCGACAATGTTCAAGCTGGTAATCGTTTTGGTATTGAGTGGTGTCTGCTCTGACCAGGCGCGTTTCATACTGGCGAAAGGAATTTTCACCTCGTGAAATTTGCCGTCGGCTGTGACGGCAACAGGTGCAGCGTGATAATCGAAATTGCTAATCTCGGTGCTGTTGGCTGAAACTGATAAGCTGCCGGTATTCATCTTTATCAGTAGGCGCACACCTTCAAAAGCACTGGCATCGCGCGGCAGGCTCTGGGCATCGAGCGGCAGAACCAAGCTGGCCCAACCCGGTTGTCCACGCGGTGGAATAATGTCACCCTTTGCATTAATCACCCCCTGTGTTACTTCCTGGGTAGTAGTGGTGCCTCCTCCGGCAATGGAGTCGTTGATGAATTGGCGCGCAATGCCCAAGTTGTTATTGTTAGCATCGCTAAAGTCATCAATCATTGGATTTAATTTCTCACCAAAACTGGCGCAAGAAAAACTGAACAATGCGCTGAATGCAAAACCCTTGATTAGGGCGATAGCGGTATGGGTGATAGGCGTATAAGTGGTAAATGTACGAGTTTTCATAAGATGCGTCTCTCTGGGTTGTCGTGGATTTGATCGTCACAATACTTAAGTGCCCAAGGCGGACCCGAAGGTGACAAAAAAATTGTTTTTTTGCGCATGGCTAAAAAATTCAGTAGTTGAATATTTATTTAAAAATTCTTGTCACCTTTAAACGGATGTCGGGCACTTAATAGTTCCAGACGAGAGATAGAGAAGAATGAATATTTTTAACAACTTCACCCGCCGCAAAACAGCGGGCACTATGGATTCCAGCGATAGCGCGCTGGTGCTGGCAACTCTGGGCGGCGATCGCAGTGCCTTCTGTCACATAGTCGCGCGCTACCAGAATTTGCTCTGCTCGCTGGCCTATTCCGCAGTGGGCGATCTGAAACACAGCGAGGATGTCGCACAAGAAGCGTTTATCGAGGCTTGGAAAAAACTCGACACGCTCAATGACCCGGAAAAATTAAAATCCTGGCTGTGTGGAATTGTGCGTTTTAAAGCGAGCCATTTTCGCCGCAAAGAAGCGACTCAGCCGGTTACTGGCGCCGATGAGCTGGAGGAATTACATGAGCCGGGCGCGGAGCATTTGACACCGAGCAACATGGAAGATGACGCAATTAGCGCGCAAGAGCAGGCGCTGTTGTGGCAGGCGCTGGAAAAAATGCCGGACACTTATCGCGAACCCTTAATCTTGTTTTATCGCGAGCACCACTCGGTGGAATCTGTCGCGAGCCAATTAGATCTGTCGCAAGACACAGTGAAACAGCGGCTCTCCCGTGGGCGCAAGCTATTGCAAAAAGCCATGGTGAACTTCGTGGAAGATACCTTAAGCAAAAGTAAGCAGGGCACAGGCTTTGCCGTGGCGGTGATGGTGGCAATCAATAGTATTTCGCCACCGGCAAAAGCCGCCGCACTGGGCGCAAGTTCGTTAAAAGCGGGCTCGTTCTTTAAGTGGGGCACCTTTTTAGTCACCCTTGCTTCTTTATCTGGTCTGGTGAGTTCATTTTTCGGTTTACGAGCAGCACTTGATCAGGCGCGCACGCAAAACGAGCGTCGCTATGCGATACGAATTGTTGCGCTATTTTTTATCTTCGCCATTATTTATGTGTTGGGGATGTTTGGTTTAATCCATCTTGCCCAGCGTTACGCTGCAGCAGCGGGAGTTTATGCCATCGCCTCGCAAATGTTAGTTGTGGGATTCGTTACCAGCTACATTATTTTGTTAATGCAGGTGTTGCAGGGTGGCCGCAAGCTCAGGGCGCAAGAACGCTTGTTAAACCCGGACGTATTTCAGGCTGAGGCAGATCAAATCGGCGCAAAACAGCGCGAATACAAAAGCCGCATTTGTCTGGCGGGAGTGCCCTTGTTTCATTTCCGTTTCGGCACCGCAGAGCAAAGCGATAAACCAGTATTTGGCTGGGTCGCAGGTGGTGATCAAGCTTACGGATTGTTATTTGCCTGGGGTGGTTTTGCCGTTGCGCCGATTAGTGTCGGGATTGTTTCCGTTGGTCTATTTAGCGTCGGAGCTATAGGTATCGGATTGTTTGGAATAGGCACTATAGGGATTGGCATTATTGGTTTTGGCGCTTCGGCGCTTGGTTACAAAGCCTATGCTTCGTTTTCAGCGCTGGGTTGGGAGAGTGCTTTCAGCGGTGTGGGATTTTCCATTGCAAAAGAAGCAGCAATCGGGCCTATAGTCTTTGCACAACATACCA
>CAXAVL010000305.1:0-4242 GCA_963971905.1 uncultured Cellvibrio sp.
AAGAAGAAAATAACCAGAGACCCCTGCAATTGGGCCCAACAAGGCCATGAAGATAAATGCACCTATAATTTGTATCCGCCGATAATGCGTGGATAGCTTAATCTCTCTGTATGCATTGAAGCCTTCCGGCACATTTTGTAGCGCAATGATACCCGCAAGAAGAAACCCAGCATCTTTAGATAAGGTGAAAGTCGCACCAAGAGCCAAAGCCTCTGGTACAAAATCGGACAACATAGCAACCAGCTGGCTCAATGGAGTATCGTTCGCGGCCAGATACATATCCAGAAGCATGAATATGCCCGCGCCCCCGGCAAAACAAGCAACGATCACAAGCGGTGATAGCTTACTTACACCTTCGGGCACAAGAACCAACGCAACCGCAGCAAGCAGTGCCCCGCCACCAAAAGCCATTACGCTATGACGAACTTCGGTTTCTAACCAACGCGGATGAATTCGCTCGACAGCTGCAATCATCGCCCCGACTGGCATTGCGAGGCCAGCGATTAGAGTCAGCATAATAATTTGAACCAAGTCACTCATAAAAAGCACCGATATTTTCAGGGGGGGGTTAAATTCGAAATAACTAGGCCATATTTTTCCAACACATATTAATTCTGATTAAGCCCAAGCTCTTTTTGTTTTCTTTTCGTTAATCCCAAAGTAACCAAACGGTAAGACTCTTGAATGTAGTACTTGAGGTTATCATCCAGATCTTTAGCATTGTCATATTGTTGTATCCATTTCATACCACGAGATGCCAAATAGGGCGCTGGTCTAAATCCTGACTGCTCTTTTAAGAGTTCAAAATTGAGTTCGGAAGTTTTAAACGTAAATGCTGGTTCATGAGACATTCCCCAACCACCGATAGCAAAAACTTTACCTGCCACCTTCCAGACATGCGAATCCCCCCATTGAATGATGTATGAAGTATGGGGCAGAGAGCCGCAAAAATTATTAAATTCATCATAAATCAATTTGAAATACCTTTACTTTTATAGCGGGCATGAGGCAAGAATACCTGCATGCGATGAAGTGTTAGCACTAACATCCTGCATCCGTTCAAGAATTATACGCAACGCTTTAATTTAAACTCCTGCCACAACACTTCATCTAATTGTTCAGGTGTTATTTCGGTTACCATTTCCTCATCTCCGCGTAATTGTTTTAATTGGTTGCCGGACAAAACTGTTCGGCCATCCGGGCGCTGCTGCATTACCAGATGGCGCTGCACAAATACGGCGTCGGGATGGGTGGAGTTGTAGTAATTGACGGGCATAAAGTCGATCATTTCCATGGGGTATAAATCAAAACCAAATTGATTCGCCCATTCACTTTTCACCAAGGCTTTTAAAACAAACTCGCCGCGTTCGTTTTTATCCAGCATAAAAGTTTCATTGTCTTGCTGGATAATCCGTCCCAACTGATTTAACTCAATGGGTTCACGCAAACCAAAACTACCAAAACCGGTATCGCACAACCAGCGCTCTGCGCCGATTTTTACCACGAGTACCATATGGGACTTGGGGCGGCGATAGGGATAAAACATGGGGCGCGCGCCGATCAGATCGTACTTAAACCCTAAAGCGGTCAGGGCCATGGCAAACAAACTATTCACTTCGTAACAGTAGCCGCCGCGATTGCGATAGACAATTTTATTGACTATATCTTCCGGCACCAGAGATACAATTTTACCTGCTTGCACATCGAGATTCTCAAACGGAATGGATTGCAGCTGACAACGCATTAATTTGCATAAGTTATCGGCACTCACAATAAGCTCGCCTGCATATCCAATTCGTTGCAAATAATCCGTTAAAACAAAGTTTTGTGCCTGCATTCGCTACTCCTGCTAAGAATTAAACAAAAAATAACTTACATACCATAAACGAAATCTCTATTCTTGGCATCCGCTAGATGAGTTGAGAGTTTAATCATGAATCCGCAGTTGACGGTATGGTTGATGGTGATTGCAAGCACCTTCTTTTGGGGCAGTAATTTTAATGCAGGCCATGCAATCGCAGATGATGTAGCACCGCTTACCGCAGCCGCTGAACGCTTTGGTATAGCACTGATCCTATTTTTATTATTGCGCCTTGTGCAAGGCAAGGCCGAATCCCGGTTGGAATGGAAAGATGCGCGCGCACTGATTCCACTCGGTATTATTGGTGTGTTCGGATTTAACTACGCTTTTTTTACTGCACTGCACACTACATCGGCATTAAACGCAGCGTTAATTATGGCGCTATCGCCCATGTTGTCACTGGTGTTTTCTGTCTGGCTACTCAAAACCCGCATACGAGCTTATCAATACATAGGTATTGTGTTGGCTTTTATGGGCGTCAGTTTGGTGATTACCGGCGGGAATTTTGCTTTACTACATATCGCCCTTGGCGATGCGTGGATGCTGGGCGCCTGTATTGTTTGGAGCCTTTATAGTGTGGGTACAAAAAAATTTGCTGGCCATATTCCATCATTACAACTGGCGCGCTGGACGGTCAGCATAGGTGCAATTGCATTAATGATTAGCGCCAGTGTCATTGAACAACCTTTTGCGACTATTCCGAATTTATCCTTAACAACCCATGGAATTTTATTTTATATGTCGATCTGTGGAACTGTATTGGCGTATATTTTTTGGTTGCGCGGCGTGCATTTTTTAGGGCCAGATAAATCTGCAATTGCGTTTAATCTAGTTCCCGTTTCCACGCTTTTGGTAAGCCTCGCACTGGGCACCCTGCCCAATATCATTCAGCTGTTAGGTATGTTGTTAGTGTTATTCGGGGTGGTGGTTTCCAGCGGCTGGCGGCCAGGATTTAAACGCGTAATTGCCTGAGCCGTTAAATAAAAAGGCCCTCGCGAAGAGGGCCTACAATTCACATATTAACGAATCATTATCTCTCGGACTTCTGGCCTGACCAACTCACCAGAAAATGCCTCTGCAGACATCTTTTGCTGACGCCCGCTCGCGGTTGATGGGCATGCACCCGTTGCACGCAATTGCAGTGCGGCGGCAAGCAAGCCTTCGTTCGGGTCACCCAACTCACGCGTCAAATCATCTGCCACTTTGCAGCCTTTGACTCGGTCCAAACCATTATCTGTATTGGAGGGAATAAAGCCGTCACTATATTCACCAAAACCTTTGGCATTAATCGCTTTAAATTGAATGGTGTAATAGGTGGTGCCGCAGTTTGGCTGCGGTAAAAAGCCATAGGGTTTGCCGCAGGTAGTATCACCAATTAAATACACACTCACACCAATACCGCGCAAACTGTTGATAACCAATTCACTTGCCGAGCAAGTGCCTCTAGTCGCCAACACATACACACGCTGCAAATTCAGCGTAGGCAAGGTTAAGGATTTATTTAAACCGTAGAGGCCGGTATCCAGAAAACCCCAGGGATCTTCTTTAGGACTTTTTGAATTAGCAGCATCTTGATAGAACACTTTATTGCGAGTGTTTGCCCCTGCAATCATATAACCCACTTGCGCAGCAACCGAGATGTAACCACCGCCGTTGTAGCGCATATCCACCACCAGATCACTCACGCCGGAATTTTTCAGTGAGTTCACAGCAGTGACCCATTGATCTTGCGCATCAGGAATAAATGTATTGAATTGCACATAACCCACCTTGCTTCCGTTATGGGTAATGGTTTTGGCAACCGAGACGGAATCGGTCGGCAGCGAAGCCGATTCCAAAACAACCTTGCGCGTGGTACTAGCCCCTTGATCAAGAATTTCAAATTCATGCACCGCATTAATCTGCGAAGGATAGAGTGCATCAACCAGCGTATTAATATTAACGGTCGCAACACTTAAGCCATCAATTGCAATGATTTTTGCACCGCGCTTTATACCTTTATTGGCAGCGGGCGATCCAGTATCGCTATAGGTCACATAAATCGTGCGTGGAATATCCCAACTCGCTTTGAGGTTGAGGCCATAGCCGTAGGTAATACCGGCAGTCCAAGCTTCTTCATTTTCAGTGGGCTCATAAAAATGAAAGTTATCTTTAGGCGAACCTGATGCGGTTTTTTTACTGGAAACCAAACGCTTAAAATAGGCTTGCGGTGTATCACCGTTATTAGGATTTACATCTGGCAAATCTTCAAACCACAAATAGGTTTCGTAACTCCAGGAGCGCAAGAAATTTTTCTCTTGCAAGCTGCTGCCTTTTTTATCGGGAAAGGGAATTCCGGTAATTTTGCTCGCTCCCACACGTGGCGCCGCACAATAGTGTGC
>CAXAVL010000306.1:0-4199 GCA_963971905.1 uncultured Cellvibrio sp.
CACGTGACGATCCCGCAAATCGGCGCTATGTACAAAGGCGACCGCTCGCGTAAAGAAACACTGGTCGAATACGGTTTTCGTTTGCCATCTGCATTGGATAATCGCCCCATGCGGTTTGACGAGTGGGAACGCATCGCCCCGCAAATGATAATGGTTTCTGCAACACCCGGAAAATACGAAGCCGAAAATCAAGGGCAAGTGGTAGAACAAGTTGTGCGGCCAACAGGATTGATCGACCCTGAAATTGAAATTCGCCCCGCGACTACCCAAGTGGATGATGTGCTCTCTGAAATCCGTTTGCGCGTTGAAAAAGGTGAGCGGGTTTTAATTACCGTGCTCACTAAACGCATGGCGGAAGATCTTACTGAATACCTTGCCGAACACGGTATCCGCATCCGCTATTTGCATTCAGATATTGATACGGTCGAGCGCATCGAAATTATTCGCGATTTGCGTTTGGGGCAATTTGATGTGCTGGTCGGCATTAACCTGTTGCGCGAAGGTTTGGATATTCCTGAAGTATCCTTGGTCGCGATTTTGGATGCGGATAAAGAAGGCTTCTTGCGTTCGGATCGCTCACTCATCCAAACCATCGGCCGCGCTGCGCGTAACGTCAATGGTAAAGCGATTCTCTACGCCGACCGCATCACCGGCTCTATGGAACGTGCGATAGGGGAGACGGATCGTCGCCGCGAGAAACAAGTCGCTCATAACCTCAAGCACGGCATTACCCCCAAAGGCATCAACAAAAGCATCGCTGATATTCTGGAAGGTTCAGTTGCCCCCGGCGCTGGCGGCCGTAGCGCGCGCAATAAAGCCATGGCCATTGCCGAACGCTCTGGTAAATACACGGTAGATGTAAATCCAAAAGATATTTGGAAAACCATCGAGCTAATGGAAAAACAAATGTTCCAGGCCGCAAAAGATTTGGAATTTGAAGTCGCCGCTAAACTGCGCGATGAGATTGAGAAGTTGAAGAAAAAGGCGATGTGATTGTCGATGATATGTTTCGTAGGGGCGCAATTTATTTCGCCCAATGATTTTAACTATGTAATCTGGTCTCTAGTTGAGAATATTCGGGTTCAATAAATTGAACCCCTACGGAAATAAAAAATGTTTAAATACTTGCTCCCCGTTATTTTCCCCTCATGGCGCTTTTTCAGCAGCATTGGCCCATCGCCGCGTATTGAGGTGGGTTTTGTTGTGGATAGCAATTCTGAACCACAAGAGTGGTTGCCGTTTCGTCTTTTACCTAAAAGAATCAATTTCACACTTGGCATACAACAGTTATTTCACAATCCTTTGTGGAATGAGCGCTTGTACATCAATACCTGCGCAGAGCATTTATTTGAGGATTATTCGGAATTTCGTGAGCGGGAAATTGGGCAGCGATTGGTCGCGGCTGTTTTAAATAAAGAAATAGTTGTCGGCAGTGAATTTCGATATTTGGTGTTTCGTATTCGCGCGCTAGAGTTTGATGCGGGGCAAGTGCGTGATGATGTTGTGTTTGTCAGTAAACCGTTTTCGCTGTTGGATGCAGGTGATAAGCAATGACGCTGGAGCTTGCAGTTCGGTTGGCTGAGATTATTTTGGGCTTTGCAATTTTCCAGCAAAGTCTGGAATTTATACGTGGACTACAACCAGAAAAAACATTGGGTCTGATTCGCGTAGGTTTGGCGATTCTATTAATGTTGGGGTTGCAGCCATTGCTGGTCGAGGCCGCATTACTGGTGACAGCGATTATATTAATCCGGCGTTTTCAGGGCCCTTACAACGGCGGTAGCGATACTATGACCGTGTTGGTGCTGCTGTGTTTATGGTTGTCGCATGTAGCACCATCGCGTTACTGGCAGGAAATTGCATTGGGTTATTTGGCTGTGCAGTTAACTCTTTCTTATTTTCAATCCGGCTGGGTGAAAGTGGTTAATCTGGATTGGCGTAGTGGCCGTGCGTTGCAGCAGGTATTTGCTCTGAGTGTTTATCCGGTGAGTGAGAGCGTGCGAATGTGGGCAGGGCGCTCGCAGGTGATGTTATTCATGTCTTGGTCGGTTATTGTGTTTGAATTGTTATTTCCCTTCGCATTGCTGAATCAAACAGTATTAATTGCTGCACTGGGCATTGCAGCGGTATTTCATTTGGCGAATGCCTGTCTGTTTGGCTTGAATCGTTTTTTCTGGATATGGCCTGCGGCATTTCCGGTGATTATGTGGTTTCAGTCGCGTTTGATGAGTGCATTTTAATCCGTGGAAGTTCATAGATAGTTATCCATCGTCATCCCCGCATGCGGAGATCCAGTTTTTGTTTTGGTCAATTAATGGATCCCCGCTTCGCGGGGATGACGACTCCCTATTTGCGTGAGCGCAGTTTTACAGCGTAATTCTCTTTCCTTCTTTTGCTGCTTTGAAAATCGCTTCCAGAATCACAATATCTTTCATGCCTTCTTCACCCGGAACTATAACGGGTGATTTATTTAAAATCGCGAGAGCGTCATTATCCATTTGTTGCGCTTGTTGATTGGCGGGCGATGGGGCAAGCCGGATGCCATCGCTGGTTTTTCCCTGAACGCCGGAATAGGATTGGAAGGGGTTTAATTCGTACCAACCGTTTTCACAATCGGCGCGCAGTAAATTCATCGACCTTGCATAACTGGTCGCACATTTTGCGCGCGCGCCGCTGGCGAACTCCAATTCAAATTCGGTGGTTTCATCTACATCTTTATAGAGTTCGCGTGTGCTTTCCATTCGCGCAGTGACGGCAATAGGTTCTTCACCCGCGGTATAGCGTGCGGCATTGAGCGGATAGACGCCCATATCGTACATGGCTCCGCCGCCGAGTTTTGGATCGGCGCGCCAGCTGTATCCTGCATCGCCGCTGTTGTAACCTGCTTCGGCGGTGATTGTTTGGATTTTTCCGTAAGGTTTAGCTTTGGCGAATTGCATAATGCGTTGAGTGTTGAGCTCGTGCTGCATGCGATAACCAATGGTTAATTGAACTTTGTTTTTATTACACACATCAATCATGGCTTGGCATTCTTTTGCATTCATCGCCATGGGCTTTTCACACCAGACATGCTTGCCAGCATTAGCTGCAATTTCCGTAAATTTTTTGTGAGTGCCAGTGGGCGTGACGACGTACACCACGTCGATATCCGGATTGTTTGCCAGCTTATGCATATTGTCGTAGTTGTAAATGTTGTAATCCTGCAATCCGTATTGTTTTTGCCACACAGGAATTTTTTCGGGTGAGCCGGTGACTATGCCAGCGAGGTGACAATGTTGCGTGAGCTGCAGTGCCGGTGCGAGTAGATCGCGGCTGTAATAGCCGAGGCCAACAAGTGCTACGCCTAAACGCCGTTTAGGCGCAGCAAATAAGGGCGATGCACTAGTTGCGATGCCTAGCGCTGCTAGCGCTTTAATCAGCTCGCGGCGATTAAGTTGAGTCATGGGTGGCGTCTCCGGTGAATTCATTTATTTAGTTGTATGCCTCACAGCCTATTGGTGCAAACAACTAAACAAAAAATTACCTGCGTTAAAAAATCTAAAATTATCAACCGCCTAATTGTCATATTCTGCGTTTTCGCGTGCTCAGTCGGATTGGCGTTGGCTATAGGTCGCTATATCGGGCGTAATGCCAATCAAGTGTTAAGCTGCCAAGAAACCCCCATCACTGGTAGAATGCGTCACTTTTGGTTCTCTCGAACCTTATCTACAGTGGCGCCTCCTATGCAATCTCCTGTTCAAACCCCCTCCAATACCCTCACTGCTGCGCAATATGAAGATTCTCGCTTAGTGCCGCTCTGGCGCTCATGGTGCGAGGTGGCGGGCAGTATTCCTTTGGATAAGTGGCTGAAAAACAGCGTGCGCCAATTTGCGCATTCCGGGCCAACTTCTATGCCGGAATACGATGAGATTAAAAAACACAACAAATTCAAAGCAGCAAAAACAGCGGAGACCTATGCCCGCGCTGAAGCTGCCGATACAGCGGCGCTGAGTTTGGCAATGTTTTCCGCCTTGCGTTTTCAGCAGTTGGCCACCGCGTTGGAGTTTGCCTACCGCAATCAAGCGGAGACTATCGACTGGTTGCAGTGGGATTTGGAATGGCAACACCGCGATGTGCAAGGTATTGCACCTATCGCTTTGTGGTACTGGATTCAATTGCGCGTGACGGGCAGCCACGCCAAAAAAAATCAGGCGCAACTG
>CAXAVL010000307.1:0-4162 GCA_963971905.1 uncultured Cellvibrio sp.
TGCGCCAGCGGCCCAGTCATCTGCAGCGGCAAGATTGTAGGTGGTACTGTCCTGCGCACTGGTGCCATTGTTATTCAACAAGCTGTTAACGCCAGTTCTATCCGTTGCACTTAAAGTCATAGTGAAGCTGGTGCTGGAACTGACGTCCACATTGGCGGTGTCGGTGAGGGTATAGGTAGCACCACCCTGACCGGTAACAGTAAATTTGTTGGCGATCACATCATTGGCCGCACCCTGCCGGCTTAGATAGCCACTACCGGTAACAACCAGCACACCGGTTGAGAAATTATAGGTCGCACTGGTAATGGTCGGAATCGCCACATTGCTCACAGTAATGTTATTGCCTGAAGAATCCTCTATATCGATCGCAGGATCGGCACCCGCGGCCCAATCATCAGCGGCTTCCAAATAAAAGGTAGATATATCGGTAGACACACCGCCATTTTTATTGGCTATCAGGTTGTAGGCCTCTTTATCGGTTGCACTTAACGTAAGCGCGAAACTGATATTGGAGGTAATTTCTACATTGCTGGTATCGGTTAGGGTATAGCTATTGGCCCCTTCCCCAAAGAGCGTAAATTTATTGGCCACTATGTCATTGTTGGCGCCTGCACGCTTGGTAAAGCCAGTTCCTGCTACGGTGAGCACACCGGTGCTGGCATTGTAGGTTGCGCTGCTAATAAGGGGCAGCGGCACGTTTGAGACGGTAATTGCATTAGCCGTCAGGTCTGCTGCTGCAGGTGAAGCTGCAATAAAACCTGCCGCACCGGCAAGGTTATAGCTGGTTCCGTCAGTGGAGCTGTTATCATTTTTATTGGTAATAACATTAACGCCCGCGCGATCAGTTGCACTTAAAGCCAAGGTAAAACTGGTAGCGGAGTCAATTTCAGCATTGGCGGTATCGGTCAGTGTATAGGTACTGCCACCCTCACCTGTCAGGGTAAATTTGTTGGCGACAACATCATTGGTTGCGCCAGAGGTCGCAGTAAAATTAGTGCCAGTGACGACTAAGGCACCCGATGAGACATTGTAGGTAGCAGATGTAATCGTAGGAGCGGGTAAAACTTTAGGGCTAAAATCCAAATCATCTATATCGAGATCGAGATCAGGGCCTGTGATGCGAACCTCATCAATATTTTCCCAGCTTGAATTGCCAGAAACATCAAAAGTACCAACAAAAATACCTGCAAGATTAAAACTTGAACTCACTTGCTCGCTGTTATCTCTATAGCCTTTAATGGTTATCGTTGTGCTCCCAAAGCCAGTAGCGACAACAAAACTATTCAACTTAAACTCATCGCCATCACTCGTCTTAAAACTCACCTCTGTTGATGTATTAGGGCCCGGAGACCGATATGCCAAGGCATGATCCCCTCCTGAAGCAATATCGCCATCATTGACAATCCTAATATTAAAACTTGCATTATTGGTGTAGGTAATACCGCCTATAGTGACAGAATTACTGAGCTGATCACCCAGTCCTAATCCATCAAAGTTTTGATCGGCTGGCGTCGCCGCCCAAGCGACCGGTACCAACGCCACAAAAAAAATGCCCAAACATAAACGCAGCCAAGCTGTACTAATTGGTTTAGTCCAACCACTGCCCATGCTCAGGATATTACTCAATTTTTTTAATGGCATGATATTTCCTCTATTGCCAAACACGATGGGATACTGATATCTAAAACACGACAAATCAAAATCTAACGACCATAAGCATTTATAAACAACTATATAAATGCTTATGGATACTAGAACATGAAATTAATTACGCGTCGGAAACAAGCCTTGCAAAGCAATAATAAAATTAATGCTTTGGTAAGGATCACGAATATTAATAGGTTGACTGCCGCCGACAGGTGCAACGCTACCCGTTGCCTGAAACGGTTTCAGTGTAGTGTTTGGAGCATCGGTCGCATACAAGGTGCCGGCGCGACCTCCCGCTGCCACAGGTCCTAACACCGTGGTGTTAGACGGCGCAGCGACAACACTTGTTCCAGATGAAGATGCCGGTATAGCAACCTCAACCGTAACTGCTGATGTATGCACAGGCAACTGAGATGTCGTCAGTGTTACGGTTTCACTACCGCTTTTTTCCCCAAAGCTTATAGGTCGCAGACCAGGGCCATCTCCAACACCTACAGGGCTGCGCCCACGCAAATCGGGCAGCCCAAAAGACGTTCGACCATCACCACCGTAGGTAGTACCCAGAATTGAAAAAAGTGCTGTATTTTCCGCAATAGACAGCAGCTGCCCATTACAAAAAGCCCAGCCACGCGGTGCAAAGTTGCCCGCAAACATTATAATTTCGCCAATAAACGGCTCTGACATCATTATTCTCCTTAACGGGTTTTTAGAACGATTATTTGAAAAAATTGCTCCTTATATTTTCGATACCTGCAAGACTCTTATCCAGCGAATCAAAAACAACACAACTCCTAGCCTAAGATATGTCTAAACCTTAGATGGGTTTTCAAAAAAAACCAGTCCGTTATTTTCAACCGCCTGATCTTGTTAAAAAACCACACGAAAAAGTACAACAACTCAAACATGAATGCTATTACACCGCATAACGCACAATTCATGTATTAAGCTGCGAGTGCTCTTTACCATAACAATATGTCGTGTGTGCCAGAGGACTCAACCAAGGTAAAACCTAGCCTCATATATAATTTTTTTGCTCCGACATTGGATTGGTCAACCGAGAGCCGCAAAGGCAGGCTTGTTTGATCGGCCAGTCGCTTCAATCCTCGCAAAACAGCTGTGCCATAACCTTTGCCACGCGCTGATGCTGTAAATGCAATATCAACAATATGTAGGCTACCTGAAAAATTATTAATGATTAATTTTCCAATTGGCTCTGCAGCCAGCTGGATAATAAACGTATGCGCACCAGGAAAAGAGGTTGTATAAGACGACTGCTGTAGAATGAACTGCTGTTTTATCAACAAATCCACTTGCGTCTTCGATATTGGCATTTGATAGAGGAATTCGCGTGTAGAAAAAAATAACGCTTCAATAAACAGCTGATCTTGCGGCTCATGCTCGCGCAACTGTAACCCGAATGGCAAAGAAATCTCACCCAACATTAATAACCATTTCCTTCGAATTGTTTGTCATCATCAGCAAATTATTATATGCAGTTAAAATGTGATGTGGCATTTGCTCATGTGATGCCAGCAAGTTTAGTTGCTTTTCTTTATCGTGCAAAAATAATTGCGCAGGATTTTTTGAGTTAAATTTCATTCGCATTTGTATTTTCACCGAACTACTTTCATCCAAATCAAGCCCCATAAAATAAAGTAATGTTGCTATAGTTTGAAAACTCAATTGTCGGTAATCAACTAAATAAGCGTGCCGCTCAGGGAAAATATTATGCATTGCACATAACAACCCATGCAGCACATTTGCTCTTTTTCCAAACAACTCATCCCCATCATCCCAATGGAAAAATACCGAATGAAAATGCGCCAGTGCCTTGTCACCACTCATATGCCGCCCTGCCAAACGTTGATGGGACGCCAGAATTTCCACTGGATCGCGCACCAGAAAAACACTCGGCACCTGTGGATAAAGGGCACGAATAGTGCCCCAGCGAAAAATATCCCACGCATTCCATTTGACGATAACATTCGGTCGCGACGGAAACACGCTCGCTTGTAAATTGACCAGTTGTTGCAAATAGCTTCGCCCGGCCGATTCCGTCAAGGTTTTATCGAGCAAAATTTCAGTTAACACAGGGGATTCAGAAAATACGCAGGTTGTATCCAACTCTGAAACACAACCAGAAATAAGCGTGGAGCCACAGCGTGACAAATGAAAGATAAATCCTGCAGGCATTATAGGCTGCACGGACTGCGCTTGAATATCCAGCGATGACAAAGCCGTTTTAGGTGCGATGAATTGATTTACCAAAACAGTTTGTCGATAGCGCGCAATCGTTTCATCCTGAAACGGCTCGGTGGCATGGCCTGCTGGCAAACACCAATAAATATTGCGGCTTTTCGCGTGATAGCGGTACGGCAACCAATGCCCCGCTAATTGAATATTATCTCCACCAACAACCTGCTGATTTAATTGCGCCAATTCAGCAATGAGTTGATCATCACTCAACTCCGTTTGTTGCCACAAATTTTTAATCACAGACAACAATTCACCAACC
>CAXAVL010000308.1:0-4158 GCA_963971905.1 uncultured Cellvibrio sp.
GCCACGCCCGCCGATGTGCCCTACTTAGCCGGCAGTCCGGTTTGGCAAGCAGATCGCCACGTGGAAACTAACCAAAAATTTTCATGCGCGCGCAAAGTGCAAGAAGTGCGTTTGGTTCAAGTGGATGTTGCCGTTGTCGATAAAAACTCCCCCAGCCGTTGGGTCTACGGCACCTTCGCTTATATAAACGGCAAGGGAAAAACCCTATGGGATAATTTACAGCCAGTCGGTTTGCAATGGGGAATGGATGCCTGGACATTCCCTGCGGTTCCTAAATCTGAATCCATTCCTGCGCGCCAAAGTGTGTTGAATAAATCCATCACCGCATTTGAACACTTTGGTTGCAATGGCCGTCTCGCTGGCCCGGTGGATAACAAACTCAGTTCTTGCATGTCCTGTCACGGTGGTGCCTTTGCCAATACCGCAGGTAATACCTTTGCGACAGGTGCCTATAGCCCACCTATTTTTGGCTTCCCCGGCCTGTGTGAACAATACAGCCAGGACAATGCAGAATATTTCCAAACCATTCAATTCCCACAAGCCTATACCGGCGGTAATTATCCCGACACCATGAATCTGGACACCTCGTTGCAAATGCAAATTGCACTGCAAGAGTGGTCGCTGTTTAAAGCCAAAGGCAAAGCCGCTGCAGCCTGCGAGGAATAACAATGAAAAAATTATTATTAGCCGTCAGTGTGCTTGCTATCGCCAGTGGCAGTGCAATCGCGCAAGACAATATTTATAAAGATTTAAAACCGGTGATTAGCGGCACTCCTTTAAACGAAGTGCCAGCGCAACCCTTTGCTGCCTCGGGCGTGGTAAAGCGCCCTTTCTTTGATTATTTTAATTGGCAAAATTTTATTGCGCTCATGTGGCCAAGCCAGGTGAAATCTCACGGCGTTCCTTACCAGCCGCAAAATGCAAAAGTGTTTGGTAAATACACTAAAGATCTCCAACCTGTGTGGCTGGGCTGGAAATCTGCATTTGATTTGTTTCCGCAAAATGGCGACAAACCGATTGCGTGGAAGCAAAACAATGGCACCGCTGCCTGTCGCAATATTAAACCGGGCGATACTCGCCCGGTATTAATGAGTGGTTCAAAATTCACCTCAGTCGCAGATGAACTGGATCAAGCATTCGGCGGCCCACTGCCCGACCAAACCGGTTTGTTTACCCGTTATGAAGTGCGTATGAATAGAGTCGAATATGATTTTGTCCGCAACAACGGCTACTACAACAAAATTAACTGGCCCGAAAGCGGTATTATTTTGCCCGCTGGCGATGGTGAAAAAATAGCGGGCGTTATGGAAGTCAAAGCCGCTTGGCGCGATCTACGCAAAGTGGATAAAAAATTCCACTCGCGTTTTTTCACACTGGAAAATGCATTGGTTTCCATTCCCGATACCTGTAGCGATCAACCCAACAGCATGATTGTGTGCGATTGTGAACCCACTACGGTCGGCTTGGTCGGGTTTCACATAGCGCAAAAAACCCCGGATTTTCCGCAGTGGGTATGGGCCACTTTCGAGCAGGTGGATAACCTGGGCGAAGATGCCAGCACGCCAAAAGATATGCAGCCCTCCTACTACGATCCGGAACTTTATAAAAAGTATCCGAACGTATTGCGCGCAAATCCGGCGGCACACCCCGGCTCTAATCGCGTGCCGGACGCCAACGATTTTAATCCCGAACCGATTAACGTTGTGCGTCTCAGCCAGATTCCAGACACACCAAAACCGGCGGAAGGCGCGCAAGATTATTCGACCACAGGCATGAATAAAATGTATCGCGAAATGCTTAAAGGCACAGTGTGGGAACACTATCAATTGATTGGCAGCCAATGGCCGCAACTGCCTTCCATTTCCCCCAAAACCCCAACTGATGGTGATTTTGGTTGTGAAGATGGCACTGAGGTACAAGCGGGTGGTATGCCATTTCCACAATGCCAATTAGCAAACGTCACTATGGAAACTTATCACCAGTACGACAGCTGCATGAATTGTCATCAGGGCGCACAGCGTGCCGGTGCAGATTTCAGTTGGCTACTGGCAACACGCGCTTATTTGGGCGCGCCACCTAAAACCATTTCACACGCTATTTCACACAAGAAAATTTCGCACGAAATCAAATCTGAATAATAAGCAAGATCAAAAAAAGCGGCGGCCAGATATCTGGCCGCCGTTTTTTTATGCGTGTGTTAATTTTTTATGCTTTTGCAACGGCTGGTGTGGTGGGATAGTCGAGCGCACCGATATGTACAGTGGTTGTGTTGTTAAGGACTCACAAAAGTTTCTGCACCATATCCTTGATAACCGCATGCAAAATAGTTCTGAGGCAGCGGGATTCGCCAGCCAGTCTGGCGGACAGTTCAGGGCGAATTTGCATGAGCGCATTATTGTCATGTTGTATTTCTGTGTAGAGTACTGAAGCTTCAGTCACAATCTGCTGGCACAGGCTGTCAATTAAACGAAGCGAGGTACTTTTGGAAATTTTCAGCTTTACTCCCGCATCAATTAATAATTGACGATTCATATCCGCAAAACGATTCACGCCTAAAATAGGCCAGGCGAGTTCAGTTTGTTTCGGCCAATTTTGTTTTTCAAAGGCGGGAGTGTCATACACGGCCACGCTAAGCAAATCATAAAAAGGCGCAAGTTGGATGCCTTCATGAGAAATAGTGAAACTTAAATTTTTCAAATGCGCATCACTATTGCCGACAAGTACATTAAACACCAACCAACGAAACAAACTCGTGCGTGCGACCGCCGGACTACGGCAGGCTGCTGCAATTTCTCCGAGTCGCTCCACACTGCCTTGCGCGTACTTGAAACTTTTATCCAGCCCAAGTAATTGACAAGCATCTATTACATGCTGACGCTGCCATCCTTGTGATTGCAAAAAAAATCGATCAAACCTATCGATCAAATACACCGGTGACGGAACATAACGGCGATGCACCTCTGGAACATGCAAGCCCATGCGCTTGGCAAGTTTCATCACAAACCATTCGTTAATGACGGAATGCGCATAGTCTTCATCTGGATGATCAGGTTTGAGAATGTGAGTTGAAGGCGTAGAACCTGCAGGCTCAAATAATTCACCCTCTTTCAATACAACGGCGAGTTTGTGCTGGGCGCCCGCCAAAGACATTCGCTTGATAGCCGCCTGTGTAAGCGGTGCTTTGGGAAGCTGCTGTATGCGCTTGTCCAATGCCTCATCAGTTAACAGACGCAACTCTTCACCGGATTGAATGGGTGCCTCAGGTAGAAGCAACACCAACGAACCAGCTGACTCAGCACCATACCAAGACAACAAACCAAAGGCGTCAGCGGAATCGAGCTTGGCATCTCTGGCTAACAAGACACGCTGCCCTTCCTCGGGGAGTAAATTATCGAAATACCATTGCACCGGCCGCAGGCTTGCACCATCCAGTATTGTTTCTGATGAAAGGGGAATATGCGGGCTGAGTGCAAACCCTTGTGGGTTTTCCAACCATTCTGGTGAGTACTGAAAACGCCAAAGGCCAGACTCCTCTTGCAGGCGCCCGACCTCAAACCGATTGATAGAGGCAATCAAATAGCGCGCTGTGCTCATGGCTTATCCCTAGCATTTTCAAAGTCTTTCATTCGGGCGGCAACATCACCGGGCACATCCACTATGACCCGCACACCAAGCCCCTCAAGAACTTGAAACAGTTTGCCCCACTGCACAGACTCACTGCCCTTTTCAACCTTCCCAAGGAAGTTCTCACTCACACCAATGCTGCCAGCGGCATCATCCTGACGCATCTTCTGCGCCTTACGACTCGCCCGCACCAACTTACCTATAGCATCTGCACTATCAATGGGTATCTGCATAAATAATCCTCACGATTGTGAGGATTTTAGCTGTTTTGCGGAGTTTTTCCAGAAAATCCTTACAATCGTGAGGATTATTATGAAACGGAGGCATTTTTAGAGAAAATCCTCACGATCATGAGGATTAATTTTTAACAGCAAGCCAGATCACACCTAAGCCTTCACGATCTGACTGTCGTTTACTTTCGGTTGATTATGCAAAAACAACACTAAATTTTTTACGGTAGTTACCTTATTCCAATAGGGATGGACTTCCCAGCTTTTACTAGACACTTTCGAGCCTCTGAAAAAACGCCTCTTC
>CAXAVL010000309.1:0-4119 GCA_963971905.1 uncultured Cellvibrio sp.
GTTGAATGTGGCGATGGATTTGGCGCCCTTTGGGCGGATCAACCCCTGCGGCTATCAGGGGTTGGCGATGACTCAAATGCGCGACCTTATGCCCAATCCCCCGAGTCTTGCGCAGGTTCAAGATCAACTAGTTACGGAATTTGCGCGGAAATTGGGTTATGAAACCTGTACAATACGCGCCATCGAATTTGGTCGGGAGCCGGGCAAGGGCTAGTGCGACACGCCGTAAATCCATCCCTGGAGGCTCGGCACCACCATCCATGGTGGCGCACGGTCGCACAATCCCTCACCCGACTCCCTCTGTGCCTCTGATGAGGTCGAAACAGCAAAGAGTTTTTTATGTCTGATCTGCCACCTGTATCTACCTTTGTTCCCGAGCTGCAACCGGTCAAACGTACCGAGCGTTACAAACAGGGTGAAAAACTGCGCGATGCCGACAAAGTCGAGCGTATCCCGGTAAAAGTGATTGCCACTGACCGTGAAGAAGTGCAGCGCAAACCCGATTGGATTCGCGTGCGCATTCCCGCATCGCCAGAAGTGGATCGCATCAAAACCATTCTGCGCAAAAACAAGTTATCGTCGGTGTGCGAAGAAGCCAACTGCCCGAACTTGGGTGAATGTTTTAGCGGTGGCACCGCGACCTTTATGATCATGGGTGATATCTGCACTCGTCGCTGCCCCTTTTGCGATGTAGGCCACGGCAAACCCAACCCACTCGACGAACACGAGCCGCGCAAACTCGCCGAAGCGATTGCCGAGATGCGTTTGAAATACGTGGTCATCACCTCGGTGGACCGCGATGATCTGCGCGATGGCGGTGCGCAACATTTTGCTGACTGTATTCGCGAAGCGCGCGCGCTCAGCCCTAAATTACAAGTAGAAGTTTTGGTGCCGGATTTCCGTGGCCGTATGGACATTGCGTTGGATATTCTGGAAAAGGAAGCGCCCGATGTGTTCAACCACAATATGGAAACCGTCTCGCGTTTATATCGCCAAGCGCGCCCTGGTGCCAACTATGCTTGGTCACTCGAACTGCTCAAGCAATATAAAGCGCGTCGCCCCGATGTATTAACCAAATCGGGTTTGATGGTGGGCTTGGGTGAAACCAAAGAAGAAATTATCGAAGTGATGCAGCACATGCGCGATCACGATATCGATATGCTCACCATCGGCCAATATTTGCAGCCGTCAAAAGATCACTTACCCGTTGAGCGCTACGTGCACCCGGATGAATTTGCCGAGTACACCAAACTTGCTGAAGAGATGGGTTTCAAACACGCTGCATGTGGCCCGCTGGTGCGCTCGTCTTATCATGCCGATAAACAAGCACACGGTGAAGATGTGAAATGGTTTGGCGAAACAAAAAACGCCTGATCTATTACTTTGAACTGTGCAGCAAAAACTCCCGCTAGTCGGGAGTTTTTTGTCTGTGCTGTTGTCACTTACCTGTGTGCTGTTGTTATTTATTAAAGGCCGCTGATTCCGTTTCTAAAAGTTAATCAACGCAATAGTTAGCCCACTCTTTTTGTTGTGCCGAGTTATCGTGAATCTACCCAGTTCCTCAATTATTATCGCTCCCGACATTCTGTTTCTGGAACAAAAGCCGGAGTTTTTTGCGCAGGTTGCGCAATGGCATCATCAAGAGTGCGAGCGGCAGGGTTTGAAATCCTCCATCGCATTGCGCCAACAGCGTTTGGTATTACACGTGCAGCGCAGCGCAATCCCCAAAACCTTAATTGCACTGCACAACAAACAAGTCATCGGCTGCGTAAGCCTTGTTAATTACACCTATCGCAGCAGCGAACGCATGCCCAAAGTCGCCAGCCCCAGTCCGGTTTGGTTAAGTAATTTATTTGTAATGGAAAATTTGCGCCACCAAGGAGTTGGCAACGCGTTAATTAATGCTGCAAAAAAATACGCACAGAATTTGGATTTGGACGAGCTTTGGCTTTCCGCAACCGACTATACAGACTACTACCAAAAGCGCGGCTGGGAAATTGTACGCCGCACCAAACTCGGTGGGCGCCAGGTGAATGTGATGCGAGTGGGATTAGCTGGCTGATCCCATTTCACTCTTCAGTAAAAAATTCTACTGCCTGATTGCGGCCATTATTTTTAGCTTGGTACAGCGCTTGATCGGCGCGTTTCATTTCTTCTTCAAAACATATTTCACTATTAGGCGAAGCCAAGCTGTAACCAATACTGGCAGTGATAGTTAAATGTTGATGGTTGTCGAGTGGGACATTTTTTTCGCTTAGGCTGGCGAGTAATCGATTGCAGATAAGTTCTGCATCGTTTGGGTTGCCTATAATAATACTAAATGCAAATTCTTCGCCGCCAATACGCCCGTAAATATCCTCCTGTCGGAAAAACTGCATGATGCACTCTGCGCAGCTAATCAATACCTGGTCGCCGGCGCTATGGCCGTAGGTGTCATTAATATTTTTAAAATTATCTAAATCCAAAATGCCGGTCAGTAAGAAAAATTTATTGCGCTGAGCGCGAAATATTTGTTTTTCTGCGTGGTCATTAAAACTGCGCCTATTGGGCAGGCTAGTGAGGCTATCGTTGAAAGCCAAACGTTCCAGTTGTTGGTTGGCCATACGCAATTCATCGGTGCGCTGTGATACCAGTTGTTCGAGATTATCTTTTAGTAGTTTTAAATCTTTGTTGCGTTTTTCCAACTGATCAGCGTGATACATCTGCTCGGTAATGTCGCGCTCTATTGCGGCAAAATGAGTGATTTCGCCATAGCGATTGGTCAGCGGGAAAATATTCATGTCGAGCCAATAAGGGTGACCGGTTTTACTGTAATTTAAAATTTTTTCACGGATGGATTTTTTCTCGGCAAGAGCGGTGCGTATACGCGCCAGAGTTTCTGGATCGGTATGTTTGCCTTGTAAGATGCGCGGTGTTTCACCTATGGCTTCCTGCGCGCTGTAGCCAGTGAGTTTTTCAAATGCTGCGTTGACGTAAATAATTTTAGGGCCGGTAGGTGAATCTATATCATCGGCTTCGGTAACTATCACAATATCCTGACTGTTTTGCAGAATGTTCTCGTAAGAAAAGAGATGTTTGCTTTCAGTGATATCATTAAAAGTGACGATGATAAAACTATCTTCGAGTTTGTTCGCTGTATCCATATAAGCATTGACTAAAAACCAGGTGGCTTTTTTTCGGTGACTATCCAAAACACCCATCACCTCATTGGCCACGGGGCTTCTAAAGCGTTTAACTTTGTTTACGGGAAATTCATTGTGGTGCAACACCCGGTTGCCATCATCAATAAAGCGCCATTGCGGATCCATGACATCCCGGCCAATAATTTGGTCATGAGTGAGACGCAGCAGTTTTAACGCAGTGGGATTGGCGTAAACAATAGAAGTATCCCAGCGGTGTATCACAACACCTATATGGGCATTTTCAAGCAGTGTTTGTAGGCTGATTGCGTCTATGCCATTCATAAGGAGATGCTCGTGAAGACTGCAGCTATGTGTTTTTATGCGACACTATAAGATTAGTGATAATGATCAAAATACGCCAGTTTCATAGTGAGCGGATGGTTAATTTATAGAATTAAAATAGAGTGATGCAGTGCTGTCGGCAGTGTTGGTGTGATATCAGAATTTAAAAAATTTTTTTAGTAGCTAATATCTATAACTGCTTCTTGCGCTTAAAAAATGCACTTAGGTAAACATACAGGCCGTTAAAGCCGCCGAGATAACAATTAAAAAGAATGTTTTCGCTGCCAGTTGTACTTTGGTCGTTTTTGTTATCCCAATAACCCCCGTGGCAATCAGTACTGTAGAAATAAACTCTGCTTGGGTAAAGCTTAATCCCCAAATCTGATATTCGCTGTTGATGCGAATTTTCTCTATCAGTAAACGTTCAAAACCACTCAGCAAAAGATACACAAAAAAAAGAAAGCCAGTTTTGTACTGGGTTTTGCGGATGCTCCACAAAAACGCAAATATTAACAATGCAGCAAGCGCTTCATAAAACGGTGTTGGATAGACTCCGGGGGCTGGGATAACGCTGCCGAC
The DNA here is from genome assembly GCA_963971905.1 of uncultured Cellvibrio sp. Classification (GTDB taxonomy): domain Bacteria; phylum Pseudomonadota; class Gammaproteobacteria; order Pseudomonadales; family Cellvibrionaceae; genus Cellvibrio. The sequence continues at coordinate 4,044 of CAXAVL010000309.1, forward strand.
AGCATTGTTTTCGTAAGTTTGCGCCCAGAACCAATCGGGTAGCCAGCTGGGCTTCATTGCCATGTTGGCAACAGTG
>CAXAVL010000310.1:0-4109 GCA_963971905.1 uncultured Cellvibrio sp.
GCGGGCGTAAACGCGGGCAGATGGAAGCAGAAAATAGCGCATTGGAGCGCGTTATCCGGCGGCAAGTGTTTAATCGCCCGTTTGCCACAGTGCTCGATTTGCACTCAGGCTTGGGCATGCAAGATCGCCTCTGGTTTCCACATGCCTATCGCAAAAAAGCCATTGGTAATATTGCTGAATATATTGCATTAAAAATGTTGTGGGAGCGAAGTTACCCAAATCACACCTATTTATTTGAACCGCAATCAATTCATTATTTATCCCACGGCGATCTGTGGGACTATTTTTACTACCAATCGCGCGCGCAAAACCAACCACATTTTTTACCGCTAACCCTGGAGATGGGTTCCTGGATGTGGGTGAAAAAAAGTCCGCGTCAACTGTTTAATATGGCGGGATTATTTAATCCGCAAATTCAACATCGCCACCCGCGGGTATTGCGCCGCCATATTGTCTTGTTGGATTTTATGCTGGCCGCCACGCTCAACCACGCCCACTGGCTGCCCGATAAAAAACACGCAGAAATACTGGCGCAAACCGCTAAGAGTCTGTGGTTTTGAAAACAGGTGAGTTTTTGAAAGTACAGAGAGGTTGAATAAATGCAGTTAATTTTATTGCGCGGCCTCGCACGTGAAGCCGACCACTGGCTAAATTTCCCCGCACAACTGCAACAGGCACTGGGCGACAACTGCCAAATTCATTTAGTCGATTTCCCCGGCTGCGGAAAATATTTTCAGCAGCCCGCACTCACATCCATTGCCGCCATGACCGATCACGCGCGCGCCGCAATCGATATAGCCGCAATCACTACGCGCAATGAAGCAGTCTACGTGATAGGCATTTCGATGGGTGGCATGGTTGCACTCGATTGGGCGCAGCGCTACCCACAAGAATTGCGCGGATTAGTGTTAATTAACTCCAGCGCGGGCAACCAACCTTTTTGGTGGCGCCTGCGGCCTACGGCATGGCCAACCATGATAAGTGCGCTGCTAAGCGATAGCCGAACACGCGAGGCGCGGGTCTTAAAAATCGTCAGCAATAACACTGCAGATTATGCGCAGCATTTAGAGCAGTGGCTGAGTATCCAGCAACAGCGCCCTGTCACCCGCGCAACGATTGTGACCATGCTGCGCGCCGCAGCCCAATTTCACCCACAAGCCACCTGCACAGTGAATGGCCTTGTATTAGCAAGCCAACACGACCGCATGGTCAGCGTGCGCGCCAGCGAGGCCATAGCTGCGCCATTTGGCTGGCCCATCCATAAACACCCGTCCGCCGGGCACGACTTACCAATGGATGATCCGCAGTGGCTTGCCCATCATATAGCGCAATGGTGTGCGTAAAACCGCCATAAAACCAACTGCAACCGGTTACATATTTACAAATATTGACCCCTCTTAACCAGATCTAGAACTAGACTTCAATTCATGCTTCTCCCTTCTGAGGGCAGCTCCGCATTCGCTTGGGACAGGGGAATGAAACACCGTCAAGGTCGCGCCTGAACTTCAAAACCTAGAATAAGCACGAGGCTTACATGACCCACTATGCTCTATCCGCGGGCATTTCGCGCCGCGATACCATTAAACAACTTGCTCTAGCCTGTGGTTTGGCACTCTCGGCCAATTCACTATCAGCATTGGCGGCGAGTTTTACCCCACCAACGGATTTCACCCGCAGCAAAAAAACACTGCTCAATAGCGATCAATTAGCACTGGTGCGCGAGCTGGGTGAGATTATTATTCCCACTACCGATACCCCCGGCGCCATTGCCGCAGGCGTGCACGATTTTATTAATCACTTTGTTGCCTACTGTGCAAACCCCAGCGAACAGCAAGCACTGTTAAGCGGATTAAAACGCATCGATGACTCAGCCCAGGCGCGGCTGAGTAAATCGTTTTTAACTGCCAGCAAAGACCAGCAAATCGAATTGCTCACCAAAATGGAACAAGCGAGCGATGGTTTTACCGCTGCTGACCGCAAGTTTTTTAAACAATTTAAAGCCTTGGTAACCTTTGGTTACTACACCTCGGAAATCGGCGCCACGCAAGAGTTGGCTTACCTCGCCATTCCCGGCGGCTACAAAGGTAATTTCAAATTCAAGGATGTCGGCAAAGCCTGGGCGCTGCCGCAATAAATCAATCATCTGGCCAGTGCGCACAGACATCCTAATTTGATCCGTTAACTTTTTTGCGAAGTCATCCCATGAATAAAAATATTTACATCATTAAAAGCAGCGAAATTTTTGATGCAATTGTCGTCGGCTCTGGTATTTCCGGTGGCTGGGCCGCCAAAGAACTAACTGAAAAAGGGTTAAAAACTTTAATGGTCGAACGCGGCCGTCCGGTTGAACATCGCAAGGATTATGTCGGCGAAGGCTTGAAACCCTGGCAGATGCCGTTTCGCGGCAGAGTTGAAAACAGCATTGTTGATGAGCAGTATTATGTGCAAAAAAAATGTTACGCCTTTAACGATGCCACCAAACATTTTTTTGGCAATGACAAAGACTATCCCTACAGCACACCCAAAGACAAACCCTTCGACTGGATTCGCGGCAATCAACTGGGCGGAAAATCCCTCATCTGGCATCGCCAATCCTATCGCTGGAGTGAACATGACTTTACCGCCAATGCGCGCGACGGCCACGGCGTGGACTGGCCCATTCGTTACAAAGATATTGAACAATGGTACGACCATGTCGAAGTTCATGCGGGCATTAGTGGTTCTGTAGAAAACAACCCTGCGCTACCCGATAGTAAATTTCTGCCACCGTTTGAAATGAATGCAGTCGAAAAAGAAATGAAAAAGCGCATCGAGAAAAAATGGAAAACGCGCAAACTTATTATGGGTCGCACCGCGCATTTATCGGTGCCCGCTCCACATCACACCGCGCAGGGGCGCATTCAATGTCAGGCGCGTAATGAGTGCCAAAAAGGCTGCTCGTTCGGTGCTTATTTTTCTACCCAAAGCTCAACACTGCCTGCGGCGCTGGCCACTAATAATTTAACCATTGCCACCAACAGTATTGTGCACAGTGTTATTTACGATCCAAAGACCAATCGTGCTACCGGTGTGCGGGTAATCGATGCAGAAACACTGGAGACACGTGAATATTTTGCCAAAGTGATTTTTCTCTGCGCTTCCACACTCGGCACAACACAAATCATGCTCAACTCGGTGAGCGAAAGTTTTCCTACCGGTATCGCCAATTCCTCTGGCGCACTCGGCCATTATTTAATGGATCACCTTTACGGCGCGGGCGCATCTGGCCGTGTTGAAGGTTTTGAAGACGAATATTATTCCGGCCGCCGCCCCACGGGTTTGGTGATGCCACGCTTTACTAATTACAGCGAAATGAATCCCAACTTCCTGCGCGGTTATCAATTAACGGGCAGTGCAATGCGCGAAGGCTGGGATCAATTCAGTGAGCGCGACGGTTTTGGCGCAGACTACAAAAAAGCGATTCGCAGCGCAGGCAGCTGGATATTCAATTTGGGCGGCTCGGGTGAAATGCTGCCGCGTTATGAAAACCAGGTTTCCCTGCACCCCACATTAAAAGACAAATGGGGCATGCCGCAATTGCATATCGAGTGCGACCTTTCCGAAAACGATTGGAAAATGTTTGAAGATATAGCCGATACCTGTGCCGAAATTTTAGAAGGCATTGGCGTAAAAGATATAACTAAAAAAATCGAAGCTAAAAAAGATTGGCATCCCGGCCTCGCCATTCACGAAATGGGTACTGCGCGCATGGGGAAAGATCCAAAAACGTCCGTACTCAACGGCTGGAATCAGGCGCACGATGTACCTAACCTATTTGTCACCGATGGCTCTTCCATGGCATCTTGCGCCTCGCAAAATCCATCGCTGACTTATATGGCGCTTACCGCACGCGCCGCCGACTATGCAGTGCAACAACTGAAACTCGGAAAAATCTAGCAAAAACACCATAACTACAGCATTAACAACACATATCCCAAAGGCAATAAAAAGGAACTCAACATGAAATTATCTAACACCATCAAAGCCATCACTATGGCCGCAATTGCTAGCGTCAGCATGGCAACCTTTGCCGCCGATGTTGCACCCACCTCACCACAGCTGAGTGTGCA
>CAXAVL010000311.1:0-4093 GCA_963971905.1 uncultured Cellvibrio sp.
CAAATAATAGCTGCACACCTTTATAGATTCCGGCCAGGTAAGACAATCGCTCCAGGGTGTCCTTGCCCAGTTTGATGGGTTCGCCAGCGGCTAATTTTTGTCGCCAGTTGTGCAGAGTGGTGCGGGTGCCCAACCCGGCGAGGGTGCAGCGCTGTTCATCGGTCAGGCTCCATTCTTCGGCGATACCAAAAAACAATTTCACCGCAACACGGCTTATTTGGGCTTCATTAACGGCAGGGGCTGCGCTGTTTTCATTTTTTTGCTCCAGTTCAAACACACTTCCTTTTAAGGATATGTTCAAAAGTGAACATAGGCAAATAATTATTACTTGATATGAACAGATTTAATACAAAATGAACGGCAAAAACCCCATCACCAGTCGCTGCACGAGCCACTGGTGATAAGGGAAGTTTTTAACTTGGGGGAAAAAAAGACGGGCGATTAACTTGCCAATTTGAAGAACGACATCAGCTGTTGCAGGTGGTGTGATTGGTCATTGGTCTGTTCTGCCGTTGCCGCCAGCTCTTCGGCGGCGGCGGCGTTTTGTTGGGTGGCGCTGTTGATTTGGCTCATGGCGACATTGACTTCGGACAAACCACCGGATTGCTCCACTGAGCTGGCTGAAATTTCCTGTACCAAGTCTGAGGTTTTGGTGATGGCGGGCACCATGTCATCCAATAGCTGACCGGCGCGTTCAACCAGTTGTACGTTGCTGTTGGTGAGCGCATCGATTTCCTGTGCGGCTACGCGGCTGCGCTCTGCGAGTTTGCGCACTTCGCTGGCCACTACCGCAAAACCGCGCCCATGTTCGCCCGCGCGCCCGGCTTCAATTGCTGCGTTGAGCGCGAGCAAATTAGTCTGGTAGGCAATGTCGTCGATAATAGCGACTTTTTCGGCCACCAAGCGCATGGCATCTACCGTTTTTGTCACTGTCACGCCGCCTTCTTTGGCTTGCTGCGCCGCTTTTGCCGCTATGCCATCGGTGATTTTGGCGTTGTCAGAATTCTGCGCGACCGAGCCGGAAATTTGCTCTAGCGTGGCCGATATTTGCTCCACACTACTAGCTTGCTCGGTGGTGGATTGGCTCAGGCTTTGGGTGGTGGCAGATACCTGCGCAGAGGCACTGGAAAGAGCATCCGAGGTTTGCAATATATCGGTCACGGTTTGCGATAAGCGCTCCATCGATTCATTCATTGCATTCAATAGCTCGCCGAATTCATCTTTGCGCATATCGTTGTTGCGAAAAGTAAGATTGCCCTCGGCCAATTGACGCACTGCATGCACCACCGTTTGTAGCGGCGCAGTAATGCTGCGAAACAAGGCAACCGACAATACCACCGCTAACAACACACCAATCAAAGCGGTGATCACCATCGCCAGCGAGGTACTGCGGAAATTTGCCACCGCCGACTCGTGTTTATCAGCGAGAATTTGCTCCAACCGGTCCTGCATTAAATCCAGTTCATTGCGCATAGCTTCAAAATCTTCCGCCGCTTTGCCGGTACTCAATTGCAATGCTGCCGCCTGATCCCCCTGTTTAACCAAGGCAATAACCTGATCGGTAGATGCCTCCCAGGTATCGCGCAAACCGGTGTAGTTATGCATCAACTCACTCAGCTTGTCGTCGGACATAAGGCCGAAAAACTTATCGACCCTATCGCGTGCTTGCTGTTTGTTTTCTGCATGATCTGCCAGCAGTGACTCAAATTTTTCACTGGCAGAATCCGTTGCGATCAGCGTGCGCTCGGCCACCAATGCTTGTTGTAAATCCCGGTCTGACGAATAGAGCGTGCTGGTGCCAGGGATAAAGTTGCTCAGAATTAATTTGGTCGTCGAGTGTTCTGCCTGAAACGCCAGCGCCACAAAAACCAGCAGCGCCACAAACGTTAATGTCACCAGCGCAAAACCGCCACCCAGGCGTTTGGAAACCGAGATATTGACTAACATAAGGATGACTCCGTTCCTGCTAGAAATTGAAGATTACTAACCAATAACCACAATGATGTGAGCTTAACCCTAGCCCCAAAACAAGGCAGATGCCAGTTTGCCCCGGCAGATTAAGGCTAGGCAGCGGCCAGCGAGTTGAGTATGCTCTGCTCATCTTTATCGGCGCCGAACCCCATGCTTACACCATCCCATCAATTTGCTTTTATCGCACTCGCGTTCTGGTTGCTCAGCAACTGGGCCGGCGCTCATGGGCATTTGTGTTTTGATGGCCAGGAGCCGCCAGTGTCGGTGCAGATGAGTGTGATGAATGGGCACCTTGAGCACCATGCCGATGAGCTGCATCAGGATGTCGATGTGGATTTGGTGCAATCGATACTGGCGCAATCCAGTGCCAAGATAAGCAAAATCGATTGGGCGCTGGGGCTGATCGCCGCTTTGTCGCTGGTGCTGCTAATCCTGCCTCGCGCTGCTTTTATCTGCGCTTATCGCGCCTTTTACCCTCCTATTTCCCTCCATTGGCGGCCTTTACTGCGCGCGCCGCCGGTTGCTGTCTGAGTGTTTAATCACTTGAGTTTGCGCCTCGCGCGCAGGCTTGCTTAACACCTGTGTGCCCAAAACACACTCACGACAGGATTGACCATGAACAAATTTTCATTTGCGCTGCCCTTGTTGGTGGGCGCTTTAGCTTGGCCTGTTGCGGCCGAGAGCATCAGCCTGCAACACGCGCTCAGCGCCAGTTTGCAGCACAACCCCCAACTAGGGGGATACCAATTTCGCCGCGCCGCGCTGGCCGCTGAACAGGCTACTGCCGCCCTGCGGCCGGAACTGCGCCTGCATTCAGAGCTGGAAAATATCGCCGGTTCGGGGGAGCTCTCCGGCGTTGATGGCGCTGAACTGACCCTTTCCTTTGCCTCGATTATCGAACTGGGCGACCAGCGCGATGCCCGCATCCAGGCAGTCACTGCCCGCCAGCAACACTTGGCGACGGAACAGCGGGTGGCAGTGTTGGATTTGGTCGCCGCCGTGAATTACCGCTTTATCGCCCTGCTTGCCGCCCAGGAACAACTGCAGGTTCAAGAGCAGGCGCAGCAACTGGCACACACCTTAGTCGCCAGTTTGAACCGACGGGTACAGGCAGGGCGGGCGCCGAAAGAGGAGCTATTGCGCGCCCGCGCCGCCGAGGCCAGCGCCAACTTGCAGCTAAGTAAAACCCGCCAACAAGTGCAGCTGGAAATGTTAAAACTGAGTGCCTACTGGGCCGATAGCACGCCGGATTTCACCCGCGCCAGAGGTGATTTGTTATCGCTTACTAACCCCGCAGCCCTTGCCGTTTGGCAAACACGCTTGGCCAATAACCCCGACTTGCGACTGCTCGCCGACACCACCCGCTTGCAGGCGGCGGAGCTGCGCAAGGCCGAAGCCCAAGGCCAGATGACGCTGGGCTGGAATGCCGGTGTGCGCCAGCTACAGGCGAGCGATGAGCAAGCGCTGGTACTGGGCGTCAATATTCCGCTCGCCAGTGGCAAACGCGCCAGCGGCGCGATCAGCAAGGCGCGCGCCGAGCAGGATGCCGCCGCGTTTGCGGAAGATAGCGCCAAAATTCAGCTGGAAGCCCGCTTAAACCAAGTCTATAGCGAACACACCCAAGCCCTCAGTGCCCTGCACAGCCTGCGCGATCAAATCCTGCCGTTGCTGCAAGAGGCCTATAGCGCCACTGCCGCTGCGTTCGAACAGGGGCGTTACAGCTCGCTCGAACTGGCCTTCGCCCAGCGCGAACTGCTGGACGCGCGCGCTGCGCTGATCGCCACCGCCGTGCGCGCCCATGAAACCCGTATTGAATTGGAGCGTTTGACCGCGTCCGCTCCGCTGGCATCAACCTCATTAGCTGAGACTGCACCATGAATCTATTTATTAAAACCCTGATCTTAACCGCCAGCTTGGGTTTATCTGCCCAGCTCTTGGCCTCTGGCGATCACGACCACCATGACGATCACGGCCAGGATGAACACCACGAAGAAGCGCCGGAAAAAGGCCCACACAATGGTCGCCTGCTGGAAGATGGCGACTTGGTGGTCGAATTGGCGATAGTTGAGCAGGGCGTGCCGCCCGAATATCGCGCTTGGGCAAGCTGGGATGGCAAACCGCT
>CAXAVL010000312.1:0-4055 GCA_963971905.1 uncultured Cellvibrio sp.
TCTGGCGGTCACCATTCCCGAGCGTCCGGGCGCCTACAAAGAATTCTGTAAGGCGCTGGGCAAACGCAATATCACTGAATTTAATTACCGTTATGCCGATGCTGAAGAGGCCAGGATTTTTGTCGGTGTGCAGGTGGCGGCAGGCGGCAATGATCGTGCGGATTTGGTGAGCGAATTAAAAATCCAAGGCTATGACTTGGTGGATATGACCGAAAACGAGCTGGCGAAATTACATATTCGTCATTTGGTCGGCGGTCATGCACCACAAATTACCGATGAGGTTCTGTATCGGTTCGAGTTCCCTGAGCGCCCAGGTGCGCTGCTGACGTTTTTAACCAAGGTGGCGGGACGCTGGAATATCTCCCTGTTCCATTACCGTAATCACGGCTCAGCGTCGGCGCGTGTGTTGGTGGGCTTGCAGGTGCCGAAAAAAGATTACAGTGCGTTGAAAGCCTTTTTGAACGAATTGAATTATCCCTACTGGGATGAAACCAAAAATGAGGCTTACAAGTTCTTTTTGGGTTGAAGAAAAGTATGTTGTCGGTTTTTAAAGGGCGCTTCGGCGCCCTTTGTTATTTCTGCTGTTATTGGTGATGGCTGTTACAAACCCTGCAATTTCTCTCGTCCCGTCTATCCTTAAGCCAATGCTCGCAAGGGTTAATTTATGTTCAGACGCTGGCGCGAACAAGTTTTTGGTGTAATCTGGACAACGTTGTCAGAAAAATCCACATGCCAAATCAACTCACTAAATACAGGCAGGAGTTAATAATGAAATCTGCAGGTCAACACATAGCCATGCGTTTGGGTGCCTTGACGCTGGCGCTTGGGCTTACCCAGAGCGCTTTTGCCGCTAATCTCAACCAACAACAACTCAGTGAATTTGCGGGCAAGGCTCAGTTGCGGTTTGCCGTGGTGAATAATCTCGCCGCTAAACCGCAAGCACAACTGACGCTGACCAATGACTCAGCCGCAGATTTGCCCGCAGGGCAGGGCGACTGGCGCATTTACTTCCACTCGGTGCGCAAATTGGATCCGACCTTGGTTGAAGGCTTGAGTCTGCGCCATGTGCAGGGTGATCTCCATGAGCTATCGCCCACTGCCGGATTCAAAGGCTTGGCCAAAGGTGCCAGTCTGCTAGTGCCCTATACCGCTGGTGCGCATCTGGTGAGCTATACCGATTTTATGCCGCGCGCATTTATCGCCCAGCAGGGCTTGAGCCCCGAAGTATTTGCCAATACCAATACCGAAACGCTGCAGGATTTTGTCGCGCCGTTCACCAAGCCTGAACAGTTGCAGCGTTTCGCGCCGGATTTGTACCCCATCGCCACTGCGGCGACTCGCTATGAAGGCAATCTGGCCGTTAATGCAGCGGCAGCGAAGCTGGATACCAGCGCCAAAATTATCCCCACCCCGGCTGAGGTGAAATATCGCAAGGGCACAGCGGTAATCGATAGCAGCTGGAAAATCAGCTATGCCGGTCGCCTGACCAGTGAAGCAAAATACCTCGCCGATCAACTAAAAGCCGCGGGCATTACCCTGGAAATCAAACCTGCCCATGGGAGTGCGGCGGGTGATGTGCTGGTCGCCTCGGGCAAAACCATTGAGTTGCAAGTGGATGCATCCGTTGGTGAGGCGGAAGCCTATAAGCTGAGTATCGCCGCCGATAAAATTACCATTGTCGGCAGCGACAATGCCGGAGCGTTTTACGGCATTCAAAGTGTGTTGAGTTTATTGCCGGCACAAGTCTCATCAAGTCACAGCTTGCCGCAACTTAGTGCCAGTGATGCACCGCGCTTCCGCTGGCGCGGCATGATGTACGACATGGGGCGCAACTTCCACGGCAAAGACGTCACCCTGCGGTTGATCGAGCAGATGGCGCGCTACAAACTCAATAAATTGCACCTGCATTTAACCGAAGATGAAGGCTGGCGTTTGGAAATTCCCGGTCTGCCAGAGTTGACTGACGTCGGTGGCAAGCGCTGTTTTGATCTGAGTGAGCAGACTTGTTTGTTGACCCAATTGGGCACCGGCCCGCACAAGTCCGGCTCGGGCAATGGCTACTACAGCACGGCCGATTTTATCGAGATTATAAAATTCGCCAGCGCCCGTCATATCGAAATTATCCCGGAAATCGATATGCCCGGCCACGCGCGGGCGGCGGTGAAGTCGATGGAGGCACGCTACAAAAAACTGCTTAAGGCCGGTAAAAAAGCCGAAGCCGAGCAGTATTTGCTATCCGATCCGCTGGATAAATCCGAATACATGACGGTGCAGAATTACACTGATAACTCCATCAACGTGTGCCTGCCATCGACCTATGCGTTTGTCGATAAAGTCGTGTACGAACTGCAGCAGATGTACCGCAAAGCCGGAACCACATTGGTGACTTTCCATATGGGCGGCGATGAAGTAGGTGCAGGTTCCTGGACTGCATCACCAGCCTGTAAGGCACTGTTTGCCAAAGGCGAGATGGGCGTTGCAGGCCCGGCTGACCTCAAGCCGTATTTCGTGAGTAAAGTTGCGGCGATTACCGCTATGCGCGGTTTGGATCTGGCCGGTTGGGAAGACGGTTTGATGTACGACGCAAGCAATACCTTTAACCGCAGCCAATTTGCCAATAAACATGTGTTGGCAAATGCCTGGGACAATATTTGGGAGTGGGGTGTTGCTGATCGCGCCTATCGTTTAGCGAATGCGGGCTATGAACCGATTTTATCGGCGGCCACTCACTTGTATTTCGATCATCCACACGAAGCTAATCCTGAAGAGCGCGGCTACTACTGGGCAGCGCGCTACACAGACGCAAACAAAGTGTTTGGATTTATGCCCGACAATTTTTACGCTAACGCCGACAAAACCCGCAACGGAGCTGCAATCGATGACTTGGAGTTCAGACGTGTGCTCTTCCGATCTGATGACTTGGAAGCGTTGGTTGGTCGCGCTATGCCCGCACTGGAAAAACCGGAAAATTTGCGCGGTATACAAGGGCAAGTCTGGAGTGAAACCATTCGCTCCGCTGCGCAACTGGAGCAGATGATTTATCCGCGTTTAATTCCACTGGCTGAGCGTGCTTGGCACAAAGCTGCTTGGGAGGGCGATAAACCAAATACAGCGGCGCGCATGGCGGATTGGGCGGCATTTGGCGTGCAATTAAGCAATAAAGAATTACCGAAGTTGGCTGCCTTGGGGGGTAGTTTCTACCTGCCGCCACCGGGTGCAATTATTGAAAAGGGCAAGTTGCTGGCTAATTCATCGCTGCCCGGCTTGACGATTGAAGTCAGTCTCGATCAGGGCGAGACATGGCGCGAGTACACTGGCGCATTAGCCGTTGAGAGTGTGGTATCGGTACGCACCCGTCTTGGCGATGCCACTAGTCGGGTAGTTACTGCTGCGCCTTAAGGGCCGATATATCTCGCGCAAGGATGCGCGGTATCCATTGTTATGCGTTAGAAATCATTCCTCTCAATTGCAAAAATACTGGTGTTTCTCGCTATTTTTGTAATGTCGCTACTGAAAACAGCTAAATTCCCGAGAAAAACGCATTATTTTGCTAAAAATGTGTGTTTTTTTGCAGTTTTATCCATGAGTTGTATTTCATTCTGTTTGATCATTGCCTATTCTTTACCCACGCCACAGCCTCGTGCTGTTTTGTGGTCGCTTATAAAAGATGTTGTTTTTTTTAAAATAATATTGCGCAAGGTTACCACCATGAAAGTTGATGTTCTCTCCGCAGTGATATTGTTATTTTGTTTAGGAGTTTGTGTGACCCTGTTAGATGTAGGTGCTTTAGTGTCGTTGGCAGAAGCTGCTGTAGAATCGACCGCTGAATAAGCCGCAGGTAAGTAAACGGAATTTTCGACAATGACTCCCGCTTCGGCGGGAGTTGTTTTTTGGGCGAGAGAAAAATTATTTTTGCTTCAGGTTTGGGTAAAAATCAGTTCTTTGTCGGTGGCTATGGCCAGCAGTGGAATGTCCCATTCGGCAGTGGCGAGTGATTCAACTTCCTGACAGGCGTGCGCCAAACCAATCAGCACCGGTTTGCCGGCCGATTTTTT
>CAXAVL010000313.1:0-4025 GCA_963971905.1 uncultured Cellvibrio sp.
GCTTCTATTTGTTCTTGCGGTATGCCATCAGTGACGACTTTTTGCATCACATCCAAAATCATCGCTTCTACTTTGGCCGCGTCTTCCAGCGCGCAGCCTTCAAGGCCACACACAAACGCCATTTCGCGTGATGAATCATCCAAGCCGCAGAGCGGTGAGGGCGCTTGGCCAAGCTCACTGGTTTCCAGCGCTTGTTGTAACGGTGAGGCGCTGTTGTCGAGCAAAATATTGGAAATTAATTGTGTTTCGAGTGACTCATCCAGATTGGTGGTTTTGCCCAACAACCAAGAAACTACAACATGGTTTTTATGTTCTATATCATCCGCATCATTTTCATCGAGCGGGTAAGCCTCTTCTACCGCGATGGGCGCGTGGTAGCGTTTTTCATCGCCAACCGCGATGACTTCATCTAATTTTTCAAATTTACTTAAGGCTTGCGCTTCAAATTTTTCCTGATGAACTGCGGCAGGAATATTGCCGTAGGTCATAAAAATTGCATTGCTGGGGTGGTAGTGCGTGCGATAAAAATCTTGCAGCTGTTGATAAGTGAGATTAGGAATGTCTTCCGGCTCGCCACCGCTGTTGTAGTGATAAGTGGTGGTAGGATAAAGATATTTACACAGTGTATGCCATACCTGCGATGAAACTGAGCTCATCGCCCCTTTCATTTCATTAAATACCACACCTTTAAAAACCAAATCGGAATTCGGATTATCCGTTTCGGCAAATTCAACACGATGGCCTTCCTGTGCAAAATCCAACTCATCCAAACGCGAGAAAAATACTGCATCCAAATACACATCGAGCAAATTATTAAAATCTTTTTGGTTCTGGCTCGCGAAGGGGTATGCAGTCCAGTCAGAGCTGGTGAAGGCGTTCATAAAGGTGTTGAGTGAGCGGCGCACCATCATAAAAAAGGGATCGCGAACCGGATATTTTTGGCTGCCGCAGAGTGCGGTGTGCTCCAGAATGTGTGCAACACCGGTAGAGTCGTGCGGCACAGTGCGCAGTGCGACAAGAAAAACGTTTTCATCATTATTAGCCGCCAAATGGATATGCTGAGCACCGGTAACCTTGTGGCGATATTCTTCAACACGGATTTTCAACGCATCGATGGTTTGGCTGCGCAATAATTCAAACGTCGGATGACTCATAAGCTCATGGTTCTCTGGTCGGGAGTAAATGGATTTACTGGGTAGTCGGCTTGGGAACAAATGCACTTTGTTGCGCAACGAACAGACGCATAGCGTTTAACAATGGAGCATAGTCAACTCGTTGCTGTTCCAATTGTTGTAGAGCGTAACAACTTGCCTCCAGCGTGGAAAGCTGATTTTCGCTATGTGCTTTGCGGATGCTGTACAGCGAAGCTGGTGTTTCGCTCAGCGTCAGGCGCGGCAGGCACTGCAGGGCGCGATTGAGATAAAGCATTTTGCGGCTTTTGCGCCAGGTTGCATCTATTACCACTAGCCGAAGTTGATCGGCAGTAAATAGTTCTAGTGTTAAGAGTTGCTGCGGTACTGCCAATCCTAACGCTTTGTATTCGACGATTTCAGGGTAAAGCAATAGCGGTTGTTTTTGATCGGTAAATAACCAGCTGTGCAAATCGTTTTCGGCAAAGCTTTCGCCGATTCGAATTTGGCTGTTTTTTAAACTCAGGTGTAACAACCCCGCCGTATTTTTAGCATTGGTGGTTTCATCCGGGTGCTGCAAAATCAGTATTTCAACCTGATTGGATATCACTTGAATTAAGGCGCAGATGCAATTGCGAGCAGGTCTGCAGCACTTGTCGCACAGGCTACGTTTAGGCGTTTGAGTGGTACTCAATGGGGCAGGTCTCCCAGTTGGTGAAGCGCAATCAGTGCCTGTGTATTGATTAGGTGCGCGGCGATTAGCTCGCGTTTGGCGGCAGAACTCAGGGATTTAATCGCGTATTCACGCTGGCTGGCACTGGAGCGATTATGCTCCGCTTCTAGATAACACAGCTGCACCGGTCTGCGCCCGCGAAAATATCGTGCGCCGGTTTTCCCCGAGGCGTGTTCACGCCAGCGGCGCATCATGTCCGTGGTAATTCCGGTGTACACTTGCGCGTCGCTTGTGCGGATCATATAGACAAACCAGTGGTTTGATGAAGTCATATCACTGCGCTAGTTGTGGGTTATGTAAAGAGAATTATATGGCAAAAGAATCAACCGGTCAGGATCGCAATTTTGATGATCTGGCCAAGCGCTTTAAAAAAAATATTTACGGTGGCCTAAAAGGCGATGTGCGCCTTGCGGTGTTGGAGCGCGATTGTGTGGCGCATATTCCTGTTGCGCCGTTTAATGCGTCGAATGACTGTTGGACAATTCTCGATGCTGGCGGTGGGCAAGGGCAGTTTTCGTTGCGCTTGGCGCAGGCTGGGCACAGGGTGGTGATTTGCGATATTTCGGCAGAAATGCTCAAACTTGCGCAGGAACAAGTCGAGCAATTGGGTGTGGCTGATCGCGTGCAGTTGATTCACTGCGCCTTACAAGATTTGCCGCAGCATTTACCACAAGGTCAGTCGCAATTTGATTTTGTTATTTGCCATGCTGTTATGGAGTGGATGCAGGAGCCGCAATCATTACTACCGGTGCTGCTGTCTTATCTCAAACCACAGGGTTATTTATCGCTAACCTTTTATAATCTTCATTCGCTGATTTACAAAAATTTACTGCGTACGAATTTTAAGAAAATTATTAATAAAGATTATGGCGGTGCGGCGGGCAGCCTGACACCGATTAATCCGTTGGATCCCTCTCAGGTATTGGCTTGGGTGGCAGAGCTACCCTTACAGCTCCTAAGTCACAGTGGTATTCGGGTATTTCACGATTATATTTTTAATGAAGAACATCGCGAGCGCGAGCCGCAGACTTTATTACAAATGGAGTTGGCGTTTTCGCAACAAGAACCTTATCGTTCATTGGGGCGCTATGTTCATCTTTTGTTTCGTAACACAGTGACTAGTGTTTGATTTGTTGCAGAAGTAGATCGCGCGCCTGATTTATTTTTGCGGCAAGATAATCGTTGCCGCCGCGATCTGGATGGAGTTTTTGAATTAATCGGCGATGCGCATCCTGAACCATCGCTTCGGTTATCTCGCCTTTGTTGATGTCGCCGGATAAACCCAGCACTTCCATGGCTTCTTGAATTGGCATGGGCGTCAGTGGGCGCTGGGGCATGGACGGTTCATCTGTCTGACTGTTTTGCTGGGCATTTTTGCGCGCTAACCAAAGCGGTAATACTTGGCTAAGCAGCCCATAAGCATTGCGGACAAATGGAATCAGTGCGCCTATTGCTGCACCGATCCAATGCATTTTCCCGGTGATGACTAACAGTACGAGTACGCAGAGAAATATGCCTGTGCCCATACGCCATAGGGTCTTGCGTTGTTGTACTGGATCCATTTTTTTATAGCGAGAACCGCCGATAATAATGAATGTTACTATGACCGCAAAGAACAGAATTTTAAGCATAATGCCTCCAATAAGCAGGGCGCCATTATAGGCACAAGGTTTTGCTGTCGGTAGCCTCATTTTGTGTCACGGCTGATCTTGGCTATGCTTGAAGTCTATTTATCAATTTCGTGTATTACTCAGGGTATTAGCCATATGCGGCGAACAATTAGATCATTCATGGCTTTACCTGCACCCAGGTGGAGTTTACGAGCGCTGTTTTTATTTACTTGTGCATTGCTTTTTGCCTGTGGTGGTGGGGGCGGAGGTGGCTCAAATTTGGTGCTGGCTAGTAGTAAATCCCCCTCATCTGCTGGCGGTGTAATTAATAGCTCGCTAGCGAACTCATCAATTACATCACCTTCTAGCTTATCTGCTCTTAGCTCAACAGTGGCGAGTTCATCGCTATCTGGTAGCGTCACCCTCAGTGGTAAGGTGACTTATGACTTTGTCCCTCACAATAACACTCAAATCGGGTTGGATTACTCTGCTACCAGTATCAAACCTGGTCGCGGTTTGGTGGTTGAGTTACTTGATTCTAATAATCAGGTG
>CAXAVL010000314.1:0-3970 GCA_963971905.1 uncultured Cellvibrio sp.
AAAAAGTAATTACTTGCGGAACCAGATGAAAGCGCGCCATGCCTTCATTAAAATCATCCACTGGCAACGCAGTCGATGCACTCTGTGATTCATTGCGCAAGCGAAACAACCCGAGGCGTTGCGCGGGAATTTCACACAAGGTTTTTTTCCCGTTTATCTCTTTAAATTCATATTCCGCGTACCCCAGAAACGTAAATTTATCTTCCGTTAGCCACTGCACAAAGGCTTTAGATTGCTGAACATTTGCAGCGGCCACGGCGTCACTGGCGAAATTGAGGTTTTGTTCCGTCGCCAATGCGGCAGAGCGCATCGGGTGATAATCCTTCACCACAAATTCAACTTCCGCCAAAATGCGGTGCAAACTCTGGGAGATATCGTCTAATACGGTTTGATCGGTATGGGCGCTGATTTCCATCACAATCAGGGCTTCTTTGCTTTGCTCGCCAGCAATTTGCTGCACCGTCTGCCCGTTCTCCCCTTCAATTAATTCCACCAGCCGATGACTGCCATCACGCACCACACTGAGCACAGTGCTTTTAATGGTGTAGATGGCGATATTGCGCCGATTTAATTCGATACGAATCGAATCCACCAGAAACGGCATATCTTTTTGCAGCACCACCAGTGCAGTGTGAGGGCACACCCAACCATCTTCGATGAGGTTGGGGTTAAACAAGCGTATCTTAGGCTGCTGCCGATCATAGCCCTGAATAAATTGCCACCATTGATAGAGACTGCCAAACACATCGCTCAGGCGCCGCCCGACCAATTCCTCCAATGGATAATGGCTAAAAAATTTTTTCGCCAGCCGCTGCAGTGACGCAAGCTCAGCGCCATTCAATTTGGATGCGGCGTAATGATTAAATTCTTCTAGAAATTCAACCAGCTTGCGCTGGCTAACCAAAGGGCTGTTCACAGTCTGAACTCCTGTCAAAAGTGAGGCGGGTTTCTCTAAGCCTAGCTGAAAAAATCGTGTAAACAGTTGAAATTGCAGGGAACCGTCACAAACTTGGGCAGTCTATCGAGCACTTTTGCCGTGCTGTGCTGCCCGTTTGCGGCTTGCCAGCGTTGAATCAACCCACAATTGCTAACTACAACAGCGAAAAGGTATTCATCTCCATGCAGGCTTTTCAACAAATCCAATCTCTCAGCACCTGGCTAAACGACCAAATCATCGGCCAGGAACATTTGACTCAACGCCTCTTAATCGCCCTGCTGGCCGATGGCCATTTACTGGTGGAAGGCGCGCCGGGTCTGGCTAAAACCAAAGCCATTAAAACCTTGTCGCAGGCAATAGAAGGCAACTTTCATCGCATTCAGTTCACTCCAGATTTATTGCCGTCCGATGTAACTGGAACCGATATCTACCGTCCCGAGCAAAATCGCTTTGAGTTTCAGCCAGGCCCCATCTTCCACAACTTGGTATTGGCGGACGAAATCAACCGCGCTCCGGCGAAAGTGCAATCGGCACTGCTGGAGGCCATGGCCGAGCGTCAGGTGAGTGTGGGCAGTAAGACGTATCCCCTGCCCGGTTTGTTTATGGTGATGGCGACCCAAAATCCCATCGAGCAAGAAGGTACCTACCCGCTGCCCGAAGCCCAGCTCGACCGCTTTTTGCTACATGTAGTGGTGGATTACCCTAGTATCGAAGCGGAGCGCCGCATCTTAAAACTAGCGCGCAATGAAGCAGCAGCAGTCGCTGCCGAACAACCGGAAATGATTACTCAAGCCACCATCGATGCCGCGCGCAATCAAATTTTGGCGATTCACATGGCGGAGAGTGTGGAGGACTACATAGTCCACCTGATTAACGCCACTCGCCGCCCAGCGCAATATTCCGAAGAGCTGGCCGGATTGATCGAATACGGTGCCAGCCCCCGCGCAACTATCGCGCTGGATCGCTGCGCCCGCGCCCACGCCTGGTTAAATGGCCGCGATTTTGTCAGCCCCGACGATGTACAAGCCGTGGCTCACGATGTATTGCGCCATCGTTTGATTTTAAGTTTTGAAGCAGAAGCCACCGGCACCACACCAAACCATGCGATAGATAAATTGTTGGCCGCTGTGCCTTTGAGCTAAGTGGAACACACTGCTATGAGCAATTTGCTGCAAGACCTGAATCCGCGTGGTGCCTACACGGAACTCGCGGCATTATTGCGCTGCCGTTTTGCTGCGCAAGATTTAAAACTCTTTGCCCATCAACCGGCGCGCAGTTTGTTGTCGGGTGGTGAGCGCACCCGTTTTCGCGGACGCGGAATGGATTTTGAAGAAGTGCGGCTGTATCAACCGGGCGACGACATTCGCTCGATCGACTGGCGAGTCACGGCGCGCACCCAAGTCGCACACACCAAAATTTTTCGCGAAGAACGCGAGCGTCCGGTATTTATGTTGGTGGATCAACGCTCGCCATTATTTTTTGGTAGCACGCGCTGTTTTAAATCGGTACTCGCCGCACACATTGCCGCACTGCTCGGCTGGGCCGCACTCGCCAATGGCGACCGTTTAGGCGCACTGGTGTTTGGCGATTACAACCAGCGCGATGTTCGTCCGCGCCGCAGTAAACATGCGGTGTTAGAATTATTGCATCAGCTGCAAGATTACAATCACCGCTTAACTTCACCAATCACACCTGCGCCCGCACTATCGCCTTCTGGCCAGCCACAAAAAGCCAATTCATTGCACGATATGTTGAGTGATGCCCGTCGCATCGCCAAACCCGGCTGCGCGCTGTTTATCATCAGCGACTTTCACGATTTGGATAAAAATGCCGAGCAGCAACTATTTGAATTAGCCCGGCATACCGATGTGACCTTGGTACACGTATACGATCAACTCGAACGGCAATTGATTAGCAACTCGTCGCTAACTATCAGCAACGGCCGCGAGCGGTTGCAATTAGCCGCAAATGAAAAAGCCTTTCAGCAAGCCTATACCCAGCAA
Organism: uncultured Cellvibrio sp.; assembly: GCA_963971905.1. Classification (GTDB taxonomy): domain Bacteria; phylum Pseudomonadota; class Gammaproteobacteria; order Pseudomonadales; family Cellvibrionaceae; genus Cellvibrio. The sequence continues at coordinate 2,941 of CAXAVL010000314.1, forward strand.
TTTGATCTGCAGTTGGATTTGCTGACTAACATTTGCAAACGTTTGCGAATCCCTCTGCTGAGTTATGCCACCCATGACGATATTCAAGACGGTTTGCGCAAGGCTTTTGGCCGAAAAAAATAATCCTACTTAATACGATTAACATTCTATGCAAGCACCTTCGATACAATCTCCACCAATACAATCACCGGCGCTGCAAACTCCGGCATCGCCACTGGATCAGCTGGCCGATATCCATTTACCAGATGGTGTAAGTTGGTGGCCACTTGCACCCGGCTGGTGGGCACTGCTCGCACTTGTCTTTATTGCACTGATTGGATTTTTTATCTGGCGCCATCGCAAAACACAAAATGCATATCGCTATATAGCACAACACCAGCTCGATGGCATTTATGCAGATTATCAAAAAACCCAAAATGCAGCCGCCTATTTACAAGCACTGAGCCTGCTGCTGCGCCGCACTGCACTTACCGCTTACCCGCACAGTTTTAACGCCAGCATTAAAGGTAAAGAGTGGCTGCAATGGTTGGATCAGGTTTGCCCTGCATTGCCAGAAAAGTTTTCAAGTGAGTTAGGTGAGAATTTGTTAACCAGCGCTTATCAAAAAAATCCCAACATCGATGTAAGCGGACTGCAGCAACTCAGTTCGCAGTGGATTCGTTTGCATCGCAATCATCGCCAGAAACTTTCTATATCAAAAAAAGCCACGGCAAAAAAAACCACCAACGCAACGGAGGCCAATCATGTTTGAAATGCAATGGCCATGGTTGTTATGGCTCGCACCGTTGCCTTTATTAATGGGTATTATTGCGCCCAAAAAACGTATTGAGGCCGCACTGCGAGTGCCTTTTTACCAACACGCCAGCCAACTGGAACAACAAAATTGTTTAAGTATTGGCAAACGCCCAGCGAAATTACTATCGCTCTGGGCAATCTGGCTCTGCTGTTTATTAGCGGCAACAAATCCACAGTGGGTTGGCGAACCTACCAGCATGCCATCCAGTGGCCGCGATTTATTAATGGCGGTGAA
>CAXAVL010000315.1:0-3960 GCA_963971905.1 uncultured Cellvibrio sp.
CCCGCGAGAAATCCCCCTTTTCCCTTTGATCCTATTTGCCGTCCTTCGCCAGTACCAATAAATGCGACATAGCTATTCATTGGGGCTCTGGCCTGAGTAAGTACTGCGTCCAATCCTGAATGAACCTGCAGCGTTTCATCATTACTATCGAGAAGGTCGTTGCTGTTCTTATCGATAAACAATGTCCATCCCTCATGCCATTTTTTGTTGGTGGCTTTAAGAATTACTTGTTGATTGCGGAAAACTGCAGTGGCGCGTGTGGTTTCTATCGCATCCAGCAGCGCGAGTGTGGCGGTTTTGGTGCGCGTTTCGCTGATTTGTTTATTGAAGCTCGGTATGCCGACGGTGAGGATAATACAGAGAATGGTGATGCTGACGAGCAGCTCTAGAAGGGTCAATCCTTGTGATTTCATAACATATTCCTTTGAAATTAGCGTAAATCCATTTTTGATGTAGCTTTGTGTGCCATGCATAGCCGTTCATTCGGCTGGGTATGCCATATGTCGTGCTATCAGTATCTTGGTGTGGCGCCCGTGTTAGGCTGCAGTAATATAATCAACCCTATTTTGGTTGTCTATTGAAAGTTCTTAGGGCTTTGGCTCAGTAAATTGAGAGAGATTACATGCGATATCCCATGAACGGTTTTACTCTGATTGAGCTTATGGTGACCTTGGTTGTTACAGCTATAGTGTTGTCAATTGCCATCCCTAGTTTTCAGTCGCAAATGTTAAATAACCGCTCCATTGCCCTCGGCGAAGATTTTGCCTCCGCCATTAATTTTGCCCGTATTGAGGCGGTTAAACGAGCCGGAAGAGTTTCATTGTGCGCCAGCAAAGATGGTGAAACTTGCAGTGGTAGCTGGAATGAAGGCTTTATTGCGTTTGTTGATACGGTCGCTGCTGATACAACCGAGACACCAGTTGTCGGTACCGTGCTGCGCGCATGGAAGAAACAAGATAGCAGCGCAGTGATAAGCGTAAAAAATGGTAGCGATGACAAAACATTTATTCGGTATACCGGGCTGGGTACATTGGCGCGCCTTACAGACAAGCCGTTTGTTATTTCAGCGCAATTTAAAAAGTGTACTGGTTCTGCGGCTAGGCAAATCAATATTGGTCTATCTGGCTCGGTATCAGTGAGCCGTATTGCTTGCGCTACTGAGTAGCTTAGGGGGGAGTATGAGTCGGCCGTTTTTTTATCATTGTAAATGCGAGCAGCCTGATTTTCAGCGAGGCGTTGGTTTAATTGAGGTATTGGTAACCCTGCTGATTTTATCTACATCGCTGTTAGCTTTAGGTGCCATGCAAACACGTTCATTGCAGTTTAATCAAGGAGCCTATTTCCGCTCTCAGGCAAATATATTTGCGTATGACCTGTTAGATCGGATGCGCATCAATGTGAAAAATATTAAGAGTTACACGTCGGAACTGACTCATGTTAAGGAGACGGAAACGCCAGTGTTAACCCCGTTGGCGGCAGCCGATTTGCATGCATGGCGGCGCAATATCTCTGCGGAATTACCTAATGGAAAAGGCGGCGTTGATTGTGATGACACAACAAAAATATGCACGTTAACAATTGAATGGGATGAATTAAACAGCTCTGGTGAAGATGCAGAGAATAAAACAACTTTTACCTATAGTGCCAGGCTGTGAGGGTTACTGTTATGCATTTGCGTCAAGCGGGCTTATCGCTGATTGAATTAATGATTGCGATCACTCTAGGATTGATATTGATGGCGGGAGTGGTGCAAGTTTTCTTATCCAGTAAAACGGTATTTAGTACTCAGCAGGCTATGTCCCGGATTCAGGAAACTGGGCGTTTGGCGATTGATTTTATGGCGCGCGACATTCGTATGGCTGCTTACTATGGATGTTATCGCCCTAAATTTGGTGAGCCAGGTGCTGAGCTTCAGGACGGCAATTTAGTGATTAAAGATTTACATGGAAATTTTGCCGAGGGGGTGAGGGGTTATAAAAGTATTGACGAATTGCCCGGCAAGGTTAATGACGTCGGCGCATCAATTACTCCGCTAAAAGACAAAACCGCCAACGTACTAGTGCTGCATACTGCCAATGGTAGTGGGTTGCCGTTATCCAAAGCCAATGACTCGAAAGGCATTTATGCATACAGCCCAGAGGCTATAGATACAAAGGGTTGTGTTGCAGGTATATGTAAGGATTCCGCAGCTGTGGTGAGTGATTGTTTCAAGGCGCGGATATTTAAGCTTGTTGCTGCTCCGTCTCTGGTCGGTACAGATATTTACCTTAAGCATGACAATGGCTGGGGTGGAGGCATTATCCCAACAGAAAATTTTACCACTGGTGAAGTGTTGGCGATGAATACCGTTGTGTTCTTTTTGGCAGAGGGGCCTGCAGGGGCTCCTAGCTTATGGCAAAAAACGAATGCTGAAACCGCGCTGGAATTGTTGGAAGGCGTTGAGCACATGCGTGTGACTTATCACGTCGTACGCGATGTGAATGGAGATGGGGTTAACGATAACGATGAATATCGTTTGGCTGATGCTCTGAATAATGCAGAGTGGCCCTTTGTTCAGTCTGTTCGCATTGAGCTTGTGGTTAGAAGTTCGGATAACAACGTCGTAGAAAAATCGCAACCTTATACATTTGCTGGCGTCACAGTGACGCCAGACAAGGATGATCGATATTTACGTCAAGTATTCAGCTCTACTATCGGCATTCGCAGTCGTGCCACTAATATTCAATAGGTTGAACAGAATGAACAGTACTCATCTTCTTTATCGAGCTCAAATGCCCCAGCCCTATATGCAGAGGGGGGTGGTGTTATTAGTGGGGCTGATAATGGTGTTGTTGATTACCATCGTCAGTCTTGCAGCAATTCGCGGTACGGGTTTACAAGAAAATATGGCTGGTAATATGCGCGATCGTAATATTGCTTTTCAGGCTGCGGAGTCGGCATTGCGTGAAGGTGAATGGATTTTATCGCCAAGTAACAAGGATGCACTGCCTGCTTTCAGTTGTTTGGACGGTAAGGGTGCCTGCTTGGATTTGAGTGCTATACCCAAAAATTCGGTGACTTATCTAACCAAGGAAAAATGGAAAAAAATTGCTAAACAAAGTGGTTTGGACATTAAAGAAGTTTCCGGTAAGCCTAGTTTTTTATTAGAAGAGTTGGAGGTCGATATAGGGGCCAGCGCCGCCGCTGAAGGCAGCGCGATTGATGTCGGTGGCATGATGACCACCGGTGATGCGACTCCATATCGTGCGACTGCCCGAGGTTTTGGTTTAAGCCCCGATGCAGAAGCTATAGTGCAATCAGCTTATAAACGTCGTTTTAAGTAGCGGAGATTTAACTATGTTCATTCAACAGTGTTTTGCCAAGGTATTTGCCATCGCAGGGCGTCTCCCGTTGCGTCAAATAAATATTGGTGTGATCTCCGCATGTTTAAGTATTGCAATTAGTCATGCTGCGATTGCTGCTGCGCCTTCACAGGATCCATTGTTTCTTTCGAATCCTGTTGTACCCATCATGATGCTCAATATGTCGAAAGACCATCAGCTTCATTACAAAGTGTACGACGATTATTCTGATCTTGACCCTGAGAAAAGCGATGGTGTCGAAACAACCTATAAACATACTTATGATTATTATGGCTATTTCGATAGTGGTAAATGTTACCAATATAAAAATAATAGGTTTGAACCTACTGGTGCGGTGAATTCTGCATCTAAATATTGTAGTGGTGAGTGGAGTGGTAATTTTCTCAACTGGGCCACAATGACTCGCATAGACACTATTAGAAAAATTTTATACGGTGGTTTTCGTTCAACGGATACAGATTCCGAGACTGTGTTGGAGCGTGCATTTTTGCCACACGATGCACACTCGTTTGCAAAATATTACAACGGGTCAGCTACCGAAATGGCTGGCGTTACGCCATTCAGTGCGGATGAAGTAAAAGGCACTTGGGAAAAAGAT
>CAXAVL010000316.1:0-3938 GCA_963971905.1 uncultured Cellvibrio sp.
TTCAACGAGATATACATTACAAGCCGTAAAAGATGCGGGCGTTACCGTGGACTGGGTCCAAGTCGGTAATGAAACCAACAACGGCATGTTATGGGATGATGGAAAAGCATCGGTCAACATGAAAAATTATGCGTGGCTCACCACGACGGGTTACAACGCCGCTAAATCTATCTACCCCAGCAGCAAAGTGGTTGTGCATCTTGCCAATTGCCATGACAACGCCAATTTCCGCTGGATTTTTGATGGCCTGAAAGCAAATGGCGGGAAATTTGATGTGATTGGCGCATCGTCTTATCCCACCAACGCTTCGGGTTACACATGGCAGAATGCCAACACCGCGTGTTTAAATAACTTGAACGATATGGTCGCACGCTACGCTGTACCGGTGATGATTTCTGAAATTGGAGTACCTTGGGATAACTCTCAGGCGCAAACCATCGTGAAAGATATGATTACCAAACTAGGGCAGGTGAGTGGCAATAAAGGCTTGGCAATTTTCTATTGGGAACCAGAAGCGCGTCCGGGTTGGAAAGGCTATACACTCGGCGCTATGGATAATAACGGTAAAGCGACTGCGGTGTGGGACGCGTTTAAGTAAATCCCAATAGCGTAATTATCTTTAATCATTAAAAGCGAAAACCGCATCGAATTTTCAATGCGGTTTTTTTTCGAAAATTTTGTAAAAAATGCAAGAGTGAAAATATTTTCTCTATTTTTACCTGGTTTGCGTGGGCCAGCGAACATATTTCGAAGCTAAAAAGAAATGTAATAGGCGGGAGGATATGCAGTCAATTGTGAGGTGATATCTACTAAGAAGTTTTTGGTAGAAAAAAATTGAATTTTCGTCGATATATTTTACATTTTTATTTTTCTGTCATTGCCTAGTGGAATCATGGATTTTATCTGGCATAGCTATTGCTAACTCACTAATGCATTAATTCCTTAATACTGCAATTTAGCTTATGTTTTCAATTCACGGAGAAAGATTATGTTTAAACAACTAAGTATTGCTGTAGCCGCTTTAAGTGCTTCTCTCGCGATGTCATCCAACGCAGCCACCATTCCGTATCCGAATATAGGTACACCTGCTCCCACCAGTTCGTTTGTGGCCGAAGCTGATGGTGGTGTTACCGCATATTTTTATGCAACTGATGCTGGCTATAACAGCATGATCGGTATGTGGGTTAATGGAGTTCCGACTGGCTTATATGGCTTAATGAATCGTACCTCATCCTATGGTGATTCATTCTTTCTGGGCAACGTCTCCGCTGGAGATCATTTGACGTTCGAGTTAAAAGTGCTTACAACTGGAACATCATGGTATTCCGATGAAACCTTAAATTCGGATGGCAAGAACCATGCCTATGCTACAAATTTTGGCGGCGGTGGTTTGATTCCGGCCGGTGCTTATACCTATGTGGCATTCGAGGATTTGCCTGATTTAGGTGATTTCGATTACAACGACCACCAATTTGTATTCACAAATATTAAGACTAGTGTTCCTGAGCCGTTTAGTCTGGCACTGTTTGGATTAGGCATTATCGCCTTGGGTGTCGCACGCAAGCGTATTGTTTAATTCTTTGTGTTAAAAACCGCGCAATCGCGCGGTTTTAGTTTTTCAACGAAGGCATAAACGTAATGACCATTCACGATTTTTATTGAATTTTGATGCTCGCAGGAGAGTGCTCTCCGAGTCTTGCGCTAACAATAATATCTTCTAATGAATCGCCAACCTCAATTAACGCACTGGAAACACCTCCGCTGGTGCTTACTTCTGCAGGACTGATTAGTGTTGCACTGCCTTTCACACTGAAGGTGACCGGGATATTGTTGCTGTACACCGGATTACCCTCACCATCTACTAATTGCGCGTATACAAATATTGCATCCTTAACGCCTGCTTGTGCAGCTTTGCCGCTGGTGTCTAAAGTTAGTCGCAAACTTTTTGCGGCACCTGCGGTAACCTGACGATGTTCGGCGACGGCTTTGCCATTGATGTACGCAATAGCTTTTAATTCACCTGCTTCAAATTTTTCTAATGCAAAGGTGAATGGTGGGTGTGGCAAATTGTTGCTATTGCCGTTTGTCTCCGGTGTTTGTTTGGCAATAATTTTTCCGTTAAGCAACAGTTCTACTTCATCCGCGTTACTGAATATGCGCACATTGGTGTCGGATGTTTCATTCCATTCACTGGCAATAAATACCATTGGGCCGGAACTGAATTTGTCAGAGATTTCACTGGCATCGCGTTGGCTTTGGTAAAAGTAGTAGCTGTATTTGGGTAAACGATCAATGCTCATAATGCCGGAACTTTCTAAATCCGGTGCATAACCGCGATTGTAATCAAACATCACCCAATAACCATCGGCAAAAGCGGGGGTGTTGAAATTATCATTGTGAGCTTCCTGAATGTTAGATGCCTGTTGCAGTAAACGTTGTTCTCCATCGCTCAGTAATTGGCGGCTGGAGCGGTCTGCTTGTAACAAATTTGCCCAAGCTGTTTGGTTTAGACCAGCATTCATTGCGTAGTATTCCCAATCGCCGTATTCGCTGACGATGTAAGGTTTAGTTGGTTCTTTGTAATGCTCCAATCGGTGCTGGCGTGCTTGTAGATAAATATCGTAACCGTATTCCTGCCAGCCGGCCGACATGGCACCGGGATATTCTTCTGCGATAATGTTGGTGAGGGAATCGATAAAAGGCTCCGTCATCCATGATTCGTTGAGCGAACACTCCCAAGCCATTACGGATGGATGATTGCGATCGCGGCGAATTAAGTCGCGACAGGTTTGTTGAATCTGCGTTTGAAATGCCGGGTCTTCAGAAAAATATTGCCAGCCTAAAATTGAATCTAGTAACACTAGACCCAATTCATCGGCCGCTGCCATAAAGGCTGGCGAGTGCGGGTAGTGCGAGAGACGCACATAATCAAAACCGGCAGATTTTATTTTCACTGCATCGCGATAATCCGCTGCATCCGAAGTTGCATAGCCAATGTAAGGATACTCTTGATGGCGGTTGACACCGCGCAAAAACGTTTTTTCGCCATTAATCAATAATTGGTTGTCTACCCATTTGAATTCGCGAATACCAATGCGCGTAGTCTGCTCATCAACCAACGATTCCCCCTCATAAACTCTTGTTACCAAATTGTAGAGGTTGGGGGTTTTAGGTGACCAAAGACGCGGCTTGTTAAGGGTTAAGGTCATGCTATTTTCCACATCACTTTTACCATTGACGGTTTGTAGGTCACCAGTTTGATCAACTATAACCTTGTCGCCGTCCAGTAATTTTTGTACCACGCGAAATCTCTTCGGATTTATATGCGCATTAAATAAATGAGTATTAATCTTGATAGTTGCTTGTTCACGAGTGACTTGTGGGTAAGTGACAAAAATGCCGCCGCTGGCGGTTTTGTTTGCGGCAACTGCATCAGTAATATGTAAGTCATTATTAATTTGTAAATACACATGGCGATAAATGCCGCCATAGGTATTAAAATCCAAATCCTTTAATGGCTTCGGGCCGGTGACAGGGTTGTCGCGGTTATCCAGGCGCACCACTAATTCATTAGGCGCATCCCATTTTAATCTTTCAGTGAGGTTGACAGTAAAAGGTAAATAGCCGCCCACATGAGTTATCAGTTTTTCGCCGTTGACCCATACCTCGGCCACATTCATGGCCGCTTCAAATTTCAGGGAGATTTGTTTTCCTTGCCAACTCTCTTCTGTAGTAATGGTTTTTTATACCAGGCGTCGCCTTGAAATTGCTCGTTAACTACCAGTGGTTCAATTTTGGGTGTATGGGGGATTTGTACCGTTTCCCAGTTTTTGTATTGCTGTGCTGCGGCTAAATCGAGCGCATTGTCGCTGCGGAAAAATTGCCAGTCTTTGTCATAGAGCATGTCTGTAACCGGGGCTGTATTTTGTGCGCTGGGC
>CAXAVL010000317.1:0-3938 GCA_963971905.1 uncultured Cellvibrio sp.
TCACTGCCACAAAACGATAACTGGAGAGACTGTTACGTTCAGCCATATTGCCGGTCAGTACACCACTCAATGCAGAGTAGGGCAGGTTGTTGGCGGTATAAAGAGACATCAGCAGCAACAGTGTGGTGAAGGCGTAAATAACCTTGCCGGTTTCACCGAGATCGGGCGTGCTGAAGGTAAGGAAAATCAATACTGCAAAGGGTACCGATGTGAATAGTATCCAAGGGCGGTAGCTACCCCAGCGGGTCCGGGTGCGGTCAGCCAGAATGCCGATAATGGGGGCTAAAAACACGCCGCCGAGCAAACCACAGGTGCCGATTACCCATTGGGCTTTATCGGGAGCCAGACCGTAAACATCGGTGTAGTAATAGGCAATAAAGGTAACAAAGGTCTGAAATACCAGATTGGCGGCGAGGTCGCCAAGGCTGTAACCGACTTTCTCTACAACAGACAGTTTTTGTGAGGGTGCTTGAGTCATTTTTGGTTTATCTTCTTATGTGATGAAGCTTTTACAGTAGCATGTCAGGCGTTAGCTGCCCAACTTGACTGCTTAATGTGGCTAGTAAAAGGCCAGACTTTAATTTGGCCAAATGTTGACACCGGTTAAGGTTTGGCGCGCAAAACCGCCGGTATACTTGTCGGCACTAGAATCGCTCAATAGGGGGTTATAGTCAAGAAGTATATAACGCTGGATGGTGTACACTTAATAGGCGCCGGATTCACAGTGGGCAGTCTGGTCGCCAGAGAAAACGAGATGAGCAAGAAACCAACGTCAGTAAAACTTAGCGATAGATAACCAGTACCAGCAATTTCAAACGGAGTGAAAACATATGCAAGCGCAAATCGTTAAATCGTCTTATGCGAGCTTTCAATACGGGGCCATCAGGTCTGATGGCAAGCTGTTTGTAACAGAGAACGAAGTGTCTTTTGAACCCTTTGGCAAAGAATTCAGTTTGGGACCTTATAACTTGAGTCGACAGTCCATTGCAAAAGTTGAACAGTGTAAGGGTATGGCTGGTGGCATTATTCCGATAACCTCCGATGCCATTCGCATTACGATGTTAAATAATGACACCTATGAATTTATTCTAGCTAACCCCGAGCAATGGATTGACTGCCTGAGTCACTAACCTTTCTGCCACTTATCGACTCTTACACTTTTTTACCTGCCCCTCAGTAATCCTGAGGGCTTCCCTTCAAATATTCAATTGGATCTCCTGCGAGGCTAAGCTCATAGTAACCAACATCAACCCTGACTAATCCAGTCAGGGCTTTTAGTTGTGCCTTTGTGTGGAGAGTAAGTGAATGATTGCTAAGAAATATGCGCCGTTGGTGTTCTCGTTTTTTATGGCCTTGTTGATGTCCGGCATTATGTCGTTGGTCATCAGTTTGTTTAATCTCGGTTTGGTAGATGGCCTTGTGCTGCGCTGGCTACAGGCTTGGTTATTCGCATTCTCGGTGGCGTTGCCCGCGATTATTTTGGTTACGCCTTTGGTGCGCAGGTTGGCCGCCGCGGTAGTGCGTGATTAGGAGAGGGCTATGCATATGCTGAATGAATTGTTATTAGCGAGCTTGGTGGTTGGTGTTGGTGCAACGTTGGTAATGGATATCTGGGCGCTATTGCTACAGCGAGTATTTGCTATTCCATCGTTAAGTTATTGTCTGGTTGGGCGCTGGCTGGGGCATATGCCAAACGGCATTTTTTATCACACTAAAATTACGGCCACCGCGCCTCGTGCTGGTGAATGTGCGCTCGGCTGGAGTATTCATTATCTGATAGGCGTTATATACGCGGGTTTATTGCTGTTGCCATCAGGTGGAGCTTGGTTGGAGTGGTTGGGTGATAATAGGTTGCAGGCATTTGCTGCCGCAATGGCGCTGGGTTTGGCGACCCTAATCTTTCCTTTTTTTGTGATGCAGCCTGCGCTGGGATTTGGCGTTGCTGCTGCGAAAAATCCCAACCCAATGCGTGCGCGCTTAAAAACGCTGATGACACATAGTGTATTTGGTGTGGGGCTTTATTGTGCTGGCTGTCTTTATCTGCAGCTGCTGACTCAAATGGCATAATTATTAGTGGATGTGCATGGGATGGAAATTTATCAGCTCAAAACATTTGTCACTATTGCGCGTGAGGGCAGTATTACTCGCGCGGCAGATATCTTGTGTTTGAGCCAGCCCGCAGTGAGTGCGCATATAAAAGCGCTGGAAGACGAGGTCGGTTTTTTATTGTTTGAGCGCAATGCACGGGGGATGAGCCTTACCCAGCAGGGCGCAACACTTTTGTTAACCGCTGAGCGATTGCTGCACCTCCACCGCGAATTATTGGCGCAGGCGCGCCAATTGCGTGAAGGGGCGGGTGGGCAACTTCGTTTAGGTTCTAATCGCGCGCCTAGTGCATTAATACTGGGGCGATTGTTGTCGCGGTTTGCTGAGCAGTATCCCGATGTAGAAGTGCATTTGCATTACGGCAGCTCCATCGAAATAGAGCAGGCGATTAGTCGCGCGGAATTAGATGCGGGATTTTTTGCGGATTCTGGCAGCACATCGCCTGAATTATTTAAATTGCCGGTAGACAGCTTTGGTGTTTATTTGGCTGCACCGCCGGCATGGGTTGCCAATCCCAAATCGTTTGATTGGTCAGTGTTGGCAGCCATGCCCTGGATTTGTCCAGCACCGAATAGTTGTTGCGGTAATGTGGCTGAACAATTATTTCAGCGGCACAAATTTCGCCCGCAAAAACAAATTAATGTAGATCATGAAAAAGTGACGCGCAGTTTAATTGCGGGTGGCGTAGGGTTGGGGTTTCTGCACGCTGATACCGCTCTTGAAGCGCAAGAGAAAGGCGAGGTAGTGTTGCTAGGCGATGTTCAGCAACAAGTGCCGCTATATTTTGCCGTATTGGCACAGCGACAACAGGAACCCCTGATTGCCGCTGTGTTAACTACCTTGCGAGAAAATGTAATCCAATAACAGCCGGAAAAATTAAACACTCAAATAACGCTGCACCAAATCATCGTTTAGCTCAGCAATTGGTCCGGTGGCTACTACGCTGCCTTTTTCCATAATAAAAAAATCATCCGCAACGCGGCGGGCGAAGGGGAGTTTTTGTTCGACGAGCAATACTGTTAAACCCAATTCGCGGTTGAGTTTGCGGATGACTTCGCCAATATCGCGCACTACGTTGGGTTGGATACCTTCGGTGGGTTCGTCGAGGATTAATAATTTGGGGTCGAGCACTAGTGCGCGGCCAATCGCTAACTGTTGTTGCTGGCCGCCGGATAAATCGCCGCCGCGGCGATGTTTCATTTCTTTTAGCACCGGAAACAATTCGTAAATCAAACCGGGAATAAAACGCGATTTGTCTTTGCGTGCGCCGAGTGAAATTTTTAAATTTTCTTCCACTGTGAGTAGCGGAAAAATTTCCCGACCTTGCGGTACAAAACCGATTCCGCCGCGCGCGCGGTTTTCGGTAGAGAGTTTATTGATGTCATAACCGTTGAGGCTGATCACACCGTCGCGCACGGGCAGCAAACCGGTAATGCATTTGAGCAGGGTGGTTTTGCCTACGCCATTGCGGCCAATCAAACAGCCGCAGGTGCCTTCTTTTAGATTGAGCGACAAATCCCACAAAATATGACTTTGGCCGTAATACTGATTGATATTTTTTATGTCGAGCATGATGTATTTATCCCGATGTTATTCGCTGGCTTTTATTCACCAAGGTAGACTTCAATCACTTTTGGATCATTTTGTACCTGATCCATAGTGCCTTCGGTTAATACCGAGCCTTGATGCAATACCGTGACCTTGCGTGCGATAGAGCGCACGAATTTCATATCGTGTTCCACCACAATCACCGAGTGATCGCCGGCGAGTGACACTAACAGCTCAGCGGTTTTTTCGGTTTCTTCACCGGTCATCCCAGCAACCGGTTCATC
>CAXAVL010000318.1:0-3913 GCA_963971905.1 uncultured Cellvibrio sp.
GGCCTCCATTTATTCCATGTGCTTAAGCACTTTTGATCGAACCCTAATCTCCGAACCACTCCGTGAATCGTGCGAAAAACTCAACGCCACCAGCGCTGCCGCAACGGCAATACATTGAGTTTTTTGATTGTAGCGGAACTCAGGCATCGGGACTAACTGATCAATTTAAACTCGTCGAATCCTTTTGGTTATGGTCAAGTTGATCAACATTAAATCGATCTGACCCCTTTTATTCTAAGGGTGAGCTGATAGTGACCCAGCAAAGCCAGGGGGCGCTCCGGAGTCAGGGAAACGGCATTACCGGAACCGTCAAAATTTACAGTAGCGGGAATGACGCTACCATTGCGGGACAAACGCACACTGCTGTCATCGATGCTTGTGCCAAGCATATCCTCGCTGAATTGGGCAAGGATCCCGACATTCCGCTCGACATCAACGGTGCCATCAGCAGGTTGCACAGCGTCCACTGTCGGAGCAACCGTATCCGAAGTAGCCGCATTCGGAGTGGGACTATCGGCCGTTTTTGCCGATGAATCATCTCCCCCGCAACCAGACAGCATCAGAAAGCTGGTCGCCAGACCCGCGCACACTTCCAAGCGACACCCAGGATTAAACATAGATAGAGCACCTTTTTAGATTTGAATAGCGTAACTAGGCAGGAAGTAGATTGGGACGTCCAAGCCTTCCACTTTGGAAGCCAGCAAGAACTCTGATTTGTGTACGACTCAATCGCATTAGAATCTATATGCGTCTTTTACTTCGCTCAGAAGATCAGCCTAATCAAACGATGCTCACCTCGTACAATTCGGTGTAGTTGTGTATCAAAATAAATATTGATTGCAATATATGGTAAATAATCAGATGACTGCATCAATCCCCTCACACAGTCATGCGCGGCACAATTGGTAGAAAAGTCCAGGCGGGGTAAGGCACTCGCCATTAAAATAATCGATCCACCCCTTTAATTACCAAGACCTGACCCAGTTACTCTTAACTGCGGCGCTCTTTATAAATCCCGACCAGACGTTCAGGGTCAGGTCTTGCCTTTTGCCTCAAGCTGAATTCCAGAATTTTGAGACAAAAGCAAAACGCAAGACCTGACCCCGATCATGGGGGTGCTTTTAATACCATGAACCAGTGTACTTGCACCGGTGCTGAGACTGACCCTAACTGGAGCCTTGCAGCCCGTCCCTTGAATAGTGCCAGTGACCGGTTAACCGATGAATGTCTGGTGCCCCTGATCCACCGATGGAACGACTGATCAGGCGGTGGCCTGAAGCCACGTAAGAGAGTCCCTATATGTGCTTGCTGCGGGTACCTGACAGCCCTGCGAGACTGACGAAGATAGGTGCTCTGGTTCATGGATTTAGATTGGCCGCTGGCGCGGCCAAAAAAATGATTATTGCCTATTGATAGGGAGAAGGCTCATATGTGTTAGCGCCAAAAGTTTGAGGGCGCTGCTTTTTGCTTCTTGCTACGCCGTAGCACCACCACGGGCCACGATTCGTAGCCAACACTGTCAGGCTGCATTTAAGGCAAGCACCAACTAAGCCACGTACTGAAAAATGTACCCAGCCTGCCGGCAGTTTGAAATACCGATGAACACTGGCCAAGGCGTTTGGAAGCCAAATACGATGTTGCCGGCCAATCACCGAGTCTGTACGCCACAGCTTGACCGTATTGAAACCCGGTTGTTCTATTTGTGATTCCATAACTATGCTCGCTATACCGTCTGCTGCTGACAATCCAAGTCTGCTATCATTTGCTCAATGCTGTATTGTGCGTTTTCCTCATACTCGTTTTTCCGCTTCCAGTAAAAACGATTCGAAATAGGACGGTTGGTCTTTCGATGCTGATAAATTTCGTTTTGCACTTCCCTTAATTTTTCTAGCGTTAGCAATTGATTACGAGCATCATCCCAAGCAATCTCTAATAAAATTTTTAAGCGAGACAATATCGCAATGGACATCTTATTATCTTTTATAAGCTTAATCGCATAGCTAAGAATGGGCAGTAGAGGACAAATAACAGTCAATAACAACGTAGTTAATGAAAGATCCTGATAAAGGGCCACTCCAAATATAAATACACACCAAAACAGTAATGCGAAAAAAACTCTGTCATTCACAACCTCTCTGAGCGATTTGTCCCAAAATAAGTTCATGCGCTGACATAGCAATACGCCCTTGTCATGCGCAACTGTTGAGACTTTTTGGTTATACCAGTTAACGAGATCTTCCTTTTTATTCTCACTCGACTGAGAGAATTTACGGCTCAACCTATAAATATATTCCGCATCGGGTTTGGCACCCACCAGCGTATCATTCCAAGCAAGGCCCAACACCTTTATGTCAAACCGTTCTTGGATCTTTGCAGCTATCTCTTTCCTTTCTTCAATGAATTTCGTGAAAATAAATAAGTCTGCCATCACGATGACTACACCGTAGAATGATACATACAGTGAAATGTCGATAGCGCCAAATCCGAGCGTTGATGTTATCGATGAATTCTTTAATATTAGTATTGCTAACGTCAAAACAACTGGAGCCCAAACCGAAAGAGCAACTTGAATCAGACTAAGACGTTTAACACCTGAGTACATCTGCCTAAATGCAGCGATCATATTGATGGAGTGTTCTTGGTTTTGCTTATAGTTGATATCGTTCGTCATTAGCCATACTCCGGGAAATCACCACCGAAAATTTGCCGCCACTTGTTAATACTGGTCTTGTGATCGTCATTCGATTCAGCAATTCGCGCCTCTCTTGCAATCAATGCATCAGCTGCCGCTTTGTTCGAAATCTTGGAGCGATCTTCCCAAGAAAGTTTATCGTTTAGGTTGGCTTGGATACCCTTTGGATCAGGAACATTATGAAAGATTTTCGAGGCTATGTAGTCGAACAAACTTGCTAGTTCCATATCCTGATATTGGGAGCAGCTTCCATTTTGTTCGAAATAGTTGAGTACCATACATTCGATTAGGTAAGATCCCATCGAAGGCATCGTTTTCCTGCGCTGCCAATACTTTAGTAAACGAAGGACATTTAACATGTTACCCGAACACGCGGTATTGATCGTAGTGACGCGGTCTCTATCTTTGCGCGGGTCAGTTTTCTTCCAATTTCCACTGCCATCAGGAATAATGTAAAAGGTTCTACCTTGCGAGTCTTCTGAAGTGAATAAGCAAGGAACTATATCAAATGCCCAATCGTAGGATTTCAGGTTAAGTACTGCGGCTTCTTGGTTCCGCTTTATGTCCGAAGACCTATATTGGTCAACGCTTGACAACTTTCTGACAAACTCATTTACAACCTTAATAGAATTCAACGTATTCCCATACGTATGCCGGTAGGCCTTGTAGGCGTCACAATCATCAGGAACATTTATTGTTATATTTCCAGAAAGATCTTCCGAATATGTGCAACCTACTGCCATTAAGGCAATCATGATATCGATATCATCAAGAGGACGGATTTTCGTCCGTCTGGCAAAAGAACCAAAATAGATATGCTTCTCTGTGTACAAAGGAAAAAAACCTGTGAAGCCATTAATCTTGCTTAGCAACCAATCACGGCTTACGCGAGCATTTTTCGTTCTCTCTGGATCTAGATTTACTAAGTCCTTTTGAAATTTGTTGAATGCAGCGGTAACATTTATTGGCACTTCCACTCCTTACATCATAGTCTAATCCCTGAATTGACATGACAGCTGCCGACTTACTTGCCAAGCAGCTTGTCAAATCACCTTTTTTCCTGCTCTTTCTCTAGTTCAGCATTCGGAGTCTCTTCTGTGACCGGGCGATCTCCAACCCCAAATACAACATGCGGTTCTACACAATACTGAAAATGCCCCCCCCTACAGACCTAGAAAGCTTGCTGACCAAGCACCGATTCTGCACGACTCAATGTACGCT
>CAXAVL010000319.1:0-3787 GCA_963971905.1 uncultured Cellvibrio sp.
GTTTGAATACCGGGTTCAAGGCGCACACCATAACCAATCGCCTGCTGTACCAGCTGGTTGATACTCACCATAAAATCGTTCACCGCCCAAGGTTTTTCACTGACTTGGCGATGCTGAATATCGGCCTTGATTTTGTTGACTATCTCCATCAATTGCGGGCCGCTTTCGCTGATTTCCAGATAGGGAACCAACTCGCGCTTTAATTGCTCGTCGTACTCAAAGGGGATGTTCTCTGCATACTCTTCCACAAAAAAATCGAAGGGATTGATCGAGGTCATATCGGCGACCAGTTCGACCTCGAACGAGAGAATTTTGGTCTGCTCCGGAAATACCAAGCGCGCTTGAAAGTTGCCAAACGGATCTTGTTGCCAATTGATGAAATGATCGGCGGGCTCAATTTTTAACGAATAGCTATGAATTTTGGTACGGCTATGGGGCGCTGGGCGTAAACGCAGCACATGGGGGAAGAGTGACGTCAGACGATCAAATGCATATTGGGTCTTGTGGTGAATGGCAACGCGAATAGCCATAAGTTAATTCCTTCCTGCATCGTGCGGTTTATGGATCATGCTGGTGCACTCAAGTGTGTACCAGACTGGGAAAAGGGCAAGTTCTTATCATCCTCAATGGTTGTTACGCTATGTAGATCGCGCTGAGTGTGACCTAGCTTACCTGTTTTATTGGTTGAGGGGCTGTTGTTATTACTAAGGCAATAACTGCACCATAAGCGCAGGGGCCAAGCAAATGCGTTGGCTTGAAACAAAAAAGCGCCAGTATCGAGTGGATGCTGGCGCTTTTACATTCTTCGGTGCTGACAACTCAGACCTGCGGTGGCGGTGGTGGCAATTGTAGGAATGCCGCCACAATCAGCTGATCCCAGGATTTGGTGAGTTCGTGCAGATATTGGTTATCGGCAGCAAACACTGTGTGTTGCATAAAACCGCTATTGGTGGCGTAGCTCATGAGTTCGATCGGTGGGCCAACGGTAAGGTTGGACTTCATAGTCGAATCCATGGAGACCAGCGCGCAGAGTGCGGCAGTGTCCAATCCGGTTTCCGGTTTGAGCACACGGTCGAGGATCGGCTTACCGTACTTGCTCTCGCCAATCTGCAGGTAGGGGGTTTGATCCGAAGTGGTGATGTGATTGCCCTGAGGATAAATCAACATAACTGCTGGTGATTCCAAGCCAATTTGCCCGCCGAGCAGAAAGCTGGCTTCAAAGCTCACATTGTTGTTGTGTTGAGCATGTTTCTCTTGAATAGCGATATTGATCTCGCCGACGTAATCGGCGGCATCGTGAATGCTCTCAACCGTAGCGAGGCTGACATCGGCACCATCTTTGATGTCTTTGCGGATTTTGGCGATCACAGATTGGGTAGTGGCAAGGTTACCGGCAGAGTTAATGACGATTTGACGGTCGCCCTCAATGCCGAACTGGTACATCTTGCTGTAGGTGCTGACCTGATCAACACCCGCATTGGTGCGCGAGTCTGAGCAAAAAATCAGGCCGGCATCGACTTTGATCGCAACGCAATAGGTCATAACAGCAACCAGAACTCAGGAAAAAAAGGGCGCTTAGGTTAAGAGCAGGGGGGGGATGCGTCAAGGCTAATTTGGCGCATTAAACAAAGAGTTCTAATTAGCACCCAGGCAGGATGGCTTTAACGCTCAAAGTGAAACAGTTTTGTGGAGAGAGCGAGGACAAGTGCCCTCGCCGAATAGTCGCTATCACTCAGCTGGTTTATTCCAATGAATATCCATTTGTGGAAAGGGAATACTAATGCCGTTGTCATCAAATGCTTGTTTGATTTTTTCGGTCACATCGAACTTCACTGCCCAATAATTTTCAGTTAACACCCAGGGGCGCACGTAAAAATTCACGCTGCTAGCGCCTAGTTCACCGACTGCAATAACCGGCTCGGGTTCTTTGAGGATACGCTCGTCTTGTGCGAGGATAGAACTGATCACATCGCGCGCTTTGCGCATATCATCGCCGTAGCCAATACCAAAAATCATATCGATACGACGGGTGCTGCGCGCCGAATAATTGATGATGTTACTGCTGTAGATAGTACCGTTGGGAATGATGACTTGTTTGTTGTCGCCGGTGTGCAGAATGGTGGAGAAAATCCCGATTTTATCGACAATACCGGAGGTGCCTGCGACTTCAACAAAATCACCTGCTTTAAAAGGGCGGAAAATCAGCAGCATAAAACCAGCGGCAAAATTTTGCAGTGAACCCTGCAATGCCAAACCAACGGCCAAACCGGCGGCACCCAAAATAGCGATTACGGAATTGGTATTCACGCCTAATTGATCGAGTGCGGCGATGATAACAATCACCATTAATAGCGCACGTGCAAGAGACTTAATAAAGTCGATCAGAATGGCGTCGAGTTTGGTGTGTGATAGCACTTTACCCAATGCACTGCTCACCAGTTTTACAATCAACTGGCCGACAAAAAAGATCAGGAAGGCGAGCAAAATTTTGATGCTCCACGGCACCACGTACTGATTAAAAAGTTGAATCAGATTGTCTTGTTCAAACATTCTATTTTCCTCGTTGGGTTAGGCTACCGAGCCGGTGGTGCGCACACGTTTGCTGCCTTTGGCCGTTTGAATTTTGCGTGCATCGGCACGTTTTTTCAGTTGGCCATCGATTGCATTTTTGCCCGCAATTAAAAACCCTACCACAATAAATGCGCCGGGTGGTAACAAGGCAAAAATCACATTGGGGTAGCTAGCACCAAAAATATTCAATTGCCAGCTGCGTGCAGACTCGCCAAAAATCAGCTGCATATCGGCAAATAAATGCCCGGTGCCCAGCAGTTCGCGCACCGCGCCCACCGCAATTAGCACCAGCATAAAACCCATGCCCATCATAAAACCGTCAACCAGTGAGGGCAGTAATTTGTTTTTGCTGGCAAAGGCATCGGCGCGGCCAAGTACCGCGCAGTTAGTCACAATCAGTGGAATAAAAATGCCGAGAATTAAATACAACTCGTAGGTAAAGGCTTTCATTAATAATTCGGTGCAGGTCACCGCAGAGGCGATAATCATCACAAACGCGGGCAGGCGCACTGCATCGCTCACCTGATGGCGAATCAGCGATACCACCACGTTGGAAATAATCAATACCAGCAGGGTTGCCAGCCCTAATCCCAGTGCATTTACAACAGTCGAGCTGACCGCAAGCAGCGGGCAGAGGCCGAGCAATTGCACCAGCGCGGCGTTATTGCTCCACAGACCTTTGCGGGTAATCTCTTGGTAATCTATGCCATTACTCATGGTGTTCACCTGTGTGTGGCTGGGTGTTGTTGGCAACTGTATCGCTAAACAATAGTTCTTGATTGGCGGTGACAAATTCCAGTACGCGTTTTACTTGCCCGACTACTGCGCGCGGAGTGATTGTGGCACCGGCAAATTGATCAAACTCGCCGCCGTCTTTTTTTACTTTCCATGCATCGCTAAATGGCAGTTGTAAACTTTTGCCATTGAAACTCAAAATCCACGGATTTTTTTTCAAATCAATTTTATCGCCCAAGCCAGGTGTTTCTTTGTGTTTGATGACCCGCACACCGGCAACGCTGCCATCGCGATTGACGCCAACAATCAGTTCGATATCACCGGAGTAACCATCGCGCGCCACAGTCGGCACAATCAAGGCAGTGATCTCTCCGTTTAATCGCGCGCGATGAATAGTGGCAGCGCTACCTACGTGCAAGGTTTCCTGCGCTGCGAGCGGTACCGGGGTGATATCGGTAAGCAAATCATTGTCGTGAGTTTG
>CAXAVL010000320.1:0-3782 GCA_963971905.1 uncultured Cellvibrio sp.
CGAAACCCAGCGCGTTTTACTGGCGCGCGCGCTGCTGCGCGACCCGCAATTGCTGGTATTGGATGAACCTGTGCAAGGGGGAGATATAACCGGGCAGTCGGCGCTCTATGCCTTGATTAACGAGATCCGCAATCGCCGCCAATGCGGAGTGCTATTGGTATCCCACGACTTACACTTGGTGATGGCAACCACCGACACAGTAATCTGCCTCAATCAGCATGTGTGTTGCGAAGGCCACCCGGAGCAGGTAACCAATGACCCGGCCTATCTCGCCCTATTTGGCGAGGCAGTCGGCGCAAGCAATCCGCCGCAGGTGGCGATTTATACCCATCACCACGATCACCAACACGATGCCCATGGCAATGTGATCAATGCCAAACCCGGCAGCCATGAACATAAGCACGACAGCTCTTGCGGACACCACCATGCCTGATTTTTTACTCCTCGCCCTGCTCGCTGGAATCGCCGTGGCACTGGTCGCCGGCCCTCTCGGCGCTTTTGCAGTCTGGCGCCGTATGGCCTATTTTGGCGATACCCTCGCCCACTCGGCTCTGCTCGGTGTGACCTTTGGCCTGCTGCTGGATATCAACCTCAACCTCGCTATCGCACTTGGTTGTCTACTATTAGCGCTGATACTGGTGGCCTTGCAAAACAACCGCTTTCTGGCGACCGATACATTGCTGGGGATTTTGTCTCATTCAACGCTCGCGCTCGGGCTGATCTGCGTCAGCGTGTTCAGCGACAATCGCATCGACCTGATGGCCTATTTATTTGGCGACATTCTCTCGGTCAGCCAAACCGATGTGATGAGTATTTGGGTAATTGCGGTCGCGGTGATTGGTGCGCTGATCTGGCTCTGGCGGCCACTGTTGGCGATTACCGTGCACGAAGAATTGGCGCAGGTAGAAGGTGTGCCGGTGACGCGGGTGCGCACCGCACTGATGCTGCTGATGGCATTGGTGATTGCGATTGCGATGAAGGTAGTCGGGGTATTGCTGATTACTGCGCTGCTGATTATTCCCGCCGCCGCCAGCCGCCGCCTGACCCACACCCCGGAGCAGATGGCGATGGTATCCAGCCTGCTCGGCATCGCATCTGTAATGGCCGGATTGGCCGCCTCCTATTGGTGGGATAGCCCCGCCGGGCCGGCGATTGTGCTCTCATCTACCCTGTTATTTACCCTGACCCTGTTGAAAAAACAGCAGGCCTAAGACCGGTTTTGTACCAGTATGGTTATGGTTTTGTAGGCAATGTCTCACAAGCTTTAGCGACAAATGCGACTGTTTTCACATTTTAAATTCAGCGATACTGGTCAATATCCCGCCCTGACAGCAACGTAAAGATTGGCGGCAAAATCAGCAAGGAAAACGCCATTATGACTATTTTAAACATTGGTAACCAAGCTTTTAACAGCACGGAAGTTGCTGAAAAAGTGCAACATGACATCAATTTTTTACTCGCGCGTATTGAACACTTACAACAGCAGCTCAACCCCAACCCAGTAGTACTGCACACTTATAAAGAAATGCTGGAAAGCCGCCAAGCAGTCTTAAATTGGTTGGTACATGAGCAGCCCAGCACTACAAATATTGCTCAACAAGTGGGCTAGCTGTCACCCAAAGTTCATCAAAATGTTGTGTTTTCGTCACATGCTCACCGCAAACTGCAGTGAAACAGCCATGGAAACGCACTATGACTTATTCGGCCCGCCCTCTCACTGCGCCCTTGCCTGAACTCGCCAACAGCGGCGATTTACCCACCCCCAAACCCACCCGTCATTTGATTAATGCGCGCACTGTGTGGATTTCGGATATCCATTTGGGCTTTCGCGATTGCAAAGCGGATTATCTGCTCGACTTTCTCAACCACATCCACTGCGACACACTCTATTTAGTGGGCGATATTGTGGATTTATGGTCGCTCAAACGCCGTTTCTGCTGGCCGCAAAAACATTATCAAGTGATGCTGAAATTTTACGAACTGGCGGCCAAAGGCGTGCGTGTTGTCTATGTACCCGGCAACCACGATGAGCCCATCCGCCATTTTAGCGGCCAGCTATTTGGCCCGATTGAGATAGCGCAAGAGCATGAATATGTCACCGCCGATGGCAAACGCCTGCTGATCATGCACGGCGATGCCATGGATGCTTACATCAATCACAGCTGGTTGACCCGGGTGATTGGCGACCACGGCTATGAACTGCTGTTATTTATTAACCGCTGGTCTGACCGCTTGCGCAAATTGATGGGTAAACCCTATTTCTCACTGGCGGGATTAATCAAAAGCAATATCAAAGGCGCCAAAGCTGCCATCGCCACCTATGAAAAAGAAGCCTTGGCTGAAGCTAAGCGGCGCGGTTATGACGGCGTTGTATGCGGGCATATTCACTACCCGGCACTGCGTGAAGAAGGCGGCTTGCGCTACGCCAACTGCGGCGATTGGATCGAAAACTGCACCGCGCTAGTAGAGGATCATCAAGGCCATATGCGTCTGCTGCATCACAGCGACAAAATTTATTGGCAAGAGTTGGAACAACCTTTTTTGCAGGCAGCTTAAAAAGCCAGCCGCCAAGCGGCTGTGGCGTTTGATTAATTATGCATAGTTAAACGTCAAACCAGGCGCGCACCGGATCGGGCAAGGGTACCGATTTACCATCGGCACTGCTTACCCAAACCACTTTAGAATAACCCTCTGCCGCGGGCATTTCTGGTTGGGATAAGGTGTAAACCTTGTACTTGACCATAAAACTGGAGCGACCTGGCTCGCTGATAAACACATCGATACGCAGGGTCTCCGGATGAAAAATCGGGCGTAAAAAAGTACAGCCAATCGTGACGACCACCGGGTGAGTATCGCTTTTGAGGGGGAGGCCTTTATCGAGCATCCACTTGAATCGCGCCTCTTCAAAGTAGCGAAAGTAAAGCGTGTTATTGATATGACCATAGGCGTCCATATCGCCCCAGCGAACCGGGATCTCACAGGAATAAAACGGCGGTGATTCGTCGTGACTCATTGATTGCTACTCCTTAAGCGGCAGATTTGGGGTTAAAACTTACTTGCATGCTACCTAAACCAGCGTAGTCAATGCGGATATCGGTATTGAGTGGCACCTCGATCACACCAGCATAGGAACCGGTAATCACCGCCTGCCCAGCGACTATACCCTCGCCCCGGCTGCGCAAGAACTCCGCCAACCAATAGAGCGGTGCACGTGGATGAGTATTGGGGTGCTGCCCCTGACGCTCAATAACTTCGCCGTTGGCACAGGTCATAGTAATCGTAAAACTACTCGCGCCACGGGCATTTTCCGCATCCACTTCCGGGCCGATAAACAAACCCTGATTGACCAAGCCATCGGCCAGCATTTCCGGGAACTCACAGCTGGCTGGATCGGCATAGCGGCTATTGATCAACTCCAGCGCCATATGGGTACGGGCGATAGCGGCGTCCACATCAGCCGGGGTGTAAGGCTCTGCACGCGGGGGTAAATCACTACCAAAGATAAAGGCCAGTTCCGGCTCAATACGAGCGCGGTCGCCCTTTGGCCAGAGACTTACCGGTGCGACAGAATCAATCGTGCGGGTGTATATGGGGCCAACAATCAACTTATCCTCGGGCGGCTGCAGGCATTTCCATCCGCCAACTGTGTCATCCATCTGCTCACACCAAAGCGCAGTAACCGCAGCTTGAATCGCCAGCGCTTGCGCTAAATTTTGGGGCCGACAAGTGTCGGGCAAACGCTCGGACTGAATGCCATTGATACGACGCTCAACCAAAATGGC
>CAXAVL010000321.1:0-3760 GCA_963971905.1 uncultured Cellvibrio sp.
CCTCAACATATAACCAATCGCGAATATTTTTCCCGTCGCCATAAATGGGCAGCGCCTTACCCAATAGAATATTTTGAATAATCAGCGGGATTAATTTTTCACTATCCTGATAAGGTCCGTAATTGTTGGAGCAATTACTGGTGGTGACATTCAAATCATAGGTGTGGTGATAGGCGCGCACCAAATGATCTGACGCCGCCTTGGAAGCAGAGTAAGGTGAATTGGGGGCAAAGGGATTGGATTCAGTAAACGCTGGCGCATCTGCCCCTAGCGAGCCATACACTTCATCAGTGGAAACATGATGAAAATGATGTTCGGCAATACCTGCATCTAACCAGAACTTTTTTGCTGCTTTGAGCAGCACATGGGTACCCATAATATTGGTTTGCAAAAATGCATCCGGCCCATCAATTGAACGATCTACATGCGATTCAGCGGCAAAATGCACAACACAATTGATCCCATGCTCAGCAAATAATTTTTCCACTAACGGCTGATCGCCTATATCGCCCTGCACAAAAATTAGTTGGTTATTTTTTTCCAGCACCGCCAAGTGTTCGCGATGCCCCGCATAGGTTAAGGCATCCAGAACAATTAATTTATCATTAGGATGTTGCACAGCCCAATAATGACAGAAGTTGCTGCCTATAAAACCGGCACCGCCTGTGATTAACATATTTTTCATAGTGTTATTTTCAATCGTAAACAGTATTTAAAAATTGCAATGTGATATCTGCCTGTGGGTGCACTACACACACCGTCGTCACTCTCGCTTGGGAGAGTCCAGCTTAGTGTTCAAAACCGGTGGATCCCCGCACGCGGGGATGACGACTCCCTCACAGAAAGGTAGTGAATGATAATTTTCTATCACGTTCGTTGGTTTTTGTAGGCGTCTAACATTTCGGATAAGGCATCCCGCCAGTGACAAGGCGCGATGCCCAACAAACTCCAGGTTTGTCGTTTATCTAACACACTGTACGCGGGACGCTGTGCCGGTGTTGGATAATCACTGGTAGCAATAGGATTTACTTGAGGCATTTTTTCAATTAGCCCAACTCTCTTTGCTTCAGCAAAAATTGCGGCCGCAAAATCATACCAACTGGCAACACCAGCATCGGAAAAGTGAAATAGCTTTTGTTTTGGCCGCTGCTCCAATAACTGCCAAATCATCTGCGCGAGATTCACTGCATAAGTCGGTGTACCAATTTGATCTGCAACAACACCTAACACTTCCCGCTCTGCACCCAAGCGCAGCATGGTTTTGACAAAATTATTGCCCTGTTCGCAATAAACCCAGCCGGTGCGCACCACATAACCAGTAGAACAATTTTCTAGTGCAGCTTGCTCACCGGCACATTTTGTCTGCCCATAAATACCCAGTGGATTAGTTTGATCTTCTGGCAAGTAGGGTGAGGATTTTTTACCGTCAAATACAAAATCCGTAGAGACTTGAATTAGCGGCGCTTGGTTCGCCTCACACCAACGTGCAATAACAGCGACGGCAAGTGCATTAATCTTATTTGCTTGCACTTGATCAGCTTCAGCTTTATCGACTGCGGTATAGGCGGCTGCATTAATAATTGCATCGGGCCTATACTGGTTTAATAGAGCAGTTAATGTTTCTGACTGGGCGAGATCAAACTCTGCACGAGTAAGCGCAATCAGCTGTAACGCAAAATCAGTTTTAGCGGAAAATGCTGCCGCTGTTTTTTGCAGCGCGTACCCTAACTGACCATTAGCGCCAGTAATTAGCACTCTCATGAATTTCTCATTCATGCAAAAGTCTCTGCTTGCGCCAATGGGAGTGCAGCCTGATCTTTGGCGGATAATACCGGAACCTTTATGTCGCCCAGCGGCCAGTCAATTTTTAACGCAGGGTCATTCCACAAAAGCGAGCGGTCATGCTCAGGGGCGTAATATTCAGTGCATTTGTAATTAAATTCTGCGCGCTCACTTAAAACCAAAAAACCGTGCGCAAAGCCGGGCGGAACCCAGAAGATATTTTTATTTTCTGCAGATAGGTAAACTCCAACCGATTGACCAAATGTGGGCGAGCTTTTGCGCAAATCTACTGCGACATCAAACACTTCGCCAGCAGTAACGCGCACCAGCTTTCCCTGCGGATTTTTTATTTGGTAATGCAAACCACGCAGTACTCCACGAGCAGAGGAGCTGTGATTGTCCTGTACAAAATTTGCTTTTATATCGTGCTCTTCAAACCAACTTTGACGAAACGTTTCCATAAAAAATCCGCGCTCATCGCCAAACACTTTTGGCTTGAACAACAGCACATCTGGAATTTTTGTTGCTATTACGTCCATTAAAACACTCGATCTTCAAGAATATTCATTAAGTACTCACCATAACCACTTTTTAATAGGGGCTCAGCGAGACTTATTAATTGCGCTTTATCGATATACCCCATGCGAAACGCGATTTCTTCCGGGCACGCCACTTTTAACCCCTGACGCTTTTCAATGGTTTGAATAAACTGACTGGCGGCAAGTAAATTGTCGTGCGTGCCTGTATCTAGCCAAGCGGCACCACGCCCTAGCAGCTCAACAGTTAATTCACCCATTTCTAAATATTTTTTATTGATGTCGGTAATTTCCAACTCACCGCGCGCGGAAGGCGTGATCGATTTGGCGATATCTATGACACGGTTATCGTAAAAATATAAACCGGTCACGGCATATTTGGATTTTGGTTTAAGCGGTTTTTCTTCAATCGATAGGACAGTGCCATCATCGGCAAATTCCACTACGCCATATGCGCGCGCATCATCCACGTGATAGCCAAACACAGTTGCGCCACTGGTGCGCGCATCGGCATTTTGCAGCAGCGCGGAAAAATCGTGCGAGTAATAGATGTTGTCGCCCAATACCAAGGCGCAGCTGTCACTGCCGATAAACGCTTCCCCAATGATAAATGCTTGCGCCAGGCCATCGGGCGATGGTTGCTCGGCGTAGGAAATACTCAAGCCCCAATCTGCGCCGTCACCCAATAATTCGCGATAGGTGGGCAAGTCGCGCGGGGTAGAGATAATCAAGATATCGCGAATACCCGCCAGCATTAAGGTAGTTAGCGGATAATAGATCATTGGCTTATCGTAGATAGGCACAATTTGTTTACTGATCGCTTTGGTAATGGGGTACAAGCGTGTGCCCGAACCACCGGCCAGCACTATGCCTTTGCGGCGGGATGCTGTTGTTGCGCGAGTGTTTTGCGGCATAAATCAAACCTTTGAAAAGACTATGCCCGCAAGGGCAATATCCACAGAAGTGCTACACAGCACCTCACTCTGAGGGGGAGGATTATCGCAGCCAAGGCCAATTGGGGCTATAGCCCATGTCGCTTAATAGGTTTTTTAGCCGCTTGTTGGCCTGACGAAACCAGTATTTGAGGAGCCTGCGACAGATTCTATGGCCATTTTTACTGTAATCCCCTGCAAATATGCGGGCTGGCACAGGAAGATTTGCGTCGGCCACACCCAGAAATTTGCAAATCCGTGCAAGCGTCTGATTGTGCTGCGTAACTAACTCGCTGTTATCGATAATTAGAATTTGTTGATCAGGATAGTAGCGGCGCAAATGCTGCAATTGTTCTGCATAGTTACCGCGTGTGCGGTAGGAATGGCAGCGGCGCGCACTGTTCGGCCCACGGCTTTTATCGCGGTGCAAACGCACCTTTTCCAGTAGCAGCGCTTGCCACAATGGTCGAACTTCAGTGCCGCGCCCAAACTCCATGTTGTATTGTGAAA
>CAXAVL010000322.1:0-3745 GCA_963971905.1 uncultured Cellvibrio sp.
GGGTGACTCCAGGCGCGGATCTACCCTATAAAAATCGTAGGCATGGTAGCCGTGATAATCCAGCCCCGAGCGATTCTCCACCGGCGGCGTTACCCAAATCGCGGTGAAACCCAGATCCTTGATGTAATCCAGTTTTTGGATCAAGCCTTTAAAATCGCCGCGCCAGTGAGGATCGCCCGCTTTATAGCGATCGCGGTTGTAATAGTTATTGCTGGAATCGCCATCGTAAAAGCGCGCAGTCAGCAAAAAGTAAATGGTCTCCTTGCGGAAGTCACTATTCACAATACCAATACTGGAGCTTGTAGCGCTGCTCGCCAGACTGGAACTCACTAATGAACTAGATGATGATATTGGCGATGAAATGGAGCTGCCGCTAGAAAAACTACTTGAAGCGGCGGATGTGGTGACGGGAGTTAGGGTGTAAGCCAGCGTAGCATCATTTACTTGCACGCGATAAGTACCCACCAGACTGGTGAAAATATCACTGCCGTTTTGATTCAATATTCCATCGTTATTGCTATCGCCATAATTCACCGACCAGTTAGTAGTAGTATCAAATTTAAAGCGCTGATTTGCTTGTCCATTCAATAAAATTTCTGTTGACCAAATATTATTGGCAACCAAGGTCATTGGTGTTGTTGCCCAATTGTTTGCTGTACCGCGAAAATTCAGTGCCGAAAAATTTTTAGCAAAACCAACAGAGTCGCAGCTGCTTACAGATTGCAGCGCGATGCTTTTGGTAATGGAATTAAAAGTGATTTTGTAAGATTGGTTGGCGGCAACAGGGTAATCATTAGCGGGATAACTCTCGCTCCAATTGCCGGTGCGATCAATTTTAAAACGCGGGTTAGTAGTGGCTGCACCGAACCTCTGACAGCTAGTAAATTCGCTAGCACTCACAGCAGTCATCGCCGTGCTGCTCCAATTGTTAGGTGTGCCGCGAAAAAACCAATCGGCATAACTCAGTTGGCTGAACAGCAGCGCGCCAGTGGCAGCCAGTTTAATGGCGCCAGATAGGGATAGATTCATAAAATCCTCATTGGGTTGTGAATTATTGTTGTAACTTATGAGTAAACGCAGACAGCAACTGCCGTCTATTGAAGGGCTTAAACTGCAAGCAGGGAAATCACAATTATTGTTGTTATAGGTCGGACAGGGGGAAGTCCGATAAATCAGACGAAGAGTAGAGCGAGCCAGTTGCTCAATACAATCAACTGCATACGTATGCAGCCAATGAATACGTATGTAAAAAAAGTCCTATAGAAAAAGAGGGTAAATCAGCGGCGGTTTAGATACCGGCGAGTTGTGGGCGAACTCTCGGTTCAGTGTGTTTAATCTTGTTAGTATTTCTCTATCAATGGCAAGTTGGATTCACTACACCATGAATAGCTTAATACTATTACGCAGCGCACTGTTGTTTGCCTCTGTCACGGCATTAATTTCTTGCGGCGGCGGTTCAGGTGGCGGCGCAGCAACTCCGCCAGCGTCTAACAATTCTGCCAGTAACCTTGCTACTTCCAGCAGTAGAGTGTCCAGTATTGCGAGCAGTAATTCCTCCTCAGTTGTTTTAACCTCATCCTCGGCGCAGTTTTCTATAACATCTTCTTCGTTAGCATCCTTGGTTGCACCACAAAATATTGCCGCGCAACCGGGAACTGCAGCAGTCACACTCAGTTGGAATAGCGTGGCGGGTGCTTCGGGCTATCGTGTCTATTACGCATCTGAAGCGAATATTCTCATTAATAATATTGCCAGTTTTGCTGATGGTACGCGTGTGGATAACGCAACCTCACCGCGTGTGATTAACAATTTGCGCAACGGCGAGACCTATTATTTTGTGGTGACGGCACTCAATGGCAATCAGGAGAGCATTGCCAGTGCAGAAGTGAGTGCAACGCCTAATGTAATTGATCTGGCGAAACAGCCTAATGCGCAAGAAGTATTAGTAGTGGAGTTGGTTAATCGCGCGCGCGCTAATCCGGATGCTGAAGCCGCGCGTTTGGGCATTGGTTTGAATGATGGCATCACTGGCACTGCAATCACCAACACACCCAAACCACCGCTTGCACATAATTTATTATTAATTGAATCAGCACGATTACATTCGCAGTGGATGTTGGATGCCGATATTTTTTCGCACACCGGCAACAACAATTCGACACCGCACGAGCGAATGCAAGCCGTGGGTTACAGTTTTACCGGTAGCTGGACCAGCGGGGAGAATATTGCCTGGGGCGGCACAACTGGGAGCAGTATTAATTTAACCAGTTATGCAGTTTCACAACACGAGGGATTATTTAAATCGCCCGGCCACAGAGTAAATATTCTCAATGCGAATTTTCGTGAGTTAGGTGTGGGGCAGTTGCAGGGTTATTTTATGCAGGATGGACGCAATTATTTATCCTCCATGCTCACGCAAAATTTTGCCCGCTCCGGTTCCAGTTATTTTTTAACCGGCGTGATTTACGAAGATAAAAATAACAACGAGTTTTACGATGTAGGCGAAGGTTTGAGTGGTATTAACATCATCACCAATAATAAAACCTATGCGGCGTTTAATAGCGGCGCTTACGCAATCCCGCTGGCCAATGGCACTTATCAATTGAGCATTACGGGTGCTGCGCTGGGTGCGCCGGTTTATTACTCGGTGCAAGTCAGCAATCAAAATCGCAAATTGGATGTGATTAAAACGGGAGTCAACCTCCGTGTTGTGACTCCCTAGTAATATCGTTTTTTACGTTTTAACCAAAAGCCTTAGCCCAACCAGCCCGCGTATTCCTGTTCGAGTTGTTTGGGATTTGTTTTAAACGTGTTGTACCAATTCGCCGACATGGCATCGGGGAATATGTCTTCCTCTTTTTGCTCCACACCGGTCAATATAATGTCGGCAACTTCAGCGGGCAGTGCCTTGGACAATTCAAAGCCTTCACTCATACGTGTTGCCACTGGGCCAGGGTAGACGCCTTGAACAAAAATTTCGCTCTTGGCCAGTTCTGCGCGCAACCCTTGAGTAAAAGAGTGAAGTGCGGCTTTGGACGCAGAGTAGGGGCCGAGCAGCGGCATATTGGCGATACCCGCAATGGAACTGATGTTGATAATCGCCGCCTGTGAAGACTGCTGCAATTGTGGCAAAAGCGCGCGGGTGAGATTGACCGGGCCAAAATAATTAGTGGCCATCTCCAGCTGCGCTATATCACCACTCGTCTCCTGAATAAACCCGGAACTATTGGCGATACCAGCGTTATTGATCAGTATGTCCAACTCGCTCGGCGAACGGCTCGCTTGAGCTATATCGGCGGCGGAAGTCACATCCAACTGGATAGCAACCAACTCACTGCTGGAAGCGTCCAACTCCTGGATAGTTTGTTCAAGCGCCGCTAAATCTCTGCCGCCCAGATAAATACGTTTTACCTTGCGCGCGATCAATGCCTTCACTAATGCCAAGCCGATCCCGCGATTGGCGCCAGTGACCAAGGCTGTTTTTTGTTGCCATTGCATCTTCATTACTCCTTCTATTAAGAACATGGTTTGTTGATTAAAGTAGACTGGTCGTCTAGTTTGCAGTGGTAAAAAAGAGCCTTACGGCTCCGGGTTTAATTTAGGCCATCAGGGTTTTAACAGTTGGCCAAAATAAAGCTTTAATAGTTCTTCCAAGGGTTGAGTGCTCTGTTCCAGTTTGGAGCGGATCAAACAGCCTTCCCAAGCTGCAAACAGTTGGCGCGCCAACAGCTGGGCATCGGCAGTG
>CAXAVL010000323.1:0-3693 GCA_963971905.1 uncultured Cellvibrio sp.
TGCTGATGGCATAGGTTTAGCGGCGAGCTTCGATTTGCCAACCGGCATCACCACCGATGGTACTTACCTGTATGTTGCAGACGCCTTCAATAAAAAAATCCGCAAAATCGAAGTAGCCACAAGCGTTGTCACCACGCTGGCGGGCAGTGGCTCAAGTGAGAGCGTTGATGGCACAGGCGCAGCGGCGAGTTTCGATAGGCCAACAGGCATCACCACCGATGGTACTCACCTTTATGTTACGGATAAATACGGTAATAAAATCCGCAAAATCGTGATAGCTACGGGTGTGGTCACTACACTTGCGGGGAGTGGGTCACAGGGCAGTACTGATGGCACAGGCGCAGCGGCGAAATTCAATTATCCATCGAATATTGCCACCGATGGCACTCACCTCTATGTGGCCGATTATCGCAATCATAAAGTCCGCAAAATAGAAATAGCGACCGGTGTTGTTACTACGTTAGCGGGAGGAGATGGATATGGCAGTGACGATGGGGTAGGCACAGCAGCGCGGTTCCGTGAGCCAGCTGGCATTACCACCGATGGTTTTGCATTGTATGTAACAGACGCAGGTAACCACACCATCCGCAAAATTGAATAAGCGAATGTGTAATAAGTAATTCTATCTGCTCATTTGCCATTCACTAAAAAGCCCGCACAATCGAATTGTGCGGGCTTTTTGTTGGGCGTTATTTTTATTATTGGCTTAACGTTTTGACGGTGCAGGGCAGGTGGAATCGCGCACAATAAGTTGCGGATAAAAGCCTTCGCTTTCCACATCGCGTTTATCGCGAATAGTATCGATTAATAGGCTGGTGGCGCGCTCCGCAATGGTCGGGTTTGGCTGCTGTGCCGTGGTTAGGTTTGGCCAAGCTTGGCGGGAGAAGGGGCTATCTTCAAAGCCGACGATGGATAGTTGTTGCGGTACATCCACCCCTTGAATGCGTGCAGCGAACAAGGTGCCTGCGGCAATTTCATCGTTACAGGCGAACACAGCGGTGGGTTTTAAATTAGAGGCGAGCAGCTGGCGGGTGCGTTTGACTCCAGACTCAAAAGAGTATTCACCTGGCAAAATTAATTTTTTATCGAGAGTAATTTTGTTGCTCTTGAGCGCCGCCTTGTAGCCTTCCAACCGCTCACCGCTCGATTTATGCGCCTCTTCTCCGCCTAAAAACGCGATGGACTTGTGCCCCAGATCGATGAGGTATTGGGTAATCTTGTGGGCGGCGGTGCGGTCGTCAATAAAAATACAGGGGCCTTTTTTGTCTGGCGCCTGTGAGCCAGAGAGAATTCGTACAAAGGGTATCTTGCGTTTACCTAGCGCGGTTAAAACCTCTGGCATTTCCGACATGGGTGGCGTCAACACCAGCCCGCCTACTTGGCTGCGATCCACCATGTTAAGCACTTCATCAATAATGTCATCGGCTTTGGAGTCGCAAGGGTGGATAACCAGCTCATAGCCTTGGCGGCGGCATTCCCCCAAAATTCCCTTCTGCATATCGATCACATAGTTGCTGTTAGGGTTATCGTAAATAAAACCAATCGATGAGGCCGCGCCGCGCAATAAGCGTGCGGATAAGTTAGGTTGGTAATTTAATGCCTTGACTGCCTGCATGACCTTGTCTTGCAGTTCCTGGCCGACGGTTCCTTCTTTATTAATCACGCGCGACACAGTTTTAAAGGAGACTCCGGCCAGTTTGGCCACATCTTTGATCGTGGCTTTGGACTTGGGCGCGTGTTTATCGACACTGGTTTTCATAAGTTATTGGGCTTATCGGGCAATGGGTTATCAACGTTCATTGAGTTGGTTGGTTGCTAGGGTAGAGCTTAGGCTATCCAAGCGCAATGATTTCGCTGCCGCTGTATTTATTTGTAGCTTCAGGTAACGCATCTGGGGCGAGCGGCGCAAGGTTATGTAAAGAGTTTTGCGATGCCCAAATCCTCAATGGCACCATAGTCTAAGGTTAAGGTGTAGCCAGTCGACCGCAGTTAGTCGGCAGATAAAATATTATTCCCACAACAATAATTGAGGTGCTGGATGAGAAAGTACGTTGCCCCCCTGACTCTGTTTTTATGGCCATTGCTAGCGCTGATCAGCATTGCGGCTCAGGCGCAGCACAAGCTTGAACCGCTATGGCTAACATCTGATTTACCCACTCCCGAGTCTGTACTCTACGTTGCAGATAAAAAAGAGCCCTATTTATTTGTTGCGCTGATTGACGGTCAGGGCGATGGAGTTGATGGTAAAGGTGGCATAGCGACCTTGGCGACTGATGGAGCCGTGATCGACAAAAACTGGCTTACTGGCCTCAATGCTCCCAAGGGCATGGCAATATATAAGAACCGTTTATATGTGGCGGATATTAAGGAGTTAGTGGTCATTGATATTAAAAAACGAAAAGTGATTAAAAAGATTCCCATCGCTGATTCGGTATTTTTAAACGATGTAACCGTTAATTCCAGTGGCGTTGTTTTTGTTTCAGATACGCGCACCAATAGAGTTCACCGAATTGAAAAAGATGAACCTAGTCTTTATCTGGAGAATATGACTAGTGCAAATGGCTTGAAAGTCTTTGGTTCTAATTTGATTGTGGGGGCGGGCAAGGAGCTGTTGCTGGTGGGAGCGGATAAAAAACCACTGACCTTGGCGACCGGTTTTGCTCAGGGTATTGATGGTATAGAGATGGTGTCCCGCGGTGAGTTCATAGTCTCCTGCTGGCCTGGGTTGGTGTATTACGTCTATCGCGATGGCAAAATTGAGCTACTGATCGACTCGCAGGCAGAAAAAATTAATACAGCCGACATAGGCTATGACCCGAATACCCAGCAAGTGTTTATTCCCAACTTTTTCAAAAATTCTGTTACTGCCTATCAATTGCACTAGTGTTGTTGGTGTTCAGGCTGGGGTGCCCCAGCTTGAACCTTGTAACTGTTCACCTGTTCCCTCCGTATACTATGGATAGTTGATAAAATGCCTGCCCGTCAGATAGATATAACCAATTTGCGCGGATTCTGTTGGCGATAAAATTTCTTCTGCTAATAAAGATGAAAGTGCCGCGATTACCGGTGCTATCAACTAAGCTGACTTCAAAATTATAATTTATAGTGTATTGCTCCCACGGCTACAAAGGATGATCTTGTGCGTTTTTACATTGATAGGAGAAAGGCTCAAGGTTTACAACAAGAGCTGGTTATTGCTTACCTTGTTCGAATTGTATTTTTGTTGGCCTGTTCCCTATTTGCATCGCCCTGCACGTTTGCCAATACCGCGCCTGTATTACAGAGCGCTCCGCCCCATTATTCATTCAGTCATATTTTGCCCGATCAAGTTGCCGCGATCGGCTACATCAATACCCTTGCGCAGGACTCCGAAGGTTTTATGTGGTTCGGCGGCGCCAATGGCTTGGCGCGTTACGACGGCTACAATCTGGTGATTTATCGTAGGGATGCTTTAGACCCTAATAGCCTGAGCAATAACTACGTCAATGATATTCACCTCGACCGTGCGGGACAGCTATGGGTTGCAACCCGCAATGGCATTAATCGTTACGATGCCAGATTAGACCGGTTTACCCGCTACCAGATCGCCACTGACGGTCATCTCATCAGCGCGGATGACATTATGGCGATGGAGGAAATGGAAGATGGCCGGTTTTGGTTCGCCAGCCGCGGTGGTTTATACAGTTTTGATCG
>CAXAVL010000324.1:0-3676 GCA_963971905.1 uncultured Cellvibrio sp.
GGCGGGTGAAACCGCGTTGGATTATGTTCAGCGTCTCGCTCGTGAGAAAGCTGCTGCCGGTTTTGCTCAGTTAGTCCAACAACAATTGCCATTAGCGCCTGTGCTTGGGGCCGACACACTCGGTTTATTGGATGGCGCAATTCTTGAAAAACCGCGCGATCAAGCGCACGCCCAGCAGATGTTGCGGCAGCTATCAGGTCGCACCCATCAAGTCATTACTGCCGTCGCGCTTCATTCATCTACCCAGCAAGCGCTGCGTGTGTCTATCACTGATGTGACGTTTCGCGAATTAAGCGATGCCGAAATTGCCGCTTACTGGGCAATAGGCGAGCCGCAGGATAAGGCGGGCAGGTATGCGATCCAGGGTTTGGGCGCCGTATTTGTTAACGAAATCCGCGGCAGCTATTCCGCTGTTGTCGGCCTGCCGATAGAGGCAACTTGCGCGTTACTGCGAGAATTTGGCGTGTCTTGGTGGACTGCCGGAGTTGATGTATGAGTGAAGAAATACTAATTAATGTCTCGCCGGTAGAGACCCGTGTAGCGCTGGTGGAAAATGGTGTAGTACAGGAGTTTTACATCGAGCGCAGCCACGGCGAAAGTTACGTTGGCAATATCTATAAAGGCAAGGTGGTCAGAGTCTTGCCGGGTATGCAGGCCGCTTTTGTCGAGATTGGTCTGGAGCGCACCGGTTTTATCCACGCTGCCGATATGATGCCCGAGCCTCCCGAGGGCGAGGTTCGCCGCAGCGAAGTGCCGGATATACGCACCCTGGTGCGCGAAGGGCAAACGCTATTGGTGCAGGTGGCCAAAGATCCTATTAGTACCAAGGGCGCGCGCCTGACCACCCATCTCACGCTGTCCTCCCGCTATCTGGTGTACATGCCTAACTCCAGTCACATCGGGGTGTCTACCCGCATTGAGGATGAACCCGAGCGCGAGCGTTTGCGCCAAGCAGTGGAAACCGCAGTTGCAGAGCAGGGCATTAGTGGCGGTTTTATTGTGCGCACCGTGGCGGAAGGCGCCGATGCCGCAGCGATCAATGCGGACATCCCTTTTTTGCGCCAGCTGTGGGAGGATTTAACCGCAAAATTGCCTACCTTGGGGGTGCCTGCGGAACTTCATCGCGATATGCCGCTCTATCTGCGCGCCCTGCGCGATATGGCGCGTGCGCCGATTGACCGGGTGCGGGTGGATTCGCGGCTGACCTGGCAACAAATGCAGGAATTTGCTGCCCAATATGCACCGCAACTGGTGGACTTGATTGAGCTGTACAGCGGTGATCGCCCATTGCTGGAGCTCTACGGCGTGGAAGAGGAAATCCACCGCGCCCTGGAACCGCGCGTGCCGCTCAAATCCAACGGTTATTTGATTATCGAACAGACCGAAGCCATGACTACGGTGGATGTGAATACCGGCGCTTTTGTCGGCCATCGCAATCTGGAAGAGACAATTTTCAAGACCAATCTGGAAGCAGCTTCATCGATTGCCCGCCAGCTGCGGCTGCGCAATTTGGGTGGCATTATCATTCTCGATTTTATCGATATGAAAGACCCTGAGCATCAGCGGCAGGTATTGCGCACCCTGGAAAAGGCGCTGGAAAAAGATCACGCCAAAACTCGCATTACGGGTGTCTCGGAACTGGGTTTGGTGGAAATGGCGCGCAAGCGTACCCGTGAATCTCTCGGGCAGATGTTATGTGAGCCTTGCCCTGTGTGTCAGGGGCGCGGGCAGGTGAAATCGGCGGAGACTGTATGTTATGAAGTTTTCCGTGAAATTTTGCGCATGGCACGCACTTATGACAACCAAAAGTTTTTGGTATTGGCATCGCAGTTGGTGGTTGACCGCCTGCTAGATGAAGAGGCCGCCTATGTGGCCGATCTGGAAGCTTTTATTAACCGAACCATCGAATTCAGGGTTGAGGCGCTCTTTCAACAAGAGCAGTACGATATCGTGTTGGTCTGATGTGCAATGCAACATTTACTCAGCAACCCCTAGCCCGGAATAGATCGCTGCAATGACTCGTGCTTTTCGCAAACTGGTGAAATGGTCGTACTTTCTGGTTGCCCTCGCGCTGATTTTATTGGCGGTGTTGGTGCAATCCGGGCGTAGCTTTTCCTATTTGTTGGGCGATTACAATCACAGCATTGCTGAGTATTTTTCTTCCAAACTCAATGCTCAGGTGGCCATAGGTCAGATTCAAGCTGATTGGGACGGTTTGAAGCCGAGTTTGCTGATCCGCGATCTCAGCATTAAGAGTCAGACTGACGAACCTATAGTTGCCTTAAAACAAGCCCGCCTGCGGCTCGATATGCTGGAGTCGCTCGTCAACTTGCGCCTGGTGTGGAGCAATCTATCGCTCCGCCAAGTGGATATGAGCTTTGCCCAGACCGCCGATGGTTTTTGGCAAATTCCCGGTCTGCCCAAGCGCACCGACGCCAATAAACCGGGTGTGCAGTTGGACGCGCTGCTCGATATGCTGCTGCTCTCCACCAAGATTGAATTTCAGCGCAGTCACCTCAGTTTTCAGTTTGCTTCGGGCAAACAAATGCAGTTGGCTTCACCTTATTTGCTGCTGGAAAATGCCGGTGATTTCCATCGCCTTGCTCTGCAAATCGATGTGGATGAGCAGCCGCGCAGTGTCTATCTGATCATGGAAGGACAGGGTGATCCACGGGATCAGGCCAGCTTTCGTAGCAAAGGCTATCTGCAGCTGAATCGTTTTCCCACCAGTGAACCCATCGCCGCAACCAGTGCGTTTTTGCTCAATGGAGTGAGTAAAGCCAGTGTGCAGAGCGAGGGAATGATCGATGCCAATATCTGGTTTGAAAGTCGCGTTGGTCAACAAGGTTACGATTTGGTTGGACGCTTGGGGCTGCAGCGTTTATCACTTCCGCTGGGGGAGCGCCGTCTGTCGCTGGATAATTTTGCCACTGAGTTGACCGGTTATTGGCTGCCTAGCGGTGAATGGCGTTTAGGGCTGCAGCAAATTAACGCCGCCATAAATGAGCAAAAGATCACCGATGTAAATATTGCGGTGGCCTCTACCGGGTTTAAAAAACCCTTGCAAATCAACATGGATCAGCTGGATCTTAGCCGTTTAAGCAATATGTTAGATAGCGCAGGGGTATTGGGCGATGGCAAGTTACAAAAGGTATTAACAGCGCTCAACCTGCGTGGACAAGTACGCAACCTGCAATTGACCTTGCCCTTACAGGCGCCGAAAGAGTGGCAGCTGCGCGCCAATCTTGCGCAGGTGGTTAACGATGCCTGGCGTGGCGTGCCTGCTCTTACCGGTGTGGAGGGCTACCTGCAAGCAGGTCAAAAGGGTGGATTTGTCGATATAGATGCGCAGCAACACTTCACCATGCACTATTCCCCTACCTATTCGGCGCCCATGGAATACGACCGCGCTAAAGGTCAGGTCGCGTGGCATTTGCAGCCGGAAAATAACCAGATTTATATCAATAGCGGCCAGTTGGAGTTCCAGCAAGGGGATGAAGTGGCGCGCGGTTATATGTGGCTATCGCTGCCATGGCAGCGCAACACGGGTGATATTGACCTCTATTTACAGATTGGTGCTCGCCAGCTCAATGCCGGCCTCTATCAAAAGTACACGCCTGCCGTGGTGCCCCAATCACTGCTGGCGTGGCTGGAGCAGAGCATAGGCGCAAAAAAT
>CAXAVL010000325.1:0-3629 GCA_963971905.1 uncultured Cellvibrio sp.
TGCTTTGCACGAGCACGCGGGAGGCAGACAGCTTCTGTACTGAGACTTTGGTGGTGATGGCACCAGTTACACCATGCAGATTGAGGCTGGCCGAAATATCGGTTGCTGCGCTTTGGCCGATCGCCAGGCTGCTGATCAAGTTGGCAGGCACGGCGACGGTGACAATCGCGCTGGGGTAGCTGGTTGTTTCAAACAGCAGGTCGCGCATACGTTGATCGCGCAGTGCAACTCCGGTGTTGACGCTGTTCAGGTCGATGGTCAAGGTCGCCACTCCGGCGCTGTTGATATCGCCACTGATGGTGGTGAAGTGATGTGCTTCCAGCGTGTGGGTATTTTTAATGGTGGCGAAGTTGAGGTAAGAGTCAGTAGTGTTTAATGTCCAGGGTGCCGGAGCGCTGGAGGATGAAGACGAAGATACGGAGCTAGGCGCTGAGCTGCTGCTTGGTATTAGCGAGCTTGAGCTGCTGGAGCGCGAAGAGCTACTGGCCGACGTGACAGTCGAGCTGGCCGATGAGGTTGTTGCACCACACAGGTTGCCGGTCAGAGCCGGAACTTCTGCGGCTGTTGCCCCTTTTGTCCCTTGAAAACCAAAGCTCAGGCTTTGGCCGGGTTGCAGTGTGCCATTCCAGCTGGCGTTTTTAACAGTATAGGGATTGGTGCCACTGAATACGGCGTCATAGCCGCCGGTGATGCGGTTGTCGCCTGCATACTGCCAGTTCAGGTTCCAACTGCTGACGGCAGCGGTACCTTCATTGGTGACTTTGACTGTGGCGGTAAAGCCTGTGCCCCATTGACCGGTTACCTGATATTGACAGGCGGCGTGGGTCTGGAGCGACACTGCGGAGAGAGCGAGTGACAGTCCAAGCGCACAGAGGGAGCGGGTCAGCGCACCAGCTGGGCGAGGAGCTGTCGCGGAGGCGTTAAAGCGACGCATAGTTCTTCCTCAAAGATGAATACCGATTACTCGGCGGCTTTTTAACGGGCGGCAAAGCACCAGATATACCTATGCATCGGGCATTATTGTTAATTAAGCCCAGACACAAAAAGCCCGTTACTCAAGCGTGTTATTGGAGGTGATCCTGAATGCATGAGGTGACCGTAGCCATATCGGAATAGGCAATGCTCTCGATGCAAATAGATCGGGTTTGGCGAGTTCTCGGAGGTAGATTTAGCTGCCATCTCAGCGTGGCATTATTCGTTTTTATCTTATATTTATTGATAAATCGACTTTCATTTAGAGGCTAAGCGTGGTTGATAACATCTTATTTTGTAGTGATGTTTGTATTTATGTTATTGGTTTTAAAGGGAAAAAGTAAGCATAAAAAAACCGGGGCAAGACTTTTTGTGACCTATGCACGAAACTAGTGCTCGTGCGTCGGAAAATCGAACTTGTGCACCTGGCTGGAGGGAAATCCGTACCAGGTGCGGAAGGTTTTCGCACCTCTGGACTAGCTTTCCATATTAAAGTCGTACGTCATTCCCTGGCTTGGCTCTTGTAAATAGTGCCCTTGAATATAGTGGGCACCTGCTTGCCAGAGAGTGGAAAGCACGCTCGCATTTTCTACAAAGGGCACCAGCGTGATCTTGCTTTCGCCATTTAGCTTTTCGATTAGCTGAATCAGTGTCTCCGGGCTTTCATTGTTATTTTGAATATCGGTAGTGAAAGAGCCATCGACCTTGATCATGGTAACTGGCACATGTGCAAGTGTGTTGAATGGGTTCAATGAGCAGCCAAAGTTACTAATGGCAAAGCTGGTTTTGAGCTTTTCCAGCCCCTCGGAAAAATGTTTGGCGGCATTTAAATGATTGGTGACATCGATTTCCTGTGCTTGGAACACAATCGAGTCGGAACTCAGTTTGGCGGCTTTGAAAGCAACGGCAAGCCAGGGGATGAGCGATTCATCGCACAGGGATTGGCGCCCAATATTAACAATTAGCTTGGTTTTATTGCCCTTGGCGCGATGTTGCGACAGCATCTTGATGGATTCCAAAATTACCCAGCGGTCAATTTTGGTACAGGCACTCATATTTGATGCCGCCTCCAAAAAGAGATTGGGTGAAATCTCGTTGCCCTGATCATCGATCATGCGCAAATAGACTTCGTAGTATTCCTCATCGGAACCACGCAGGCTGATAATCGGCTGGAACAATAGCCGGAAACGGTCATTATCCAATGCTTGTTGAATGGCTGCGGCAACGTCAATTTTAAGATCTATCTTAGGTGTTTCAGGTTCAAACAGCATGGCGTTGTTGCCATTCTCCGTATGTACCTTGAGCATCGCGGTACGCGCCTGTTCAATGACAGTGTTGGTGCTGGTGGTGGTTTCATTGATTAGCGAGATACCAATGCTGCAGGTGATCTGCAGGGTTTTGTGATCTATCTCGATAATATGACCTTCCAAATCTTTGCACAGCTGTGTGGCGCGGTTGACCGCCGCATCGGCTTTCACATTGGGTGAAATAATGGCAAAGGTAGAATCGCCCAAGCGCGCAATGGTGTCGCTGGTATTGGCTTTGGCGCGCAGCAGGGTGGCTATATCAATCAGCGCCAGATCGGCACCGGCAACGCCGAAGGTATCTTTTACTCGCCCGCTAAAGTTATCCAGCTCAATATAAAAGAGGCAGTAGTACTGTTTTTCATCCACAGTGTCGATGATGTGATCGAGCTGATTGAGCAGGTATTGACGGTTGTAGGTGCCGGTAACTAAATCCTGCCATTTAATTTGTTTAAGCTGGGCCTCCAGCTCCTCGTTATTGGCATTGTTGGCCGAATTCATCGAGGCGCGGGCAAGGAATTGGATGCAGGGCTCTTCGTCGTAAGTGACCAGTGATACTTCCAAATCTATGTGGGTTTCTTTGTCGTCTTTGGTGATACCGGCAAAACCGAGAGTGCTGGATTCGGCCTCATCACCTTTGAAGGTGAAATCTTTCAGGAAGTTCTTCAAACGCGCCTGATCTTTGTCGGCCACCATATCCATAATCGGCATGGCTTCGATATCGTCTTTGTCCTGATAGCCAAACAGTTCCGCAAAGGACTCATTGGCGTAGAGATAGAGGCCATCCTGAATAAAAGCGATAGCATCGCGCGAGCTGTCGAGTAATTGTTGGCTGCGGCGCTCGGCTTCGCGAAAGCGGCGGTCAGTATTACGGCGCGCCTGACGCTGTTCGCGGTTGCCCAGTTCGCGGTCTATCACGAGCAATAAATGCTGGTCGTTATCCAGGTCAACCACATCGGTTGCGCCCATGCGTAGCCCTTCAATTACGGCAAACGGGCTATTTTCTCCGTCCACATCGTAGAGCAGGATAACCGGCACATCTTTATTGAGCCGGCGAATTTGTTTGATCGCTGTCTGTGGGGTGGGGGAGCTGGTGTCGTAATGGCCAATCAATAAATCCCAGCTCTGCTCCTGCAACAGTTTAACGAGGGCTTCTTCACTCTCGACATGTTGCGCGCGGCAAGGGTGGCCGGAGGCGTGCAGCATGCTGATCAAGCGCTCGGCTTCGGAGCGTTGATTATTCAAAATCAGGAGTCGGATAGTATCGGTAGTCGTCATATGTCTTCTATGGTAGTCAGGCGATGGTCAGGGCTTCGCTCGTTTTTGACTATAGCGCGTTTTCTAGCGCACGAG
>CAXAVL010000326.1:0-3590 GCA_963971905.1 uncultured Cellvibrio sp.
GAACGGCCTCAACCAAACACAAGAGCTGCGTTTGTCTGGCCTGTGTTACTGGGCGCTGGAATACGAGCGACGGCAAATTCCCTACGGCTTGCGCCTGCCCGGACTGGAGCTCGCACCAGCATTAGGTGAACACCACCAGCAAGCGGTATTGGCGGCACTGGCCGAATTTAATCTGCCGCGCGATCAGCGCCGGGAGCAGAGCCATGTTCGCTAAGCGGCTCAAAACCCAGCCCCTGCGCAAACCGCAGACCGAATACCTCGCGCGGGACAAACTCGCCTGGCTGTTGGTCATGCAAGCCCTGCTAATTTTGCCCCTGCTGTTCAGCCTGCCCTTCTGGCTCTGGCTGGTGTGGGCGATCACTGCCCTGTGGCGCACACAGATGTTTCGCGGCCGCTGGGGCGCGCCCGGTAGTTTGGTCAAAACCCTGCTAGCACTGATTTGCGCGGGCGGCTTGTTCGCCAGCTATGCGGGCAAAACCGGCACCGAAGCCATGGTGGGTTTGCTGGTCTGCGCCTTCTCGCTCAAACTGCTGGAAGTCAACTCCGCGCGCGACGCCCAATTGCTGGTGTTTATCGGCTTTATCATCACCGCCACCCAATTCCTGTTTAACCAAAGCCCCCAAGCTGCTGCTTACGCGATTCTCTGCGTAGTACTGTTGCTCGCCAGTTGGCGCTCGCTCTACCTCACCCACACACAAACAACCGGTCTGCGCCTTAAACGCGGGGCGATGATCCTGTTACATGCACTGCCTATCATGCTGGTGTTATTTGTGGTGATTCCGCGCCTTGGGCCACTGTGGGCGATCCCCACCCAACAAACAGCCAAAACCGGTTTTAGCGATAGCCTCTCCCCCGGCGATTTAGGCAATCTCGCGCTCAACCGCGCACCGGCATTTCGGGTGGAATTTAGTGACCAACCACCCGACCCGAGCCAGCTTTACTGGCGCGGCCTGGTATTGGATAGCTTTGATGGCCGCACTTGGCGCATGCGCGATAGTTGGGGGGTACAACCGCGCAACCCATCGGATAAAACCGGTATCAAACGCGAACCCATCGACTACAGCATTATTGTCGAACCCCACGGCCAACCCTGGCTCTTCAGTTTGATGACCCCGCAGCGCGTGAACAATCCCAGCAACTCCATCCGCATCACCGCCGATTCACTCTTGCTGAACCGCATACCTGTTGCTCAGCGCATGCGCTACGAAGTCACCTCGGCACTGCAAATCGACTGGCCAGCACCACCGCAAATGAACGAGATGCAGCGCGATTTTTTCACCCGCCTACCGGCAGACAGCAATCCGCAAACCCGCGCCTTGGCCGCTAGTTGGCGCAACCAAAATCTGGTTGATGAGCAAATTGTTGCTCGGGCCTTAGCGCTGTTTAATCGCGAATTTCCCTACACACTGCAACCGCCACTGCTGGGTGAACATTCCGTAGATGAGTTTTTGCTGGTCAGCAAACGCGGCTTCTGCGAGCACTTTGCCAGCAGCTTTAGCTTTTTGCTGCGTGCGGCAGGCATACCGGCGCGGGTGGTGGTGGGCTATCAAGGTGGGCGCTGGAATCCGGTAGAGAACTATCTGCTGGTCAGCCAATCTGATGCCCATGCCTGGACCGAAGTGTGGATCGACGGCAAAGGCTGGCAAATGATTGACCCCACCGCCGCCGTGGCGCCCAACCGTATCGAACAAGGAATGAATGAAGCATTGGGTGAAAGTGATCAGGAGTTGATTGCCAATGCCTGGCAATCATCGCAACTGCTATACCAGCTGCAGTTGCGCTGGGACGCCGCCAACTACACTTGGCAGCGCTGGGTACTGAATTACGACACCGACGCGCAAGAGGGTTTGTTATCGCGCTTGCTCGGTGGCAGCGAACCCTGGCGCATCACCCTCTGGCTGATTGGTTTGGGGTTAGTCGGCGCGGCACTATTTGCGTGGGCATTGCTGCGCAACAACCAAAGCACCGAGCTGCGCCCGGAAACTCGCGCTGTTAAAAAACTGGAACACAAACTCACCCAGCTGGGTTACCAAC
Organism: uncultured Cellvibrio sp.; assembly: GCA_963971905.1. Classification (GTDB taxonomy): domain Bacteria; phylum Pseudomonadota; class Gammaproteobacteria; order Pseudomonadales; family Cellvibrionaceae; genus Cellvibrio. The sequence continues at coordinate 2,035 of CAXAVL010000326.1, forward strand.
GCAAAGCCGGCGAAACACTGCGCGATTTTATCCAGCGCGTGCTCTACAGCGAACCGCAATTTAAAACCGGGTTAATCAACATCGCCGAACTGTTTGAACAAATTGCTTATCAAAATCGCACCGAACATTTAGTGCAATTGGAACAGGCGATAAAACAATTTCCGCGCTGATCAAATTTAGCTCTATTTCGCTTTAATTCTCACTTTCCAGTCGACAAATAAAATGTATCGCGGCAATTGAACTTGAGTATTAAAAACAAACGACCTTGAAACAAAAAAGGCGACCTGTAGAAACAGATCGCCTTTTAGAATGAACTTTTTACGAAACTTATTTGCGAATATTTTTCTTTCTGATCAACACCAAGCCGGTTAAACCAATCAGCAGCATTACCAACGGGCTAGATTCAACTACATTGGCTTTTGCAGTAACTACCACATTGTCCAAGAAGTTACCTAAAGTACCCGCGTTGTAGGTAGTGAAGGTGATTTTGCTGGTGCTATTGGTAGCAACAAAACTACCGGTGTACTGCTTCCAACTACCCACTACATGATCATTCAACAGTGCAGAAAGAGTACCGACGTTGAAATAGAACTGCTCGTTGTTGTTCACGCGCGCCCGGTAAAGGAATGACACATCGTAAGTTTGGCCAACAACAGTAGAGAAGTTTTGGAAGATGGAAAACACAGAACCTTTAAATGGATGCGCATTAAGCTCTGCGTATTGAGTACCTTCAGCCGCGATCACACCACCATAATTGTCCCAAATTTCAATATTATCGCCTTCCCAGCCATTGACCGCTGCAGATGAAAAATAGGCCCAAGTACCTGTAGCAACATTGTTATCCTCAAAACCGCCATTCACGATAAGATTGGCGTTTGCACCTAAACACAAAAGACTCAAAGCCAAGCCAATGCAAGATGCATAAATCGATTTAAAAGACATGTAAATTTCCTTGAGGAATAAAGTTATAGGGGCAGGACAGCAAAATCACCCACTTGGCGTTAAAATTTGCAAAATGCGCGCCATAATTTTTTTTGTCATCACAATCAACGAATTAACGATAACCACGTCACAATAACAAAAATACAACTGTAAAGAAATTCGACACAAAAAGAACATCACCAAGGAAGTGACACTTTATATCGTCTAATTATTGGCACCTAAGCGACACGGAATCACCAATGGAAACACCTCATGACTGCCGCTGACCAAAGCGAGCTGATTCGCGCAGCACAAAGGGGTGATGGCGAGGCCTTTGCACAGCTACTGGCACACCACTACGACAGCATCTACCGCTTTGCCTACCGCTGGTGTGGCAACCCTAGCGATGCACAAGACATCACCCAACTCGCCTGTATAAAACTCGCGCAAACTATTGCGCAATTTCGCTTTGAAGCTGCCTTTAGCAGTTGGCTGTACCGCTTGGTGATCAATTGCGCCAAAGATTGGTACAAGAGCCAGAACCGTCACCAACACGACAATATCGATGATTGGATAGAGCCGGAGCGCGCGCCAGACCAGACTGCGGAGAACAGTATTTATCTACAGCAGCTATT
>CAXAVL010000327.1:0-3586 GCA_963971905.1 uncultured Cellvibrio sp.
TATGATGGAAAACAAGCTACCGAAAGCGCACTTTGACGGACCTGAATACCAACCGTTCCAGCCAAGTTTCGACTTCTTGCGGCTGACTGGTCAGATCAAGAGAATATTTACATTGATGTCCGACAGTCGATGGCGATCTCTGGCTGAGATTGCAGCCATCACCAACGACCCGGAAGCGTCAATAAGCGCCCAGCTTCGCCATATGCGTAAAAAGAAATTCGGGGAGCATACAATTGAACGTCGCAGGCGCGGGGATGTTAAGAGAGGATTGTGTGAATACAGGCTTCTGCCTAACAAGCAAAGCCTGTCATCGCATCGGCCCGATGAACGATGATCAACCGTTTGCTCTGCCCAGCATCGAAAGGGATGTGCCGCTGCCACCAAGGCGCTTCGATGGCAGCCATCCTTTCAGCCTGCTGCGCCAATTGAAGCCAGGGGAAAGTGTTTTTTTCAAGGGTGTTTTAACCAATACAACTGCCTATCATGTTCTATCGAATCGCACAGCTTACCTCAAGCGTACCCAGGGCTTCATGCTCACGATGCGATCGGTGGTTGAAGATGGGGCAAAAGGAGTTCGAGTATGGAGACGAGCGTGACTGACGAGCTATCAGCGCAACGATTGAAACGGCGCCGCATAGACGCCGTTCAGAAGATTCTTAATCGGCCGACCCTGCCGGGTGACATGCGAACCTACTGGATGAACGTGTTGATCCAGCTTGATGTTTCGGTGATGCCAAATTTGTATGAAACCTGATCATGTACTGGCTCAACATTCCTGACAAAAAAAAGAAGCAGCCGGTAGCGGTGACCGGGGTAGGCAGTGCTGCCAGGATCCGATCGATCAAGGAACAAAGATACCGAGAGCTCGAAAAGCTACTGAGGGAATGGCAGCCTATTAACCCGCTGGCAGAGTGCGAAAAAGAAATCGATGAATTAAAAACAACCCTGGATGCCCTAATCGAAGCTTACGAGATGATGTCACTCACAAACAATCATAGAAAAGAATTCAATGACATTCTGAGCAAAGCGAAAAAGCTCATAGATTACTAATCAGGGAGATATATATGTCCAAAGAAACCGATAGCATGGGGCGTCCTCGCTCCAAGAATGACATGGAACTTCAACAAATAGAAGACGACCGCGCAGCGCGCAACGAGCGTTACGCCGAACAACAACGCATAGCATCAGGCAATGCGGCGTTGAATGAATTAGATTGGCATAAATTTATGAGTCCTTATGACAGGCAAATCGGGGGGAATCATTACATAGATTTTCAAATCTCACCGTTTGAATTCATAGAACGAAACAAATTAAGTTACGGTGCCGGCAACGTAATCAAATACATATGCAGGTGGAAAAAGAAAGGTTTCATTACTGATCTTGAAAAAGCAAAACATTACATCGAATTGCTTATCGAATTGGAAAAGCAATGTTTTGTGGATTTAGCTGATGGGGATCAATAGTGCAATGTTCCTGCGGTGGTGAAACGAAGGACCATAGGGTCCAAAGAAATTTGAAAGTTGTCGGGGAATATCTTCGTTGTGTAGCTTGCGGCCGCATACACTGGCTTTGGGCTGGCCCTGAGATCGATCGAAAAACAACGCCAATGGCGCCAGTGCTCATAGGAAAAATGAAAGAATTCTAAAAGTCAACCCTTTAGGATTTTCTTTCACCAGCGAAAATATCGATAAAATCGGATATGCTGATCGAATATGATAGGAAACATTGATGAACAAATCTGAACCAATGCACATTTTGAGTCTTGGGGCTGGCGTACAGTCTTCAGCATTAGCTTTGATGGCGACTCACGGTGAAATTACACCGATGCCAGATATTGCAATATTTTCCGACACTCACGCTGAACCGCAAGAAGTTTATGAATGGCTAGATTGGCTTGAGAACAAAGTTTCATTTCCGATAGTCCAAGTATCACATCGTGATCTTAAAAATGATATTACAAAAGAACGACTGCCTATTCCAGCTTGGATTCAACTCAAGGATGAGGACAGATCGGGCGGTTTGTTAAACCGTATATGTACGTCTGACTACAAAATTAACCCGTTGATTCGTGAGGTTAGGAAACAATTAGGCATATTCGGTAAACGAACTCCAGAAGGCGTACTTGCAATTCAGTGGATTGGAATTTCTTTGGATGAGATTCAGAGGATGAAAAACAGCAGAAATTCATTTATTGAGCATCGGTGGCCTCTAATCGAAAATAGATTGACGAGGTTGCATTGTATTGAGTGGGTGCAAAAACATTACAAAAAAACACCACCACGATCCGCTTGTACTTTTTGTCCTTTTCACGACAACAAAGAATGGAGACATATACGCGATGATTACCCCGAAGAATGGCAGGATGCTATTAAAATTGACAAGAAAATTAGAACGATGTGGCGAGGAAAAGACTCGGAAGCAAGTTTTTTCTTACATCGCTCAAAAGTTCCTCTGGAAGAAGCTGATTTAAGCGAACCAAACGAAGGTCAGTTTGACCTTTTTGGTTTTGAGAATGAGTGCGATGGGATGTGCGGAGTATAAACACAACCCTTTAGGATTTTCTTTCACCCTAATTTATTTTTAAGAAGTTATTGAAATGTGGAAAGAAAAGTACAGCAAATTTATTGGCCTAACAAAAAAAACTTATGAGGAATATAGGTATGGATTAACGTCATACGGCTATTGGATTTATCGAGAAGAGCCTGATGCGGACAGCATGGGAGAACTACAAATACTATATCTCGATTCCGATGATGGTTGCCTTCTGTTCTCTAGCGAGAACGATAGGTTTCAAGCGAGTGGTATGCAGATTAAACCTATCGGTTGTCAATGGGCAGATATTACACCAAAAACTCTCAGAGAAATAACGGGAATTATGAGTAAATTCATAGCGACTAGCCAACGGATGGCTAAAAAGACTGCAATGAATAATCTTTTGCTCGGAGAAGCATACCCTGGACAACGAAAAAAACTTAAAAAAAGGGACGAGCAAATTTACAAGGAAAGAATTTCTGAAGGAACTACTTACCGAGAGCTAGGTATCAAGCATGGCGGTTTGTCAACCACGCGCGTGAGTGCGATTGTCGCCAAACAAGAAAGGGTGTTGCGGCTTACAAGAAAGCAATTGGAGACACTTTATCCCGCATTGGCAGAGGAAACCCCTTGACCACTATCGTATTCCTGAATCGGGGTTAGGAAACGGTATAAACACTTAAAGCTTTTTCTTTTCCCTTAACCTTTATATCTTTTACATACTTTAGATCAATTGTGCTTTCTTTGGCCGTCTCGGCCCCTATCAGAATATCAACTCCAACTTCTTTAGTGGCGCTCTCGTACCTGGCAGCTTCATTAACACAATTGCCTATTGCCGTGTAATCAAACCTGGTTGAGCTACCCATATTTCCTACACAAGCAGTGCCACTTTGGAGGCCCACGCCTATGGCAATTTCTTGGTCCATTGTCTTATTGAGTTCTTTAATTCTTTCCTGAATTCTTACCGCGGCTTCTATAGCTCTGTCTTCATGTTTGGGTAGATCCAAAGGTGCCGAAAAGATGCCAAAGCAAGCGTCCCCGATAAATTTGTCGA
>CAXAVL010000328.1:0-3579 GCA_963971905.1 uncultured Cellvibrio sp.
GTTGAGCATGGGGTTTATTCTGCGCGCTCTGGGCGCGCAGCAACTGGCTGAGGCATTAAATTTAAGACCGAACCGTAAAATGCTGAGTGTGAACCAGCTGCAAATTTCGCGCGGTTATGCGGAGTGGTGGATTTATTTACTGGGGCTGGTGGTCTGGCTGTATAACTTTTTTTGCGTGAGCATTAACCGCTTTTCGCTGCACCCATTTTATCGCGACCGTTTGAGCCGCACATTTTTAATCGCTCCAAAAGACGGCAAACTCGCTCATCTTGATCAGTTAAAAATGAGCGAACTCAATGGCAATAAAAGCAGTGCGCCCTACCATTTAATTAACACCACCTTAAATTTACAGGGCAGCGCCAATCCGCAATTGCGCTCGCGTCGCTCCATGCCGTTTATTTTGAGCAAGCGTTATTGCGGCAGCGACTTTACCGGCTACGCGCCCACCACCGCAGTAGAAGCAGCCGATAAACATTTTAACTTTGCTACCGCTATGGCAATTTCTGCCGCAGCCGTATCGCCCAATATGGGCGTAGGCACGATTAACCCGCTGCGTTTTTTATTAACCCTGCTCAATATGCGTTTGAATTATTGGCTGCCCAACCCCGGCAAATTCAGCAAAGTAAAAGACAAATACAATTTTCGTTTTAGACCGCCCGGCCTGCCTTACCTGATCCGCGAAGCCTGCGGCACTGCTAGCGAAAAAACCGCTTATATCAATTGTTCAGATGGCGGGCATTTGGAAAACCTGGGTGTTTATGAATTGCTCAAACGGCAATGCAAAACCATTATCTGTATTGATGCAGAAGCCGATCCCACACTGGCGTTTGCAGGTCTGATTACCCTGCAGCGTTACGCGGCGATAGATTTTGGCATCAATATAAAATTGGACGTATCTGCCATCCGCCCAGCAGATCGCATCTCTGCCAGTAATTTTTCTGAAGGAATTATTGAATACAGTAATGGTGAAGTGGGTCGTTTACTTTATTTGAAGCTGGCGTTTACAGGTCGCGAACCGGAATACTTGCATTACTATCGACATGCAAACCCGCTGTACCCACATGAAGCGACTAGCGACCAATATTTCGAAGAGACGCAATTTGAAGTGTATCGCGCACTGGGTAATTTTGTGGCTCACTCTGCAGCAGGGAATTTAAAAACCTTGCTGAGCTCAACTTACGACTAACAATCAAACACTCCACACAAGAGAGCACTGTCAATCACTGCTTTCCGCCAAGCGTGATGTGCTCAGGCACATTGGCGCTAGCGGCAGGCAACATTTCAGCGAACTATTTCACGAACTATTTCAACGAACTAGGCGCATCAAGGCAAAAGCGTTCACCAAAAGACCGGGATAACGCTGCGCCAAACGCCGCACCGCAAATTCCATCACCAATTTCAAACCCGCACGACCAGCAAAAAAACGCATGGTGGCACTGCGAGGGAATTGCGGCTCTATATCACCCGCCCCATCTAATTGCGCAATAATATCCTGCCGCTGGCAGCGCAATTGTTGCTGTAGCAAGCAACGCTTCACCTTCAAGCTTGGTTCAACAGGTAAATTCACAATTGACTCCGAATCAGCGCCAGATCAGCGGCAATTTCTTCACGCGCTGCAGAAAACGTGGCCGAGCTTCGTGCAGCAATCTGAATAACCCAATAAGCACACAGACACAAGCCCACAGCGTAGCCAGCCAAAACACCTGCAATAGTTAGGGTGCGATAATCGCTAGTCCAACTGAGCGCAACAGCTAAAATGCCTGCAAACAGGAACAGACAAAAAAGGAAAATAAATCCGAACAGCGAAGCAATCATTAGCTGCTGTAATCGAACCTTTTCCTCTGCCCACTCAACACTGACAAGCTGGCCATGTAACTCCAAGCGCGTCAATGCTATTTTCGCCATAGTGCGCAAGCGCTTAATTATTTCCATAAATATTTTATTCCTACGAGGAGTCACTCCATGCGTGACCAAGGGGTATTCCCCTTCCTTGATGGCAAAAATGCATTCAAATGAATGCATTTTTAATGGCTGACAGCAAAATTTTGCTACAACTCAACTATGCGCGACGCGCCAACAAATAACCCAACAGCAGACCTACCGCAGCACTGGCACCAATGGCATTCCATGGTTGTTCGTGCACATAAGTATTAGTGCTCTGGGCGGTTTTGCGCGCACGGTTGACAATAGTTTCACCTACCTCTTCAACCGAGCTTTTGGCCGCAGCAATGCGCTGATTCAGCTTGGCTTTGGCGCGATGCAATTCATCGCCAGTAAGATTTGTAGTCGCTTTGATAAGATCTTCCATGTCTGCAACAAAGCTGTGAAATTCGCGCGCAAGGCCCGCTGAAGCATCTGTATTGTCGTCTTTACCATTGGTATTCAACGTTGGGCTATTTTGATTAGTTTGCATAATTAATTCCTAATAATAAATTGTTTGAATAGATATTCGTTTCGCTCTCCAATGCCAGGTAGTTTTTTCTATTCACCTCAACCCGGAGCGGAATGCTCATACTAATCCGCACTACGACCAATATCCGTTCGCCAACGCACTCAACAACAAATCACGCGCAAATAATGGAGTCAATAGCTGGGTGTGGCAGCGCACCGATAGGCCATCACAAATCCTGCTACTGTACCTCCATCAACCAACTCGCCTGTACTGCATAACTGTCATATTGCGTATCGCACACAAGTCATCACGCCAACGGCCACCTAAAGCAAAAATTAAGAAATAACATTTGTTCGTCAATTAAAGGTAAAAAAGTATGAATTTATTAACACACACAGCCGCTACTAGAGGTGCATGGGCATTCACTCCGCACCTGCTGGTATTGGGCATCAGCCTATTATTACTCGGTGCTTGCGCATCAAAACTACTCCCACCAACACAAGAAATAAGCGCTGCCGAACAATCGCTTACCGATGCGGAACAGGCTCGTGTTGCCGAATATGCATTGCCAGAAATGCAGAGAGCACGCGAACAACTTAGCGACTCACGTGCTGCCGTCGCAAAGGAAGACATGGTGCTGGCTAAACGTTTGGCGCAACAGGCCAGCATGAATATCAAGCTAGCTTCGGCAAAAGCAGAACTCGCCAAGGCCGAGGCAGTAAATACGGATATGACTAAAAATATCGATGTACTTAAAGAAGAAATGCAGCGTAAAACTGGAGACACACAATGAAATTGTTAAACCTAAATGCAGTTATTAAACCGCTGAACTTACGCGCCCCCATACTCATAGCAGTTGCCAGCTTATTGATTATCAGTGGCTGTGCAAGCACACCACAACCACCTGAAGGAGCGGTATTAGCACGGGAAAAACTCACTCAGCTGCAAAATAATCCTGTACTGGCCAGCAAGGTTTCGGTTGCTATTCGCACAGCCGACACGGCGGTAAAGCAGGCGGAAATTCCACGCAAGGATAAAGCGCTATCAGATCACTTGGTATTTATCGCTGGCCGCGAGGTAGATGTTGCCTGGGCACAAGCAAAGACTCGTCAGCTTGAAGACCAACGCGCTGGCTTGACTGAAGAGCGCAATAGCGCGCGGTTGGATTCACGCACCCGCGAAGCAGA
>CAXAVL010000329.1:0-3557 GCA_963971905.1 uncultured Cellvibrio sp.
ATCCCACCGCAGGTGTAATGCGCTGCAGGTACTACTGGGATGGCCTCCTTGGTAATGTCGATCCCAAACTCCAGGCAGCGCGCTTTTACGGTTGGAAAGTGTTCGCTAATAAACTCTTCGGATTTGTGGCTGATATCCAAGTACACACAGTCGCAACCCAAACGTTTGATTTCATGGTCAATGGCGCGGGCGACTATATCGCGCGGCGCCAACTCTTCGCGCTCATCAAAACGCGGCATAAAACGCTCGCCACTCGGCAAGCGTAAATACGCGCCTTCGCCGCGCAGTGCTTCGGTAATCAAAAAGTTTTTCGCCCGAGGGTGATATAAACAGGTGGGGTGAAATTGATTGAATTCCATATTGGCCACCCTGCAACCAGCGCGCCAAGCCATGGCGATGCCGTCGCCGCTGGCGCTATCCGGGTTGCTGCTATACAGATAAACCTTGCTCGCGCCACCCGTTGCCAGAACGACAACCTTGGCTTGAAATACATGTACTGCATCATTTTTACTATCTAGTACATAGGCACCGCTGCAGCGCAGTTTGCGGGAGTCTGCATCGGCTTGAGAGATCAGGTTGACCGCCACGTGGTGTTCAAAAATATCAATATTGGTTTGTTGCTGAACCTGTTCGATCAGGGTTGAGTGCACCGCTTGGCCGGTGGCATCGGCGCTGTGAATAATGCGTCGGTGGCTGTGGCCGCCTTCTTTGGTCAGGTGATAATCGCCGTTGTTATTTTCCTTGGTGAAATTGACGCCTTGGTTAATCAGCCATTGGATCGCGTCTTTACTGCGCTCAACGGTAAAACGCACGGCGTCTTCATGGCAGAGGCCGGCTCCGGCAATCAGGGTGTCGGCAACATGTGCGTCAATGGAGTCTTGATCGTCCAATACTGCTGCTATGCCGCCTTGGGCAAACCAGGTAGAGCCCTGATTGATTTCATTTTTGCTGAGCACAGCAACCCGCGCTTGTTGGGCTAGACTTAGCGCCAGCGTCAAACCGGCTGCGCCCGAGCCAATAACCAAAACATCGTATTGATAGTGTTTTTTCATGCAAGTAATACCCAGTGGGCGATAGGATTAGGTGAAGCGGGTAGATTTTGGCGCAGTATATCAAGCCCGCAGAGGTTTATACGAAGTAAACAGCCTTTGGACTAATAACTCCGTATAATCACCCATGAACTTTTTAAGCATGGTTTTGTCTATGAGCCAACCAGCTTTAATAGTTGAGGTTGTAGAAAAATGCTTGCGCCATTGCAGATCGCTCCATGGATAGCAGGTGATAAAGTTGGTTTAGTGAGGTCGGTTTCTGAGATTAGCTCTGGAATACTGACATAGATTTGCCCATAACCAGCAAGGTTAGGGCGCTTGGGGGTTAAAAGAATGACAGCGCAACTGGCGCCTGATATTGATCAGCAACTGGTCGAGCGAGTTCAAAAAGGCGATAAACGCGCGTTTGATTTGCTAGTAATTAAATACCAGCACAAAGTACTGGCGGTGATTAGCCGTTTTATTCGCGATCACGCCGAAGCTCAGGATGTGGCGCAAGAGGCCTTTATTAAAGCCTATCGTGCGCTGCCCAATTTCCGCGGAGATAGTGCGTTTTACACCTGGATTTACCGTATCGCTATTAACACCGCCAAAAATCACATAGTTGCGCGCAACCGCCGCCCGCCAACCAGCGATGTGGAAATCGAAGATGCTGAATTCTTTGATGGCAATGATGGCATGCACGAATTAAATACACCTGAGCATAATATTTTATGCGCAGAGCTGCAGGATACGATTGAGCAGGCATTTCAGGATCTGCCGGATGATCTGCGCACTGCGGTGACTCTGCGTGAAATTGATGGCTTGAGCTATGAGGAGATCGCCGAGGTGATGGCGTGCCCGGTCGGCACAGTGCGTTCGCGTATTTTCCGCGCGCGCGAGGCGATTGATAAACGCATCAAACCGCTCATTGAAGATTAGCCAATCTCAAGTTGATGAGAGTGTGGAAGGGAAATAGCAACCCTATTGAAAAACTTGCACATTTTTTTGTAATTTCGTGAACCAATTGACTATTGTCTAGTCATAGAAAGCAGCTGGGTCAGAGCTGTTAAGTATTAAGGTTACTGGCCCGTTAATAACGCAATGCATAAATAATTTTTTTGCGCACCTGCGAGCACTTCTAACAGAGGCACCAGCGAGAATGACAGAGCAAATCCAACCACCAGTGCTTGCCGAATCTTTGTCAGCACTTATGGATAATCAGGCGTCTGAGTTGGAGATTCAGCGGCTGCTCAAGGCACTTGATGCAAGCCCTGAACTCAAATCTACTTGGTCTCGCTATCAAATTGCCAGTGCAGGCCTCAAGGGTGAACTCCCTGTCATTGCTTCCAGTGACTTTGCGGCACGTGTTAGTGCAGCAATTGATGCTGAAGAAACTTATACGCTTAATCCACAGGCTGCGTTGCAACCAGAGGTTAACCAAGCTGACTCGGGCAATGTGATTGCCATGCCGTTGCGCTGGTGGCAGCAGGCAGGCCGTGTTGCAGTAGCTGCATCGGTCGCTGGGGCTTTGATTGTTGGTGTGCAGCAATATCAAACGGTGGCACCACAAACGGCAGAATTCGCGGTTAATACTGCTGTTTCTGCACCTGTTGCAGCGACCGAAACCAAAGCGGCCAATTTGCCCTCTGGTATCAATGCGCCTGCACTTTCTGCGAGAACTGTAGCTGTGCAAAGTGGTTATGAATCGCGCCCACAGGAAAATCGTCGGGTAATGTTTGTACCACGCCAAGAGGCGGCACCTATTTATAATGAAGACGTGAGTACCTACGTTAACCAACTGATTCAAGAGCATACCGATAATGCGTCGATTAATAGCGGCCAAGGTATGCTGCCTTATACTCGCGTTATTCTGGTGGAAGAGGAATAGTTCTAGCTAGCCGTTGCTTTAACAGGTGGAGCAGTTATGCTGCTCCCTTGATCCACTCTCTCACGAGCCTCTAATGTTAACGCCGCTGTTTATTCGCCCCGTTTTATTTGTATTGCCTTTGTTGGTATCGCTGAATCTGCACGCTCAAGATGTAGTTGTCTCATCTTCCCAAGCACAATCCAATATTACCCAGTCGCAAGAAGTAACTAGACTATTGCAAAAAATGGCGAGTATTCCGCACACCCTGAATTATCAGGGATCGTTTACTTATCAGCACAAAGATAATCCCTCATTGCAAAGTTTCCGGGTTATCCATTGGGTGCAAGACGGTATAGAACATGAGCGGTTACAGCACTTGAATGGACCAGAGCGGGAATTTTTGCGCTCGGGTAAGGCGATAGGTTGTGCTTCGCTTGGCGATCAGCTATTGCAAGGTAAGATTGGCCAACTAGGCGCCAATCTGGCACGTATGGATCAATTGTATAAATTTGAAATTCGCGGTCCGGAGCGGGTCGCAGGGCGCGAAGCGACTGCGCTACTCGCGCTGCCATTGGATACTTATCGTCACAGCTCATTGTTGACGATTGATAATGAGACCGGACTGGTATTGAAATCCTGGCTGGTCGATGAGTCGGCTC
>CAXAVL010000330.1:0-3512 GCA_963971905.1 uncultured Cellvibrio sp.
TGATGGGTAGGCTGCGAAGCTCCATCACACTCATGCACCATTGGCGTGGGTAATGTCCCTCAGCACACTGATTATTTCTTATGTATCCCAGCGCACAGCTAAATGCGTTGTTCTGGCGTATTCCTGTCCTCGTGTTGAAAAAACAGCATCACCGAACCGATCAGACAGGAGCAATCTTATGAACCATATGACAACGGATTCAACGTGTATCGATAACTGTTCAAGCTGCCATAAAACCTGCTTACAAACCGCCATGACGCAATGTTTGAATATGGGCGGAAAACATCTGGAACCGGAGCATTTCCGCTTGATGTTGGACTGCGCCAAAATTTGTGAAACCTCGGTCTACTTTCAATTAAGTGGTTCGAAATACAGTGCTGATATTTGCAAGGTGTGCGCTGAATTATGTACCGCCTATGCCGATAGCTGTGAAGAAGTCGGCGGAATGGAAGAGTGCGTTTCTGCCTGACGGACCTGTGCTGAGAGTTGTAAAGCCATGGCCTTGAATACACATTGATATTTAACTGACTTCAATCTGAAAAACTTTCTGTTGATAATATTTATTCGTCAACTCGGTTCGAATTACCGAACCGAGTTGACGAAAATATTTTAGCCACATTGAGCCAAGATGAGATAATTACTCATCAACAATAGCGACTTCATAATTCAATGCTGTGATTACATTTATTAGTTCATCTGGGGATTTTTTACTCACGATACTTACTTGGCGTGCAGGTATATCAATGCTCAATTCTGCATCGGGATTTAATGTCTTTACTGCATGGGTGATATGTCTTGCACAGCTACCGCAGCTCATGCTTTTAACCAAAAAAAGTAGTCATATTTTTGCCTCAAATCAATTAACAAGGTTTTTCAGTTTCAGGCTTCCTACAGTCGTAAGGTAAAACATTTATTTTTCTCAAAAAAACGGCAGCGCTTGACCGTACCACGAGGGTAAGGTCAATACTGGCTGCAACCATTTTTCGAGGGGAAACCAATAAATCTGTCAATCAGCCCAAATAAATCGTTTGACTTGCAAATCTAAGATATGACAGGGAATTTTGCGACAATGTTGAAGGTTCTTTTGTGGTGGTGAAGTTCTTTTAAAAATAAATAATTGTTCAGAGGTTTCCTAGCTCAGCATCCTATGTTTTAACTAAGTTTTCTCTGAAACAATGATAATCACGACTAATTCTTTTACTTTTTGAGCATTTCAATGAATTCACTACCAATGCAACCTACAGTTAACATCCCGAGCGTTAACCTGCTGAATAAAGTTCCTGAAGTCACGTTGATTTTTTGGATCATAAAAATGATGTCAACTACTGTGGGTGAAACAGGTGCTGATTATTTGATTTTTAAACTACACCTTGGCTTGCTGGTGACCTCGGCAATAATGGGTGTATTGTTGATAATTGCATTATTTGTGCAAGTTAAATCGACGACTTATGTGCCTTGGCGCTATTGGACTGCTGTGGTATTTATCAGCATATTTGGTACGCTCATAACGGATGATCTAACCGATAAACTCCATGTCCCTCTGTTGCTTTCAACAGCAGCTTTTAGCGCTCTATTAATCCTTACGTTTCTGTTGTGGTATAGCAAAGAAAAAACGTTAAGTATTAATGCAATTGATAATCGCAATCGCGAACTCTTTTATTGGATTGCCATTCTGGCTACTTTCGCTCTAGGTACAGCGGCAGGAGATTGGGTTTCCGAAGAAATGAAATTAGGTTATTCCAAATCGGCAATATTATTTGGAGGAATGATAGCGATAACAGCATTTGTCTATTTCGTGCTGCACTGGAGTACGGTCACTTGTTTTTGGGTTGTTTATATACTCACTCGTCCTTTAGGTGCATCTGTAGGAGATTTATTGTCACATAGCAAAAAACATGGTGGTCTAGGATTTGGAACCACAAGTACTAGCATTGTTTTTTTAGGGGTTATTATTGGGTTGGTGGTGTATTTATCGATTATTCATGAAAAAAATAAAACGTCTAACAGCGTCAGCTTACCAAGCTAGTGGGATAGAGGTAAGGCAGTAACAACTTGTATACCGTACTAACAACTGTCGTGTGCGAAAATTATTATTGGGGAGGTGATTTCATCAAATGCATAATTCTAATGAGCAAGCATTCAGTAAGGTCCCAGAAGTCACTTTGGTTTTCTGGATTATAAAAATAGCGGCTACTACCTTAGGTGAGACGGGTGGTGATGCAGTATCTATGTCAATGAATTTAGGCTATTTAGTGGGTACTGTAATTTTCGCAGTTATTTTTTTTGTCATGGTCGCTGCTCAAATCAAAGCACAAGGTTTCCATCCTTTTCTTTATTGGGGAACTATAATCGCGACCACGACAGTAGGAACAACACTTGCTGATTTTGCTGACCGCTCATTGGGAATTGGTTATGCAGGCGGTTCAGCCTTGCTCTTTGCGTTGCTCCTAGGATCCCTATTTGCTTGGTATCGAACACTCGGCAGCGTCTCGATAACGACTGTCAGTACGCCTAAAGCGGAGATGTTTTATTGGATGACCATCATGTTTTCTCAAACCCTGGGTACCGCGTTGGGTGATTGGACAGCAGATACAGCTGGCATAGGTTATATTGGCAGTGCGTTTATTTTTACTGCACTTCTTGCGCTCGTCGTGACGGCATATTATTGGACTAAACTATCGCATACCTTATTGTTTTGGGCAGCGTTCATACTTACCCGCCCATTGGGTGCGGTAGTTGGTGATTTTCTCGATAAGCCAGTGGCTAATGGAGGGCTAGATTTAAGTCGTTACTCAGCGTCTGCGGCACTCTTGGTATTTATTTTTGTGATGATCTTGGTTTTTAAACAAAGAGCAGCAAAAGCAGCACATTAATGTGTCAAAGAGAGTAAATAATGCGTGTTTTGTTAGTAGAAGATGACCCTATGATTGGGGAAGCTTTGGAAGGAGCGCTGAATGATGCTTCCTATGCGGTAGATTGGGTAAAAGATGGTAAAACGGCATTGAATACGCTGGGCTGTCAGCATTACGATATTATGTTGCTTGATCTGGGATTACCCGGTAAAGATGGTATTGAAGTATTGCATTCAGTAAGAATTAGAAATAATCCAATCCCCTTAGTGATTATTACAGCGCGGGATTCGCTTGATGATCGACTCTGTGGCTTGGATGGCGGCGCCGACGACTATGTGGTGAAACCTTTTGCCATGGTTGAACTCTTGGCGCGTATGCGCGCTGTTCTGCGTCGCAAAGGTGGGACTGGTTCACCTATTTTAAGTAACGGAATTGTGTCTCTTGATCCAGCTTCGCGAGAAGCGACTGTTAGTGACGCCACACCGGTACAACTTTCCAGTCGAGAATTTACTTTGTTGCAAGCACTTATATTGCGGCCTGGCTCAATTCTCTCGCGCGCTGATCTTGAAGATCGAATTTATGGTTGGGGCAATGAAATAGAGAGTAATGCTATTGAGTTTTTGATTCATTCATTGCGACAGAAATTAGGACGCGACACCA
>CAXAVL010000331.1:0-3495 GCA_963971905.1 uncultured Cellvibrio sp.
GTGTGACTGGAGTTCAGACGTGTGCTCTTCCGATCTCGCCACCATATCCATATCGCGCACCACTTCACGCAGACTGTTGGCTGCCATTTTGATCACTTCGTCACCCGCCGCATGACCGTAGGTATCGTTTACTTTTTTGAAAAAGTCGATATCCGCCATGATGCAACTGAATTCAGCATCAGATGCACGCGCACCATCGAACTTGCCGTCGAGATGCTCGTACAAAGCACGGCGGTTGAAACAGTTGGTCAGCGGATCACGCGTGGCCAAATAGGTTAGTTCTTTATTTTTAACTTCGATCGCAACCTGACTCGCCGCCAATTGTTGAATCATGCTTTCCAGTAAGCGGCTCTTGGTTTCCAATTCGGTGATATCTTCAAACACGGCAATAGTGCCCTGGCTCGCGCCTTTAGCATCGAGGATTGGCACCGCATTAACATGAAAAATTTTGTCGTTGTCATCAGCTTGCGGCAAGAGTACACGCACACCGGTTTGCTTAATACCTGTGTTAATGGCAGTGAGCCAGGGGTATTCGCGCACCTCTTGATTCGGATCTAAATACCAGCCGAGATTGCTGGCTTTTTTGGCCATAATGGCTTGTTCGGTGCGCCCCATGTGCTCCATCATGACGGTATTCGCCAATACAATCTGTTCACGCCGATCCAGAATTAACACACCCTCCGCGAGAATATTCAACGCATTGCGCACCCGCGCAGGGACTACAGCACTGGGATCCAAATGTTTTAGCGCGCGTTTGATGTAATACCAGAAACCCACAAAGCCGCTAAGCGATACAAAAATCACCAGCAATATAAAGCTGGGCACACCGAAAATCGGGTGATGGTCACTCATTAAGGGTTCGAAGGTAATTTCAAATTCGGCACGCTTGGCCCCGTTAATCATAATCGGGAAGCGCACATGCGTAGGGGTGGATTCATAGGGTTTAGCGCCCACCCATTTTTTGGGGTGCAGCTTGGTTTGCGAAACGATAATCCCATCATTGCGCCTGACGCCGGCTGACTCGATTTCCGGATTGCGCTCTACGGTAGATTCCAGCAAGTATTGCAGCAAAATTTCATCGCCGCGCATGATTGCCACCCCCACTTGCGAGGCGAGAGTTTCTGTCAAGCGCTTGCGTACATCTAATTGTTGCCGCTCGGCACCGGGAGTCAAACCCAGTGCTTGGGCAAGGATCAAGATGGAGACTGTAAGCACCACCAAGCCCAAACTTAACCTGACCGCAGGAGTAAAACCAACCATCATCGCGCCTTGATTCTGTATTTATGAATTAGCAGGTTATGAGCCGCTTTCTTTACGCTGGGCATGATCAAATAAATAGCCCACCTCTTTGGCATTTTTGTCTTCACGTTCGCGGTCTTTACGCTGCTGCTCCAATTCTTTTTTCTTTTTGTTTACTTCATCCAGAATAGGCAGCGGATCAAGCCCGCGCCAGAGCGGCAGCATAGACATCATGGTTAACAATAGACTGCTCGCGCGCAAAGACCACACCAGCAAACCGGTAGTGACCGAAAAAGTCAGGCCAGCCACCACGGCCCTGCGATCCTGCTCTTCTACCATGGCCTCATCCATTTGGGCGCGCAAACGGCGCACTTCATTATCAAAATCCGCCTCTTCCCAAGGGGCAAAACCGGCATCTGGCGCAATCAGACCAGCCAGATTAGGTGAAGCGGTTAATGTCGTAAGCGGAATATTGCCATTGCTAAGCGCCTCCTCTGCGCGCTCAAAATCGCGGCTGGACTTATCATTAATCACCGTGTCAGTGCGGTTGCTATCACCGATTTCCACGATAATTTGTTGGGCGCCCAAACTATCTGGAAGAAGCGGCTCAAGGCTGCTATTACCACCTTGATTTGGCAATTCGCTGGGAATCTCTGGTTGCTCTGTAACTGCACCATCCTTAGGTGGTTTGGGCCCCTCTGTGGTTGGTGGCGTTGCAGGAGGTGTTGTAGGCGGCACTGCAGGTGGTAGAGGAGGCTCCACCGGTGGCACTGTAACAGGTGGCTTTTCCAACGCAGCAACTGTGACTTTAAACGAGGTTTCTACCCAAGCGCCATCGCTGTCTTGCGCGCGCAGGGTCACAACCGATTCCCCGCCCGCTTGCGATGCAAACGAGAGCGTCATAAGACCGGTAGCCGGGTCGATTTGAACGTTTGGAACCACACTATTATTGCTGTTTTGCATCAGCGTCCAGCTCAACGCCGTGCCATTTTCCACATCGCTAAATACGGTGCGCAAATTCATCTGCTGAGGTGCAGTGCCAGCCTTGACGTTAATATCCGCTATGCCGCTCGATACAGGCACATCGTTTACCGATGCGATATTGACGCGCACCAATGTATCAACCCAGGCGCCCTGCTCATCTTGCCCACGCACCATTAAATCGCTGCTGCCGAACTGATTGGCGCCATAGTTCAACTGCAATTTACCGGTAGCAAGATCAATACTCGCATTGCTCACCAAGGCCGGGTTGCTATTGCTAACGACAGAAAACACCAGATTGCGGGTGGCAGTTTCCTCATCGCTAAAAAGCGCCCATAAATCAACTTGGTCACCCGCTGCGTCTTCAACATTATTGATAACAATGCTGCCGGTGGTTTCCGGCACATCATTGACTTCCACCACAGTCAATTCAAATTGTGCTGTCGCAGTGGCTATACCATCGCTGGCGATAATGTGAATACTCAGGTTGCCAACATCCGTCTGGGTAGGTGTACCACTAAAGCTCAGAGTCGCGGCATCAAATACTAACCAATTGGGCAGGGGCGCGCCGCCGGATAATTGCGCGCTATAGACTAAGGTGGTTCCCGTATCTGCATCAGTAAACATGTTGGCGGGGAAGGTCACACTAAACGGTAGATCTTCCAGCGCGGTTTGGTTGGCCGGAGGATTTACCAGCACCGGTGCGTCATTAACGTTGTTCACGACAATAACAAAGCTATCGCTAATAGAGCCGCCATTTGCATCACTCGCCGTCACCAATACATTGATGCTGCCGATATCGCCCGCCGTCGGAGTACCGCTAAAACTGCGCGTCGCGGCATCAAAACTTAACCAGGCTGGCAAAGACCCACCGCCTACCAATTGGGCGGAATAACGTAGCGGGTCACCCTCTGGGTCAACAAAGGTCGACACGGGAAAACTGAAATCATAGCGTTGATTCTCAGCAGCTACTTGATCGGCAATAGGCGACTGCACAAACGGCGGAGCATTGACAGGCAAACCAGTAACAGTGAGCGCAAAAACATCACTCACTGTGCCACCCTGCCCGTCATTCGCAGTGACCTCAATGTTGATACTGCCCACATCGCCAAGAGCCGGTGTGCCGCTAAAACTGCGGGTAGCGGAATTAAAGCTCAACCAAGCTGGCAGTGCACCGCCACCAGCAAGTTGCGCGCTGTAAGTCAGTGTGTCGCCAACATCGGGATCAGCAAACACATTGGCGCCAAAGGTGAAGTTGAAAGCGGTATTTTCAGT
>CAXAVL010000332.1:0-3490 GCA_963971905.1 uncultured Cellvibrio sp.
CGCTCATCCACATCGAGCCTCGGCTTGCCTTCCTCCAGCTCGGTGCGTTCAAGTTCATCGTCGCTGATTCCCTCATCCAGCTCAGCCAGCAGTACCAGCAGCAACCGCAATCACTACGATGCCCGTCGTGCAGTTACTGCACCGGTGATCGACGGGATTGCCGATGCAGTGTGGGAAGCTGCAACTTGGGCGCCGATTGATGTGTTCTGGCTGGGTACCCAACCCAATCCGACCGCGCAGGATTATTCCGGCCGCTACAAAGCGCTGTGGGATCAGGACTATTTGTACCTTTTGTTCGATATCACCGACGACCGTATTTTTGATGGCACGCGCAATGCGCTGGATCGCTATTGGGAAGATGACACGGTGGAATTGTTTATCGATGAAAATAGAAACGGGGGCCAACACGGGTACAACACCAGCGCTTGGGCATACCACATCAGCACCTATGGCGATGTTGTGGACTACACCACCTCAGGACCGAAGTTATTAAATGACCACATCGACATGCGTCTGGTCAGTGTGGGCGACAAACACCTGTGGGAAATGCGCGTGCGTATTTACGGTGAAGACTATGCCGATTGGAAAACCAATGTGCCGCTCAAACTAGCCGCTGGCAAACTCATGGGCTTTTCGGCAGCTTACATCGACAATGATGGCAGTTCGCAGCGGGAAAGCATGATGGGTTCGGTCGATACCCAAGGCCACAAAAACAATCAGGGCTATTTAGATGCGAGTGTATTTGGCTCCATGAGACTGGTTGAATAACGCCTCAACCTGCACCAGCCGCCCGGAATTCGGGCGGCATTTTTTCACCTCTGCCCTGCATTATTCCCCCGCTCAGATCCTCCCGTCCCCTTGAAGTTAAGTGCCATCACCCCCACATCCGCGCCTAGACTATGTGAGGCAATCAGGAACTGATCGGGTTATGAGCGAACTTTTTATCCTGCAAAACCAAGACAAACTTTTTCTCGGCCGCCAAAACAATTGGCTGGATGGGCGCGATCTGGCGGCGCTGTTCAAAACTGCGCACAAAGATGAAGCCATCAATCAGATGGTGGAGGCCAGCTCCAAAGATTATCGGCAGCGTATTAAGGTGATTAGCTGCAGCGCCAATGAGAAAGGTCTGCCGCTGATCGACCCGGACATCATGCCCGAGCCACTGCCCAAAGCCGACAAAGATTTGTTTGAAACGCTGGAGCAGAGCGCGGCAGCGGATGAATCTACTATCGCCGCCCACCAAGCTGACTTGCCATAAAGCCTGCGCAGGCTATATTTTCTGACCATTGTCGCCCTTGCGGCCTACCTGATTGCTCTGCAGCTAAAGGAACCTTAAGTGTCTGTACCCCAAGGCTCGCGCCAACACCTGAATAGCGAGTTGCTCGCTACCTTTGCCGAACCGGCGAACAATGCCAGCCTGCTCGGAATTTTACGCGGCTTGGAAAAAGAAAGCCTTCGAGTAACACCAGAGGGTACGCTGGCGCAGACCGATCACCCCCACTCGCTCGGCTCGGCGCTTACCCACCCGCATATCACCACCGACTACAGCGAAGCACTGCTCGAATTTATTACCGAGCCGTTTGCCGATGTCGAGCCACTGCTGGAGCAACTCGATAACATCCATCGTTTCACCTACCAACAGCTGGCCAGCAACCGCGAGCGGCTCTGGCCGGCGAGCATGCCCTGCATTCTCGGCAGCGACGCCGACATTCCGGTAGCGCGCTATGGCAATTCCAACAGCGGCCAGATGAAAACCGTATACCGCATTGGGCTTGGCCATCGTTATGGTCGCTCGATGCAGACCATCGCAGGGATTCATTACAACTTCAGCCTGCCCGATGATTTTTGGCAGGTGCTGCAAACCCAATCCGGCAACCAACAGAGTCTGCAGGATTTCAAAACCGAGCGCTATTTTGGTTTGATCCGCAATTTCCGCCGCAACTTTTGGCTGCTGATTTATTTGTTTGGTGCGTCACCGGCGGTGTGCTCCAGCTTTGTTAAACAGCGGGAACACAAATTACAGCCGTTCCCTGCGGCCGAGAAAACCCTGTATCTACCTTATGCGACTTCGCTGCGCATGGGCGATTTGGGCTATCAAAGTGATGCACAGCAAACCCTAGTGGTGAATTACAACAATCTCGGTGATTATTTAAAAACCCTGTGCGGCGCCATCACCCAAAGCCATCCGGCTTATGCGCAAATCGGCGTAAAAGATAGCGCGGGACATTACCAACAACTCAACACCAGTTTGCTGCAAATCGAAAACGAGTTTTATTCCAGCATCCGCCCCAAGCGCACCACCGGGCGCGGCGAAACGGCATTGCAAGGCCTGCGTTTACGCGGTGTGGAATATGTTGAAGTGCGCTGTGTGGATTTAAACCCATACGAACCACTGGGTATTAGCATTGAGCAAATGCAGGTGATGGATGCGTTTTTACTCTACTGCTTATTAAGCGACAGCCCGGCCACCGATGAACGTGAATTTCATCAAGTGCAGGAAAACCAGGCGCGTATTGTCAGCAATGGGCGCGACCCAGCGCTGGAATTGCTGCGCGGTGATCAGAGTCTCTGCATGCGCACTTGGGCAGAGGAAATCCTGCAGGGCAGTAGCGCCTGCGCCGAATTACTCGATCAAGCCAAAGGGGGCGATGCCTACCGACAGGCAGTCACGCGGCAATTCGCCAAAATCGATAATGCAGACCTAACCCCGTCAGCCCGTGTATTGCGCGATATGACTGAGGCACAGCAGAGTTTTTACGCACATACCCTTGCACAGGCAGAGCAGCATCGCGCCTATTTTGCGACTCGGCCACTTGGCGATGAAAAGCTGGCTGAATTTGCCCAGATGAGCGAGCGCTCGCTGCAAAGCCAAACGAACCTGGAAGAGGCACAACAAATCAGTTTGGACGAGTATTTGGACAACTACTACGCCCAGTATCGCGGCTGTAGTTGTGAGTCGTAATACGGAGATCTAGTGGCAAATAAGTGGGGTGCGAGTTAAACCAGTCGCCACAATTATGGCGACTGGCCGCAGATTATTTTTGCACCACAAAATTATTAAAATACAAATCTGATGCGGGGCCTTTAACGGGTTTGATATCAGCAATTGAAGGCACAGCTGGTGCAGCCTCCGCATGATGATCCGGCTGCCCGGCCTCATCACGCGCTGGTTTGGCGCCCACTTTCTTATCAGCTGCGCTGTGTTTTGCATCATGCTCATCGACATGATGACCCTCTACCTTCAGCAATGCCTTATTAATTTCAGCCAACGCATAGACGCGTAGATATTCTTTACCTTCGACCGAGTTAATCGCCTCTTCGGTCTGCGCACTCAGAATACTCACCAAGCGATCGCGGATTAGCGGTAAATGATGGGTGACTTCAATGGCATCCGCTCCGGTTTCAGTGCGAATCGAAATTTCAGCTTTAATAAAACGCGCCTTGCCCCGCCCACCGTAATTCACTACTAACGCAGGTTCCAGCGCAATAT
>CAXAVL010000333.1:0-3403 GCA_963971905.1 uncultured Cellvibrio sp.
GCCCTGTAAGCCCGCGACCAACTGATCTACCCGCGTATCATCACTATGGTCGTGGTAGGCAATACAGGGAGTTTTGATATCAAAGTGGGACAACAGACGGGAACTGTGTCGCGTATCTTCAGCGGCAATCAGCGCTACTGTTTGTAGTGTTTCTACCGCTCGCGGTACCATATCGCCCAGATTGCCAATCGGGGTCGCCACGACATAAAGAATGCCTGGGTTTGAGGCTACTGTTGTCATACCGGACTCCGAAAAAATTAGGTTTCAAGCCAACTTACTGGCTCTAAATGTTGATTCTTCACTGCAGGTTCTACCGAGGTTTTCATGCCGATACGGCCATTGTTTAGCACTTTATCGACAAATTCATTGATTGCATTGGCGATCGCGACACTGACACTCAATCTTGCCAGTTGCGGTAACAATCCTACCCAACCCACCACCCGCAGCCAGACTCCAGCAAAAAGCCAACCGGCCAGCCTCAGCGCCAGCAAACTGCTAGCGATGGCTAATCAAGCGCAATCACCCGAGCGGGAGAGCCTGGTTTTGCAGGCGGCCCAGGTGTATATCGATGCGGGAAAATTCAGCCGTGCGCGCAATTTATTGGTCGATATGAATACCGATGAACTGCCCGACCAAGCCTATATCAAGCACACCGATTTGTTCAGCACAGTCGCGCTGCAGGAGGGTTCCAATTTTCTAGCGCACGGCATTCTAACCAAGCCGCGCTTGGAACAACAATGGCAAATCATGGAGCCGCAAACCGAAGTGGCATTGCGCGAAAAGCGCGCGCAGGTATTTGCGTTACTGGGCGAAGCACAAAACAGCGTTAACGAACGCATCCAACTCAGTGGCTTAATCGATAATAAAGTTCAGTATCAAGCCAATCAGGATTCCCTCTGGCAAAATCTGATGAGCATTCCATTTGCGGAGTTGCAACAACTCTCTGAAAACGAACATGGCCAAGCCGCACGCGGTTGGTACAACCTTGCGGCGATCAATAAAAATAATCAAATAGATTTGGAACAACAGCGCGAACAATTACAGCAATGGTTGAGCATGTGGCGGCAGCATCCTGCGCACAACAACCTGCCCAGCGATTTGCGTTTACTGCAAAGCCTGATTGAACAACAACCGCGACAAGTTGCACTACTACTGCCAATGCAAGGCAAACTCGCCGAAGCAGGTGAAGCAGTGCGCGATGGGTTTTTCGCTGCCTATTTTGAAGCCCTCGGCAATGGCCGCCAAACACCGGAAGTGCGCCAATACGATAGCAGTGTCGATGTGATTGCCGCCTATCAACAAGCTATCGCCGATGGTGCCGATCTAGTCATCGGCCCTATCGATAAAGAAAAAGTCACAGAAATAAGTTTGATGCCCTCTCTGGAAGTACCGGTGTTATCGCTCAATTATCCCGATACTCCACCTGCAGAACCGCTCAAAGGATTTTATCAATTTGGTTTAGCGGTTGAAGATGAAGCGCGACAAGTTGCACGTCAGGCATTTTTGGAAGGGCATCGCCAAGCAATGGTGATTATTCCCTCGCAAGAGTGGAGTGAACGCAGTGCACGCGCATTTGCCAACGAGTGGGAGCAATTGGGCGGCACAGTAGTAAACCGCACCCAATTTCAAGCCGGAGCCAATTACTCGCGCTTAGTAAAGGACGCAATGCAAATCGAACAGAGCCAAATTCGCACCCGTGAAATGCAAGCCTTATTGGGCATTCCGCTGCAGTCATCGCCGCGCAGCCGCAGCGATGTAGATATGATTTTTTTAATCGCCGATCCAGCGCAAGCGCGCCAAATTAAACCAACGTTTGCTTTTCACTACGCGGGAAAAATTCCAGTGTATGCCACAAGTCAAATTTACTCGGGGCAACCTAACCCTAAAGCAGATCGCGATTTAAACGGCGTTCGTTTTAATACTATGCCGTGGTTGTTTGATACTACCAGCAAAGAAAAACAAGCCGTTGCACAACACACAAAATCCGCTGCAGTGTATGGCCGTTTGCATGCATTGGGCGCAGATGCATTTCGCCTTTACGCACGCTTACCGCAATTGGAACAAGTACCCGATATGCGTATTTACGGCGCAACCGGCGCGTTGCATATGCTGAGTGACAGACGCATCGAGCGCGAGCAAATGTGGGTGAGATTTCGCAATGGCGAAGCTCAACCACTGCCCATGGTCATCAACCAAAATGACATTCAATATTAACGCAATACACATTGAGGATTAATGATGTTTACACGCAACAAGGATGATGCCGAACCTCACAACACCATTAGCATGGGAGCGCAAGCCGAAGCACAGGCTGAAGCCTTTTTACACCAGCAAGGTTTAATTACGCGCAGCAAAAACTACCGCTGCAAACTCGGTGAAATTGACCTGATCATGTTGCAAAAAACCGCGCAAGGGACCTGTATGGTATTTGTTGAAGTGCGCTTGCGTACCAACAAACGTTTTGCCCCAGCGGTAGAAACTGTCGATTATCGCAAACAGAAAAAAATCATTCGCACCGCCACTCGCTTTTTACAAGAGCACAAACTGTTTGATAAAGTCGCCTGTCGTTTTGATGTGGTAGCATTGGATCAAACCGGCACCGCGCCACCCATTCAATGGATTCCAAATGCATTTGGTGCCTGACACGCAATCGCTCAGGTGCTCTGTTTTAGTC
Organism: uncultured Cellvibrio sp.; assembly: GCA_963971905.1. Taxonomy (GTDB): domain Bacteria; phylum Pseudomonadota; class Gammaproteobacteria; order Pseudomonadales; family Cellvibrionaceae; genus Cellvibrio. The sequence goes on from CAXAVL010000333.1 coordinate 2,675, forward strand.
AGCTACACTAGCCTGTACAACAAGTAGAATTATTATGGATCAACGTGTTATCACCCTGTTTCATGAAAGTATTGAAGCAAAAATGCATGCCGGTGAAGAGCTTGCCCCGCTGATCGCGCAAGCGAGCCAGTTTATTGTGCAGGCACTGCTCAACGAAAAAAAGATTCTCACCTGCGGCAACGGCATTTCCGCAGCACAAGCGCAAATTTTCACGGCCAGTCTCATCAATCGTTTTGAACAAGAGCGTCCGAGCCTGCCGTCCTTCAATTTAGGTGCGGACTTCACCACCCAAACTGCAATTGGTAGCGACTATAGCTTTAACGACATCTACGCCAAACAAATTCGCTCATTAGGTCAGCCTGGCGATGTGTTATTGCTGCTCACCAGCACCGGTAAAACGAGCAATTTATTGCAGGCGATTAGCGCCGCTCACGACAAAGAAATGCAAGTGATTGCACTGACCGCTGGCGACGGTGGTGATGTTGCCTCCCTACTCGACCGCGGTGACTTGGAACTTCGCGTCCCCTCTGTGGCCAAACCCCGTATTCATGAAGTTCACCTACTCAGTATTTTTTGTTTATGCGATCTAATCGACCAACAATTATTTGGAGGTTTCTAATGCCCAGCGCCAGCCCTATAACCCCCGCGATGATTCAACTGGGTAAAGTGCTGGCAATGGTGTTTGTAATTGCAGCAACGCTTACTGGCTGCGCCAAAATTATCACTGTC
>CAXAVL010000334.1:0-3328 GCA_963971905.1 uncultured Cellvibrio sp.
CCGACCAAATGCCGCGTACGACCGTGAAAACATCGTTCACGGTTTTTGGTGCCAATCCTTTACGGAGCAGTTCAGTCTGGAATAGTTCGATCTCAGTTTTTGTTACGTCGGCGATCTTCCGCTTCGGCCATTTTGTAATGACATGTTTTGATTTCGACTTGTAATTCTTGTAAGTCGAGGGGGCTTGTTTTCCCTCTTGCTTCAAAAGCCATTCATCAACGCATTCCGAAACCAACTTGCTCAGGTCGGGACCACCCCAACCACTGAACAGTTTTGCATTTTTCGAATTCGGAAAATGTGCCGCGTAATCAAAGCGATTTTCTTTAATTTCTGTCAGTATCAAAGTACGTTTATTTTCAGCGTAGGCGATACTCGACTTGTTAATTTTTGCGATGCCGGGAACAGATTCCCGGCATCGCATACCACCATACTGAAAGGAGATCCGCAGCTTATTGCCGTGGACTTCGACCCCTTTCGGCAGCACCAGTGAGTTGTCCTTTTTTGTCACAGCTTTCCCTCAAACCAGTTTGCGATTTCTTCTGGGTTATAAACAACGCGACGAACGGGATCGAAGCGCCAATGCTTCTCCTCCAGCCAAAATCCGCGTTCCCGATATTTCCTCGCCTGTTCAGCATTGATCCCAAAAAGCACTGGAAGCAGGTTAGGCCGTACCCAGCGTCCCGGTACGAGTGCAGGGAGGCTTTTAGTTTGGGTTGAATCACTTGTTGAGTTCATAGAATTTTCTCTATCAGTTAACAGATCTAGGTATCAATCTTCAGTGACAATATAGAAGCCAGGATTTATGTCCTTCCTACGTTATGTCGCTGTATTATCAATTTACCGAATTCAAGTGATTCCGTGTCACGCCTAATTAACCGATTTAGTGAATTACAGCACTTGACACAGTGACCGTATGCCCATGAGGAATTTCTTTTTAAAGTTAAGACACACAACGCCCTTTTCAATACATTCAGGTAGGTTTCATACGTTTTTGTCTGGAGGACTTAAGGGTTGGCAGTATGATGAACCTACTGCTTTGTTGTAGATTGCAGGAAAGCTGATTTGAGATAAATTCTGCTGCTCTCGTGCATGAGGAGTAGGAATTGGCACCTGACACGAGCATATCAAAGTGTGGTAAATCATGAGCTCGATATAGTTTTGCAGTGACTACGATGGTGTAGATTCCTATGTCTTGGAGCTTTTCTAGTTGATTCAGGGAGTCTACTGGTAAGTAGGCGAACTTGGATGCAGGGCCTTCTTCTCGAAAATGCAGCCAATATTTTTCACTATGTATCTTTTCCGACCAAAGAAAGAAATCACCATAATTTTTATACAGAATATCCTGGATTAATAATCTTAAAATTTTGGTGTCTGACCATAAGGTGAATGTTTTCTCGTTGATCATTTTCTCACCTAACAGTTTGGTTTATGGTTTATTGGGCGACTTTACCCATCCAAATGGATGTTCTGAATCTGATTCTTTGTCTAAAATATCGATTTGATCAGGCGTCCAATGTGACTGAGCTCTTATAAAATCTGATCGGGCCCCTCCTTTCTTTCTTATTAGCACAGACACTTCCACTTCATAAAAATCTTTGACTGACTCTGAATTGGAAATTATTTCTTGAATCAATTCATTAATCTTTTGCGTTGTCATTAGAAGATTCCTTGAATCTTTAGGTTCATATTGAATCTACAACAAAAGAAGATTGATGCAAGCAAATTAATTGCGGGTCCAATATTTGTCTTATGACATCGGGGAGAAAGGTTTGCTGGCCTATGTGACTAAACGCTAGGCCAGCGAATTTCAATAAACTACGGATGATTAATTTGAGTTTTATTAGTGTGGATAGTGATGATCGTACTAGGTTTGTTTGCCGTTTTTAGGAACTCAAATTCATTCGGAAGCAGAACCTGTGCAGCTGAACAGTAATACCTTATTGGCAAGGACATCACGCTCTTTCCGGAACTTTTCTGTAACAGGAGTGCCGACGCAATTTTAGTTACTACCGGGTTATCGATGTAGCACTCGTCTTCAATGCAAGCATTAAAAACGTCCTTTTCTCGTTGGGTCAAAGACTCATAGATCTTATCGCCATCGAATACGATCACGCCTTGGCGTGCAAGCTCCTGAGCCTCCTCATCATTGCAACACGTAATGTAAAATCCATCAATGTCGTCTCTAGTTGCCTGCGGACAAACAAAAAATGCTCGGCCGTCCTCCAGATATTGGATTGTGGTCTCACCGATATTGGGGTCTTCAGTAATCGCCTCGTTATTCGCCTTGTGATGCTTATCCATCGTGCTAATAATAGTGAAAGCAGACATCAGATTTTTTCCTCATTTAAACTGACATCCTCAATGATATGGAAACCCAATGGCTTTGGGGCGAGGGTAATTTCGTTAAAAAGGCAATAACACCCAGATCAGTAAGTTTTTTCACCCAGAAAGACCAGAAGACCAAGATTCGGCTTGCGCTACTCGAAATGGTGCCACTTCAATCGTGATTGAAATCGTCAAACATACTGTCCACGGAGGATGACGAGAATATATCGTCATGGCTGCTCAGATCATACCCATATGGGTTTCCTCCAACATCAATCCCACCGATACTGTCGTTAACCATCGGCAACCCTGTGGCAGGATTGATATCAAAAACTGTTGATTGGTAGCGGTCTTCGTAGAACATTGCGTCGTCGTCATAGCTTCCATAGGAAACTGCATCGGAATCTCTGAGTGGAAGGCTGTAATCGGCGTCGATTGCATCATCGATAGTGGGTTCTGTTTGCTCCAGCCAGGCACCGCCACCAACTCCCGCAAGTACACCGAGAAATGCGCCTACCGGCCCAGCGAGATAAAGACCGGTTACACCGCCAGCAAAGATCATCAGCAGATATGTCATGGTGTTTGTTCCTCAGAATTTGGCCTTAGATTCAATCTACCTCAAAAGCTTGGAGGAGCAAGCAATTCGCTGATGCCGTTGCTGGCTCATGTCATTGATATATGCTGTCAAAACCAAGGGACTCGAAAGGGGGAGGATATGCGGGAATTGCCTGCTCAGAATCTGATCGACCGGTTGCTCAATGCTTTGTTGTTGTATCTGATCAGCATTCTATTTTGGTCTTGGTTGGGGGAAATGACAGGGCTGCCAGTCAGCATCCTGCTTGGAGTGGGTGCAATTTTGATGAGCTCGGATCTCAAAGACTTTTCTGGCGATCCTCGTCCAGGTGCCCTCGTGGTAGGAGCTGCTCTTCTTCCAGCATGGCCTTTGGTGCGCTGCTGGTTGAAAGGCCCGGGTTAAGAATTAGAGGTTGAGGGCATGAGAGAA
>CAXAVL010000335.1:0-3321 GCA_963971905.1 uncultured Cellvibrio sp.
CGCCCGATTGCAGAGAATCGGGATGTAAATAACAAAGTCAGAATTTAGCGGTAACTATTTCTTCTCTGATTAAGTAAGTTTCGTCTGTGTCCTCTGGCAATATTTTGAGTGAATCTTTTTCTTGACGTGTTTTATTAGGACATTCACCTTGGCTCTCTAGCCAGTAGAGTGTGTTGCCTATTAATGCTACTGATCCCGATACAATTGCGCTTGTGGTAGCCGTTAACGTCGCAACGACTAATGCTCCTGTCAGCTCTGACTTGCAGCTTTTGGTCAGGCAGTCTACGTTATCGAACGTTCGCATTTGCTCCGTGGTAAGTACAATTTTTTGCGTAGATACCATGCATTTTTCGTCATAGCTTGCCGCTTTTTTCGGGGTGACCACGCAGGCGCCGATACTGCAGCTCAGCATGATTAAAGTTAACCGATGGCTCAGGCAGGTAAAGTCCTTCATACATAGTTTCTCTGATCGTGAATGCAGGCATTAAACGCAGGCTTCTTTGTGCCCATACTGCCCTAACAGAACACAACAAATTGTAACAATCGGTATCTGCAAATGAGTCGGCTGCTAATCACTTGATGCTGACATTACAATCCGCCGCGCGTTAACTTTTCCGGGTTAAGCAATTGTTCCAACTCTGCGCGGCTTAATTCTGTTTCTTCCTGCGCGACATCAATAATCGCGCGGCCTTCTTTGTAGGCCTTTTTCGCAATTGCAGCGGCTTTTTCGTAGCCAATAATCGGATTCAGCGCGGTGACTAGAATCGGGTTTTGCGCGAGTGATTTTTGTAAGTTGGTGTGATTAACGGTAAAGGTAGCGATGGTTTTATCGGCCAGTTCATTGTTCGCATTGCTGAGTAATTCAATCGATTGCAATAGGTTGTAAGCGATCAATGGCAGCATGACGTTCAATTGAAAATTACCAGACTGCCCAGCGATACCGATACTGACATCGTTCCCCATGACTTGTGCGCACACCATGGTCACTGCTTCGGGAATCACCGGATTGACTTTGCCCGGCATAATCGATGAGCCGGGTTGCAGCGGTTTCAAACTGATCTCCGCCAAACCGGCAAGTGGGCCGGAGTTCATCCACCGCAGATCGTTGGCAATTTTCATTAAGCTGACGGCGAGGGTTTTTAAGTGGCCGGAAATGGCAACGGAAGTATCTTGCGCGCTCATCAAGGCAAAAAAATTATCGCTCGGTGCAAACATTAAACCAGTCGCTTCACTTAAGTGTTCGGCAAACTTTTCGGCAAATTCTTCATGCGCGTTAATGCCGGTACCCACCGCGGTGCCACCTTGTGCTAAACGCAATAACTGCGGTAATGCCATTTGCAGGCGCACGTAATTACTTTCAATTTGGCTCGCCCAACCGTTAAGTTCTTGCCCGAAGGTTACAGGCATTGCATCCATTAAATGAGTGCGACCGGTTTTAACTACATCGCTTAATGCTTCCGCTTTGCCGAGCAAACTGGTGTGCAATTCTTCCAGCGCGGGAAATAATTGTTGCTTGAGGGCGAGAGCTGCGCTGACGTGGATTGCGCTGGGAATGGTGTCATTGCTGCTCTGGCTCATGTTGACATGGTCGTTGGCATGCACTTTTTGGCCGGCCAGATCGCTGGCGATATGGGCAATCACCTCGTTTACATTCATATTGGTGCTGGTACCTGAACCGGTTTGAAATACATCTACCGGGAACTGATCGACGTAATGCCCTGCGACTATGCTGTCGCAAGCGGCACAAATCGCCCAGGCGATGTCTTCGTCTAAAAGCCCTAATTCGCGGTTCGTGAGCGCAGCGGCTTTCTTGATATGGACTACAGCGTGGATAAAGCGTGGCGGCAAGGTAAGGCTACTGATGGCGAAGTTGTCGAGCGCACGCTGGGTTTGAGCGCCGTAGAGCGCCGTTTTAGGTACTTGTACCTCGCCCATGCTGTCGTGTTCGGTGCGGAACTCGTTCATATAAACCTCCTTGGGTTAGCAAAAGTGCTGCTGACACAGGTTGTCAGATGTGGGGGTTAGGCTGCTTGGTCTTTAAGTCTAGCGAGTATTTACTGTGACTTGCTATGCGTAAGATAGTTTATCGCTGAAATGGATTCCGGCATTTTCTCTGAGACCCGCCGTGAACCCATCCATGGGGGCTTATCTTCGACATCCATGTCTCAGACAGTCTCAGAGAAAATACCAGAAACCATTTTGCAGAAATTGAGTAATCATTGATCAGTTTTATAGTTTGGTCGCTTGATGCAACCGGTTTTCGTTACAATCCCTTTTTTAAATCATTACTGAGTTTTTATGTCCAAGCAATTTGTTGTAAATAGTGGATTCGAACCCGCAGGCGATCAGCCCACCGCCATTGCTGGCCTTGTGCAAGGCATAGAGGCGGGGTTAGCGCATCAAACCCTGCTGGGTGTGACTGGGTCGGGTAAGACATTTACCATCGCCAATGTGATCGCAAAATTACAGCGCCCCACACTGATTATGGCGCACAACAAAACGCTGGCGGCGCAACTCTACGGTGAGTTCAAAGAGTTTTTCCCCAATAACGCGGTGGAATATTTTGTCTCCTACTACGACTACTATCAGCCGGAAGCCTATGTACCTTCGTCTGATACGTTTATCGAAAAAGATTCTGCGGTAAACGAACATATCGAGCAAATGCGTTTGTCGGCTACGAAGGCGTTGTTAGAGCGAAAAGACGCCATCATTATTGCATCGGTATCCGCAATCTACGGTCTGGGCGACCCGGAAGCCTATATGAAGATGTTGCTGCACATAGTGCGCGGCGACAAAATCGATCAGCGCCACATTTTGCGTCGCCTTGCCGAATTGCAATACACCCGCAACGATATGGAATTTTCCCGCGCAACTTATCGTGTGCGTGGCGATGTGATTGATTTTTCCCCCGCCGATTCGGATATCGAAGCAGTGCGCATTGAATTGTTCGACGATGAAGTAGAACAGATTTCGATTTTTGATCCGCTCACCGGCGAAGTGTTGCAAAAAGTGCAGCGTTTTACCGTGTATCCAAAATCGCATTACGTAACACCGCGCGAGCAAATTTTGGATGCGATTGAAAATATCAAAGAAGAATTGCGCACACGTTTGGAATATCTGCGTGAAAACAATAAATTGGTTGAAGCGCAGCGCTTGGAACAGCGCACCCGCTACGATCTGGAAATGATGCAGGAGCTGGGTTATTGCAACGGTATCGAAAACTATTCGCGCTATTTGTCTGGCCGCAATTCCGGTGATGCGCCACCGACTTTGTTTGATTACTTACCCGCCGATGCGCTGTTAGTGATCGACGAAAGCCAC
>CAXAVL010000336.1:0-3316 GCA_963971905.1 uncultured Cellvibrio sp.
GGCGGCAAGGGTCACTGCATGTTGCTCGGCGATGGCGACATCGTAAAAGCGCTCGGGATAAGTCTGGGCAAAGTTCACCATGCCTGAGCCTTCGCACATGGCAGGGGTGATGCCGACTAACTTGTCATCCTGCGCGGCCATATCGCACAGCCATTGACCGAATACATCCTGATATTTTGGTTTTTTCGGCGCATCAACTGCACCAATCGCCGCTTTTTTCGGTTCGATTTTATTCAGCGCATGATAGCCCACCGGATCCAGTTCGGCGGGTTCAAAACCTTTACCTTTCTGGGTGATGATGTGCAGCAACTTGGGGCCTTTGATGTCGCGCAAATTGCGCAGACAGAGCACCAGATCGCCTAAATCATGGCCATTGATGGGGCCGACGTAGTTGAAGCCCATCTCTTCAAATAAAGTGCCGGGCGACATAAATCCTTTAATATGCTCTTCGGTGCGGCGCGCAAAGTCCCACACAGGCGGAATTTTGCCCAGCACCTGTTTGCTGCCTGCGCGTAAGGAGTTGTAGAACTTGCTTGCCCAGATTTTGGATAAGTAAGTTGAAAAGCCGCCGACATTGGGCGAGATGGACATATTGTTGTCATTGAGTACTACTAACATGTCAGTTTCGGTGTGCGCGGCGTGATTCAAGGCTTCAAACGCCATGCCAGCAGTCATGGCGCCATCGCCGATGATCGCTGCTACTTTTCGCTCAATACCCGCCATTTTGGCGCCAATCGCCATACCTTGTGCGGCGCTGATGGAGGTGCTGGAGTGGCCGACGCCAAAGGTGTCGTAAGCGCTCTCTTCGCGTTTCGGAAAGCCGGACAAACCATCACCCTGGCGAATACTGTGCATCCGCTCGCGGCGCGAGGTGAGAATTTTATGGGGATAGGTTTGATGGCCCACATCCCACACCAAGCGGTCATCGGGGGTTTGATAAACATAGTGCAGCGCGATGGTCAGTTCGACCACGCCTAGACCTGCGCCAAAATGCCCGCCAGTCTGGCCGACCGAATACAGCAAAAACGCACGCAGCTCGTCGGCGAGTTGGGGTAATTGCTTTTCATCCAGCGCACGCAGATCGGCGGGGGAGTCGATGCTGTCCAGCAGTGGTGTCTGCGGGCGGCTGGTGGGGATTTCGTTATGCATGCAAGTCATCATTTATAGTTGTACGGTTTGCCGCTTATGGTCGGTCATTGTAGGCGGCTTGCCTAAGCCTTGGCTAGTTCGAGCGTTCGACGATATAGCTGGCCAATTGGCGCAGCGGTGTTGCGCTCGCGCCAAAACCACTCAGTGCGTCAAGTGCCTGACGGTGTAGTTCGCTTGCTTTGGCTCTGGCTGCATCCAGCCCCAGCAGCGATACATAGGTCGGTTTATTGCGGGCGATATCGGCGCCCTGTTGTTTGCCGATGGTCGCGGTATCGCCGGTGACATCGAGAATATCATCCTGCACCTGAAAGGCGAGGCCGATGGCGGCCGCGTAGTTATCCAGCGCCGCCAGTTGGGTTTTAGTCGCACCGGAACAAATGGCGCCCATGGCAACACTGGCGCGAATCAGGGCACCGGTTTTGTGGCGGTGCATCTGCTCTAATTGTGCCAAATCCAATTGATGAGCAACTGCGGCTAAATCGATTGCTTGCCCCAGCACCATACCCTCTAGGCCTGAGCCCAGTGCCAGTTGGCGCACCAGTTGGATTTGTGTGCTGCTCGGCAAATTGGTTTGGGTCAATAAATCAAACGCAAGTGTCTGCAAGCCATCGCCCGCGAGTATGGCGGTGGCTTCATTAAAGGCGATATGGCAGGTAGGCTTGCCACGGCGCAGCTTGTCATCGTCCATGGCGGGCAAGTCGTCGTGCACCAAGCTGTAGGAGTGCAGGCACTCAAGTGCAGCGGCGATGGGGTCGATCAGGCTGAGATCGGCTTCCGGTTTGATCGCCAGTGCGGCGGCATAGGTGAGAATCGGGCGCACGCGCTTGCCGCCGTTGAACAAGCTGTAGCGCATGGCGGCGCGCAATTGGGTAGGATCTTCTCCGAGAGGGAAATAAAGATCGAGGGCGCTATCAACGCGGGTGCGGCAAAGCTGGGTAAATTGCTTAAAGTCGCTGAGCATTAGGCGTCGCCTTCATCGGCGTGAAATGGTTCCAAGCTTATATTGCCCTGTTGCTCGATTAATTTGTTCACTTGCTGTTCGGCGGCGGCGAGGCGTGTTTGGCATTCGCGGGTGAGCGCAATGCCCGCCTCAAATGCTTGCAGCGATTCTTCCAGCGTCATATCGCCTTGCTCCATACGGTTCACCAGACTTTCGAGGGTGCTGAGCGATTGCTCAAAATCGACGCCTTTCTTTTTGGCGGGAGAGGTCTTGGGCGGCATGGTGTTTTCTCGCTGAATTTGAGTGAAGGCGGCGGATTATAAACCTGCACGCGCAAAACTGCAGTCGTTTTGATTGGTGTCTTTGTGAGACATCTCTTACAAAACTTGCCGAGATTAGCCACTATTGTGTGACGCTTAATTCATCAATAATGGCGTCATTGGAGATTGTCGCAGGAAGCGACTCTGGCAAGGAGTAAAATGGAATCGAGCACATCTATCGCCAAGGTATGGCCTGTCATCCTGTAAAAACCCTGATTGCCCCCTCCTGCAATCAGGGTTTTTTGTTTTTTTACCTGCCTATTTTGCGGCCTCTGTCGCATATTTCATTGATTGTGCAACTTCCCCGCTGTTCTGCCGTCCAAAATGCGCTGAAACTCGCGTTCCTAGCGACTTGGCGCCACATTGTTAGTACTTCGCTTTTGTAATATGGATGGAGTAGAATCTCATCGCTTTGATAAACATAACGCACTAAGCTTTTGATACGACTACTATTTGCCATCACACTGATTCTTGTCGTACAGCCCAGGTGGGGATTCAATCAGACCTATGCAAGATAGATCACTTAACCATCGAGCCGCCTTCGAGCAGCGTACTGCCCAGTTGGAAATCCAGCTCAGGCGCTTCTTTGCGCTTTTGAATCGTGTGTCGCTACAGCGCTGGCAGTGGCTGGTCATGCTATTGCTAGTGATTTGGCTTAGTCACAGTCTGGCGCGCCTGTTTTGGCTCATCATTCCCAATCCGGTGATTCCTCCGGCAACCTTGTCGCTTGTCGCTGCTGATGTACAAACGTCAGGGGCTGCTGCTGAGTCCGTGAACATAGGTCAGATTACGTCATTGGCTCCCTTTGGTGACGTCGCTCAAGAAGCGGCGCCGTCCGTTGATGTTCAGCCGATTGCTCAGGGCATCGAAAATGATGCGGCTGATACCCAACTCAACTTGGTGTTGC
>CAXAVL010000337.1:0-3288 GCA_963971905.1 uncultured Cellvibrio sp.
TGCGAAACAGGGCAATACGGTTTTCTTTTTTGATTAATTGCTGCTGCTGATCATCCGTCGCCGGGCGCGGGAGATAACCAATCGCCGCAAGAGATTGAAATATTTCACTGAGCGGGAATTGCGAATCCCACACAATCGCGCAGCGATGGGTGCTGAGATTGACCGTTACCGATTGGATCGCAGGATTTTTTTTGAGGTGAGTTTCGATCAACCAGCTGCAGGCAGCGCAACTAATGCCCTCAAGCAGTAAATTGGCTTGTTTAAACCTATCGTCAAAAGGAACGACAAACTCGGCTTGCACTTCTGCCAAATCGTAAATATCCCAGCTCTGGGATGCCTGCCCTGCCGTATCGGGGCGTTCATTGCTAGCGGTACGAAAGTGGTAAAAGCTTTCCAACCCGCCATCGACAATCGCCATAGCCACCGCTTGGCAGCCGGGGCAGCACATTAGCCGTGTTTGCCCTTGAATATTGACGGGGTAGTTGCAAGCGGGAGGTACAGGCAGGCCACAGTGATAACAGGCCTGCCCGGAAATACTTGCGGAGGGCGTTGGGGTCGCCATTTATTACTCAACTAGTGGACGCGCGGCGCCAATTGGGTATTTTCAGCAGCACGGAAATCTATTTCACCGCTTAAGGTCCAGGGTGCATCTTTACGCAGTGTTAAATCATTAACGGGATAAAGCGTGAGATACCAGGAGTAATCCGGCTCGACCAATAATTCGCCACGGTACTTGCCCGGAGCAATCGCAGTCAGCGCGATCAACTGATCTTTTGCCGCTTTCACTGGGTGCCCCATCAGCAACAACAACTTTTCAGGCATCAAGGTCGCCTCGGTAGGCGGATTGGCGATGGTCAGGGAGACCTCGCCACTAGTGCGATCAAAGCTTAGGTTGCCACTTAAGCCCAGCGCCTGCGCACGTTTATCCTGCTCCAGCGCCTGATTAATCATGCGCCCTTCTTTATAGTAGTTATCGATAATCACATCATCGGCACCCTTGAGCGCAATGGTCACCGTAACAGAGCACATGATGATGATGTAAATCAACGGGCTGAATACAAACCAGAACCAGAACTGGCGGTACCAGGGCTTAACACTTTCGTCATCTGTCTCGCTCATCACATCTCTCTCGGAGGCAACTTTCTGCGCAATACTCATGCAAACACCTTGGGAAAATAATTGAAAGGCAAAATTAAGGGCCAATAAAAGTGGTGGTGTTAGTCGCGGTAATTGCAGGGTTTTCACGGGCGCGAACGCGGAAATGAATCTCCGACTTTTTACTCTTTAACTCTGCCTGCTTGACTGATACCCGCACTGGAATCGTCAACACCTCACCCTCAACCGCGGGAATAGCTTTATACCCCTGAATATCAAAGTCATAGTCACCGTCTACTTCTATGTCGTAGATATGGGTGTTGCGATCCATATTGCTGATCTTCAAGGTATATACATTTTGTATATTGTCTTCCACCACGCGATACATTCGCACCCCGCGATCACGCTGAGCCTCAAGCCCCACAGGCACACGGGTGGCGATGGAGTAAACGAACAGGGAAATCATAATCGTCAGCATCAAGCCATAGCCCAGTAAGCGCGGACGAAATACTTTAGTGGTGCCGGTTTGAATGGCATCTTCAGTGGTAAAACTGATCAGCCCACGCGGATAATCCATTTTATCCATGACGCTATTACAAGCATCAACACAGAGCCCGCAATCGATACACTCCGCCTGCAATCCATCGCGAATATCGATATCCACCGGACACACCTGCACACACCAGGAACAATCGATACAATCGCCCAAGCCCTGCGCCTTGTAATCATCACCCGCTTTACGTGGGCCACGTTTTTCGCCGCGGATATTGTTGTAGGAAACAGTCAAGGTGTCGTGATCATACATGACCGCTTGAAAGCGCGCATAAGGGCAGATGTACTTACAAAACTGCTCGCGCATAAACCCGGCATTCATGTAGGTCGCCGCTACATAGAACAGCACCCAAAAGGTGGTGACTAGATCAAGATGAAAGGTGAAAAAACCGGTGATCAATTCACGGATAGGTGTGAAATAACCAACAAAGGTAAGCGAGGTCACTAGTGAAATGCCAATCCAGATCGATTGGGTAGCACCTTTACGCCACAGCTTTTCAAATCCCCAAGGCTGAGCATCCAACTTCATACGCTTGTTGCGATCACCTTCACAGAGATGTTCGGCCCAGATAAACATTTGGGTCCAGACGGTCTGCGGGCAGGTAAAACCGCACCAGACACGCCCGACTAACACGGTTACGGTAAATAAAAGAAACGCCGCGATCACCAATAACCAGGCGAGATACATTGCATCTTGCGGCCAAAATGTCAGCCACAAGATATGGAATTTACGCTCAGGCAGGTCAAACAAAATCGCCGGCCGATCATCAATCATCAGCCACGGCATTAACAGAAAACCCAACATTAAAGGCAAACCGGTATAACGGCGCAAGCGCTGATAAAAGCCAGTGATACGACGAGTGTAGATCTTGTCGTCTGCCTCATAGAGGTTCACATAGCGGATACCGGTATCTGCAGACGATGACACTTGCTTCGACGAAGGCTTTTCACTCAAGGGAACTACCTCACTACTCCCGTTGCTATGGCAATCAACAACGTTAATGACATGCGAAAAAAAAGGCAGGCCTGAGCCTGCCTTCCTTGCAGGAAGAATTAGTTAGATTCTTCCAAAGACAAGCTGTATACGTACGCAGCCAGCAGATGTATACGATCTTCTTTCAGTAATTCTTGTTGCGCGGGCATTACGCCATTGCGGCCATCACGTATTGTTTGGCGAATCGTGGCTGGCTCGCCACCGTAAAGCCAAATTTTATCGGTCAGGTTAGGCGCACCCACTAACTGATTACCCTTACCATCAACTCCATGACAAGCCACACAGTTAGCAGTATAAAGTTTTGCACCCGCTTCAGCTTTTTCGGCATTGTGTTCACCACCCGATAGTTGCAGCACATACTCAGCAACATTAACAACACCTTCCTCACCTAAAATTGAACCCCAAGCAGGCATAGCGGCTTTACGACCATTCACGATAGTTTCATGAATTTTTTCTGGCGTACCACCGTAGAGCCAATCTTTGTCGGTCAAGTTCGGGAAGCCTGGATTACCACCGCCATCTGCCCCATGACATACGGCACAGTTGTTGGAGAACAAACGGAAACCCATTTTCAGTGCATCCGGATTTCTAGCAAGCTCCTCGATTGGCATCTTGGAATAGACACCATAGGTCTCCGCATAGATTTG
>CAXAVL010000338.1:0-3271 GCA_963971905.1 uncultured Cellvibrio sp.
TTGATTTCCGTTATATAGTGCCGATCCTTGTGACCTTCTGTGGACTCTACGCGATCAGCATATTAAGCTTTGAACGAATTGGTGCAACACGCATGGCCAACATAGGCAAAGCGCTTTCAATTCTATTTTCAATATCCAGTGTTTTATTTATTCTAGGTATTATTTAGTAATTCAATCGCAGCATGATCATTCAACTATATTTATGATCATGCTGCGCCTCGCTCTCTCACCGCCACTCCCATGCACTTCCATTTAGATTGCTTCCACCGCCACCGTTTGATAAGCGCGCGAATACACTCATCCACAACCGCTGCAATTAACAATCCATACAAACCTAGTTCGCAGGGTACAGCCAACACATAAGCAAGCGGCACGGAGAATAGCCAAATCACAGCGATACTGGAAATAGAGGTGAAGGCAGCATCACCCGTGCAGCGCAACGCACTACCAATAGTAATATTCACTGTGCGCCATGGCTCAGCTAGAAAACTCAATAGAAATGCCCATAAACCGATCGCAATTACCTCTGGGTCATCGCTGAATATTTGCAGTATGGGCTTATTAAAAAGCAACCAGACAAATGCCAGCGCAGTTGTGCCGATTAGCGAAATTTTTAGAGTCTGCTGGAGTTGCTTATTAATTAATTCAAATTCTTGTCGCCCAACCCGCTGCGCAATAATGGCTTCTGTAGCCATTGCCAAAGCAATTGAAATCATCAAGCAGAATAAAAAAGTATTGTAGGCATAGACTTTTACTTTTAACGCAAGATCACCCACCTCAGCCGCAATCCAATTAAGTGCAATCATATAGGCTTGAAATGACATAGGTTCGAGAATAGATGGTGCGGCAATCATCACCACCGGAGCAATTAACACCGAAAAATTTCGCCAGCCTTCGCGCAGTGGAATATGAATACGCAACTTTGCATGCACTACTAACATCACAAATAATAAACTGGCACCCGCAGCAACAATACTCGCTATAGCAACACCCCAGACCCCGGATGGGGGAATACCCATAAATCCATAAACTGCAATAAAGTTTCCAAGCAGATTCACCGAAAACAAAACAAGATTACTGTAGGTATTCCACTGCGGTTCTCCGTAAATATTGAGTATGGTTTGATAAATTACCCGGCAACCCCAGAGCGCCACCATCCAACCAATAATCGATAAATAGGTTCGCGCATGCTGCTCTACGTCAACGCTTAGGGACATGGCCGATGCAACCCAAGGGCCACCGTGATTTAGTGTAAGCGCTGCAATCAACGCCAGCACCACGACAAATATTGTATAGGCAGCGATAGTGGCATTGCCGCGCTGATAATCATTGGCACCAATACGCTGGCTCGCAATACTCGCACCGGCAAATGCGCTTACAATTAAAAACGCATTTGCAACAAAAACCAAAGGTGTAATAGCGCCAACCGCAGCAGCGGCGCTATCGGATATACGGCTGAGAAAATACATATCCACTAATGGAATGGTATAAGTCACTGCCTGATCGAGAAACATAGGGCGACTCATGCCCCAAAGGCCTTTTTCGAGCACGCGGCTCTGCGGCACTTGTTTAGGTGCAGATTTCATAGAGACTTTTGTCGAGTAATAATAGGACCGCCTGTCGAGCAATAAAATGATCAAGCGAAGCATAAGCATACTCCGCTTGATCTGGCTGTACAGAGGGAATTATGCGGCTTCGCGCAAGACAACCGCAGGCGGTGTAGTGACCGTATGGCGACAGCAGATATAGCCTAGCGCAGAAACAAAAACGGCGCCGCTCAAGGGCGATAACAGCCAATAAATATAATGCGGTTGTATCGGGGTTTGCAGGACAAACTTTTGCAGACTGATGAGTAAAATTTCCGTACCGATAATTGCAATCAATCCGGCCAGAAAACCCAGTATGGCAAACTCAGAGCAAATACTGCCCACAATCAACCGGCGCGGGCTACCGAGTGCGCGCAGCAAACCTGCCTGCTGTTTACGTGCGGCGATACTACCCATCACCGCGGCTAACAACACCAAACATCCGCCAATCAATGTCAGCCATAGTACCAACAATACACCATCGCTGACCTGATTCACGATACTGCGTATCTGCTCAATAATCCGGTCGAGTTCCATTACCAAAATAGTGGGATGATCTAATAGCAATTCGTTGATAAACGATTTTTGCTGCGCCGGTAAATAAATGCTGGTAATAAAGGTGGGTGAGTAGGCATCCAACGAACCCGGTTCAAAAATAAAAAAGAAATTGGGCCTCATACTGCGCCAATCCAGGCTGCGAAAGCTGGCAACTTCGGCATCTAACAATAAACCACCAAACGAAAATTGCAGTTTATCGCCAAGTTTTAATCCGATTTCTGTTGCCGTGTTTACCTCGACTGATACGCCCGGCAAATTCGCTGCGCTGCGCTGCCACTTATCCCACCAGAGACCTTCAAGAATTTTATTGTCCGCCGCCAGCGTATCAGCCCAGGTCACATTTAATTCACGCCGCAGTGCATTG
Source organism: uncultured Cellvibrio sp. (assembly GCA_963971905.1). GTDB lineage: Bacteria > Pseudomonadota > Gammaproteobacteria > Pseudomonadales > Cellvibrionaceae > Cellvibrio. The sequence continues at coordinate 2,509 of CAXAVL010000338.1, forward strand.
CTCAGTGAGCGCTGCTCCTCGGTTGTTTCAACAGTATTAATGTGTGTCAGGCGCGCACGCATCATGGGATACAGCGGCTCAGGGCGCACCTTAGCTTGCTCAAGTAGCTGCTGCACCTGCGGCAATTCTGCTGGGGGAATATTCACCAAGAAATGATTGGGGGCATCATCGGGCACTTGCACTCGCCACTCTTCAATTAAGGATGTGCGCACGATGGTAAGCGTAAACAACAGCATAATCGCAATGGAAAATACCAAAATCTGAATCAGACTTTGGCCACGTTGGCGCTGCAAGTTTGCAAATGCCAAGCGCCAAAAACCACCCAACCGTAACACCATTTTTTTACTGAGCGACAACAATCCATAGGCAGCGATAATCGTTACCAAAATAACAGCCAACAATGCCCCGCTAATACTTAATGCCAGTTCCAGATCGCGACTAAACAATATCACCAGTGTTAATACGGCAAACAAAGCCAACGCCGCTTGTTGCCAGACTTGTGGCATATTCACTGCCAACTCACGGCGCAAAATTTTAAGTGGCGGCACCGTGGGCAAATGCCAGAGCGCAGGTAAAGCAAAAAATACCAAGCACATCAGCCCACTAAAAAAACTTAAACCATAGGGATAAAAACTGGCGGCACCTAAACGTATTTGATACACCTGCTGCAAGCTGGTGGCGACCGTGCGCTGTAATAGTTCACCAAACACCAGTCCTATTAGCGAAGCAATGACACCCAATAAAATTAGCTGCGCAAAATACA
>CAXAVL010000339.1:0-3225 GCA_963971905.1 uncultured Cellvibrio sp.
CCCGTTCCAGCATGGCGAGGTGTTTGTAACCGAAGATGGAGCCGAGACCGACTTGGACTTGGGACACTATGAGCGTTTTATTCGCACCAAAATGACTCGCCGTAATAACTTTACCACTGGGCGGGTTTACGAGACCGTTTTACGTAAAGAGCGTCGCGGTGATTATCTCGGCGGTACAGTGCAAGTTATTCCCCATATTACCGATGAAATCAAACGCCGTATCCTTGAGGGGGGCCGCGATGTTGATGTCGCGCTGGTTGAGATTGGTGGTACCGTTGGTGATATCGAGTCGCAACCTTTCCTGGAAGCTGTGCGTCAGTTGAAAGTAGAGATGGGTTCGCGAGCATTGCTGATGCATTTGACTCTGGTGCCTTATATCGCCACTGCTGGTGAGACTAAAACCAAGCCAACCCAGCACTCGGTAAAAGAGCTGCGCTCCATTGGTTTGCAACCCGATATTTTGTTGTGTCGCTCCGAGCGCTTGGTGGATGAAGATTCACGCCGCAAAATCTCCTTGTTTACCAACGTTGCTGAGCGCGCAGTTGTGCCGCTTCCCGACGCCGATACAATTTATTCAATTCCACGCTTGCTGCAAAGTTATGGTTTAGATCAAATTGCTGTTGAATTGTTGGGGCTGCAATGTCCTGAAGCTGATTTGAGCGAGTGGGATAAAGTAGTAGAAGGTAAATTGAATCCTGTTAATTCCATTACCATTTCCATGGTTGGTAAATACATGGAATTGTTAGATGCTTATAAATCATTAATAGAAGCATTGACACACGCAGGCATTCATACCCATACCAAAGTAAACATTAATTACATTGATGCTGAACGCGTTGAAACTGAAGGTGTTGGCATTTTAAGTGATGCAGATGCCATCTTGGTTCCAGGCGGATTTGGTGAGCGCGGCGTAGAAGGTAAATTAATGGCCGTGCAATATGCCCGTGAAAACAAAGTGCCTTATCTGGGCATTTGTTTGGGGATGCAATCGGTTGTTATTGAATTTGCGCGCAATGTGCTAGGTCTAAAAGGGGCGAATTCAACCGAGTTTGATCGCAATTCTCCACACCCTGTTATTGGTTTGATTACAGAATGGATCACCTCTGACGGCGAAGTAGAAAAGCGCGATGAGTCTTCCGATCTTGGCGGAACTATGCGTTTAGGTGCGCAGGAGTGTCGTTTGGTCGCTGGTTCAAATGCACGCAATGTTTATGGTGCAGACGTTATTGTTGAGCGTCACCGTCATCGCTATGAAGTGAACAACAATTATGTTGATCAACTACAAAAAGCGGGTTTGAAAATTGGCGGTTGGTCTGCAGATGATACCTTGGTTGAAATGGTCGAGATTCCTGACCACCCTTGGTTTGTGGCATGTCAATTCCACCCGGAATTTACCTCGACACCGCGTGACGGCCACCCATTGTTTACTGCGTTTGTAGCAGCGGCACTGGCAAATAAAAAATAGTTTGAGGGGCGCACATAGCTGCGCCCCTTTTTATACAATTCATCAACGAAAGTTAAAACTATTCTGAAAGGAATACATGTGTCTCAGCAAATTGTAAAAGTGGGCAGTTTGAGCGTTGGCAACTCATTGCCATTTGTATTGTTCGGCGGCATGAATGTACTTGAGTCGCGCGACATGGCGATGCAAGTAGCTGAAGCCTATGTGCAGGCAACTCAAACGCTCGCCATTCCCTATGTTTTTAAAGCCTCGTTTGATAAAGCCAATCGTTCATCGATCCATTCTTATCGCGGTCCTGGCATGGAAGAAGGCTTGAAGATTTTTCAGGAAATCAAACAAACCTTTAATATCCCTGTTATCACCGATGTGCACGAAATTGAACAGTGTCAACCTGTCGCAGAAGTTTGCGATGTGATCCAGTTGCCAGCATTTCTCGCGCGTCAAACCGATTTGGTTGTCGCTATGGCTAAAACCGGTGCGGTGATTAATATCAAGAAGCCGCAGTTTTTAAGCCCTGGACAAATGAAAAATATCGTCGAAAAATTTGGCGAATGCGGCAATGATAAAATCATTCTCTGCGATCGCGGTACCAACTTTGGCTACGACAATTTGGTGGTCGATATGCTCGGTTTCCGCACTATGCGCGAAGTTAGCGGCAATGCTCCGGTGATTTTTGATGTGACCCACTCCCTGCAGTGCCGCGACCCGATGGGCGCAGCGTCTAGCGGTCGCCGTCATCAGGTGGCCGAGTTGGCACGTGCAGGTATGGCAGTTGGTTTGGCTGGTTTGTTTCTGGAAGCTCATCCATATCCTGATAATGCTAAATGCGATGGCCCCAGCGCTTTGCCGCTCGACAAGTTACAGCCTTTCCTGCAGCAAATGAAAATGATTGATGATGTGGTGAAAAATTTTCCACCGCTCGATATTAAATAACACCTTATTAATTAATAAGCACTAGCTGATAATTAATAGGCACTAACTGATTTTATAGAAACACACTCTGGAGAAAACGAATGACTAAGATTGTTGATATCAAAGCTTTTGAAATTTTGGATAGCCGCGGCAATCCAACCGTTATGGCGGAAGTGATTTTGGAAGATGGTTCTATTGGTTCTGCAACTGCACCATCAGGTGCTTCTACTGGTTCGCGTGAAGCGTTGGAATTGCGCGATGGCGATAAATCACGTTATTTGGGCAAGGGTGTTTTAAAAGCAGTTAATAACATCAACACCACCATTAAAAATTTGGTTGTGGGTTTTGATTCGCTCGATCAGCGCGCGCTTGATAATGCCATGATCAAAGCGGATGGCACCGACTTTAAAACCGTGTTGGGTGCAAACGCCATTCTGGCTGTATCTTTGGCAAATGCTAAAGCAGCTGCTGTCTCCAAAAAAGTACCACTCTATGCACACATTGCTGACTTGAATGGCACTCCTGGCAAATACTCTATGCCAGTTCCAATGATGAACATCATCAACGGTGGCGAACACGCTGATAACAACGTTGATATTCAAGAGTTTATGGTGCAACCAGTAGGCGCAAAAACTTTTGCTGAAGCTTTGCGTGTTGGCGCTGAGATTTTCCACACCTTGAAAAAAATTCTGCACGACAAAGGTCTGAGCACTTCAGTGGGTGATGAAGGTGGTTTCGCACCAAACCTGCCATCAAATGAAGATGCATTGAAAGTGATTGCTGAAGCTGTTGAGAAGGCTGGTTACAAACTCGGTGAAAATGTGACCTTGGCATTGGATTGCGCCTCTACC
>CAXAVL010000340.1:0-3210 GCA_963971905.1 uncultured Cellvibrio sp.
TGAGCAGTTGTTGTTTTCCAGTCGATGCAGTGGCATAAACGTCGGCACCTAAGGCCTTAGCAACTTGCACAGCTACATGCCCAACTCCGCCAGCTCCACCCTGGATAAGGACTTTCTGGCCCGCTTTAACATTCGCCTTGTCAACCAAACCTTCCCAAGCGGTAAGTGCAACCAGAGGTAAAGCCGCAGCTTCACGCATGGACAAATTTTTCGGTTTGAGAGCAAGTAACTCAGCATCTACGTTGGCATATTCAGCCAATGAGCCTTGCAATCCTCGCACTCCGCCAGTCAGACCATAAACTGCATCGCCTACTGCAAAGTCGGTGACGCCGTCGCCGATAGCAACAATTTCTCCAGCCAAATCGGTGCCAAGTACTGCGGGTAATTCCGGCATGGCATAAGGAGCTATACCTCGGCGGATCTTGTAATCAATAGGATTGACTCCACTCGCAAATATTTTTACTTGCACCTGACCTGCTGATGGAGAAGGTAAGTTAATCAGGGCATCCCGGAATACTGTACCTTCTTCATAGCTATCTAATATCAAAGCACGCATTTGTCCGTTTAACGCAGTCATCAATAACCTCACAATCTGAATATTCAGCGGGTGGTTAAATCACCCGCTGGTTAATAGGTCTTTTATTAAACGAATTAAAATTCTTGAACAGTTGGGCGCAGAACAATCTCGTTGACATCCACATCCGCAGGCTGCTCAATTGCGTATGCGATAGCACGAGCAACAGATTCAGATGGAATTTCATTTTGCTGATAAAAGTCTTTTACAAAGGCTGCACCCTGGGTATCTGAACTTCCATGTTTTAATTCAGATGCGTTTCCCATCGGTGAAATGATTGTTGAACGAATTTCACCCCCAACTTCATGGCGTAAGCCTTCGGCAATAGCGCGAACAGCGAATTTGGTTCCGCTATAAACCGTGCCGCCGGGACTGAATACTTTGATACCCGCTACGGAAGAAATATTGATAAAGTGGCCTGTTCCCTGAGCCTGAAAGATCGGAAGCGCTGCGGCTACTCCATACAGCAGACCTTTAACGTTGATGTCAATCATGCGATCCCATTCGTCAACTCGAGTCTCAGCTAACGGTGCAATCGCCATTAACCCTGCATTATTGATAACCACATCAACTTTACCGAAGCGCTCTTGTGCAAGATTTACAAGGGCCTTCACTTCGTCCTGGCTAGTCACATCTGTCGCTTGAACCGCAACGTTTCCGCCCGCTGTACGTATGTCAGCAGCAATAGCTTCAAGCTTGTCGATGCGTCGGGCACCTAAAACAACAGATGCGCCAAGACTGGCTAAATGCCTTGCCGTGGTCTCGCCTAAACCGCTGCTACCACCAGTGATCACAACGACCTTACCGCTGATGTTGTTTGCTAAAACACTACTCATAGTTAATATCCTCAAATCAGTTGAATGAATGACTATGTCTAACTGACATGCAAATCATCCCTCACCTTCAAAAACCAATAAATGGAAACGTTTTGATTTGACAATTCCAGAATTTGGAATAATATTTGCGTATTCATATCAACCCTGAGTGTGACTGTGATGCTTAACAGATTGGAAATGCTCCGGATATTTTGTACTGCTGCTGAGTCTCGCAGCTTTAAAGAAGCGGCTAACCGTCTGGGAGTTTCTCCTCAGGCAGTGACGCGAGCAGTGAAGGAGTTAGAGCGATTGCAAGGGGAGCTTTTATTTCATCGAAATACGCGACACATACAAGTGACCCTGGTTGGAGAAAAATTTGCTGTGATCGCAAAAGAACGCCTGCGCGCTGTAGATGAATTGTTTCAAACAAGTGCCGATGACTCGGGTAATGAATTACAAGGACGGGTTCGTATCGCAGCGCCTGTTGGTTTTGGTCATAAATGCTTGATGCCAGCATTAATGGAACTCTCAACAGTACATCCTCAACTTGATATAGACCTGACACTCAGTGACGAGCGCGTGGATGTCGTTGACGAAAAAATAGATATTGGGATTCGTATCGGTTTCATGAGAGATAGTCGATTTATTGCCCGCCAGCTCACCAAAATTAATCTGTATGTCGTGGCTTCGCCTGACTTAATAAATAGAGTGGGAAAGCCTGCGTCTATTGAAGATCTAAACCACTTGCCGGTTACAGGGTTAGTAGATCGCAATACGGGAAAGCTTTGGCCGTGGGTTTTTTCCATGGACAGACAGTGGACGCCATCCATAACACGTTTTCGAAGTGCCGACGCCGAAGCTGAATTAATGGGTGTACAAAATGGACTGGGGTTTGCTCAAATTCCTGACTTTTCGGCCCAAGACTTATTACGCCAAGAGAAACTTGTGAGAGTGTTAGAAGAGGTCGAGCCGGTGCCTTGGGATTTATATATTTATCGCCCCCAACGTGGTCCGGTACCACAACGTATTCGATTGGTTTTTGATCACTTGGTGTCAAGATTGAGTGTCCGCTAATGGTACATAAGTAATATTCATAAAGTGCGAATACTACATTAGCTCACGTTACTGCAAAAACCGTAACCAATGTCTTGGTTGAGTCACCAGGAATCATAATACAGTGCATTTTGCTACCAACATGCTGCCAAAACTCTGCCTCCTGTGCATATTTTTTTGCTTTTTGGATAGTGTAGTAGCCCCCATTTAAACCGGACACGCTTCGATGGAATAAATACTTCGTCCATAAGTGAATGGATATAGTTCAGGACTTCAACACCCGTCGCTAATTCGAAAAAGCCGTTGTTAAACCCTGTTTCATCCAGTCGATGGCGCCCTAATGGTCGCGAAGCAACGCCATAAAAGCCTGAAGGCTGGTGTAATCGCACAAAAGGATATGCGTCGTTCCAGTGCCCGCCCACCTTTTTGACGGTCGACCATCAAAAAGGTGGCGTCGGTTTCTGTGAGCATCTTGTCGACAAAAGCCAACGCTGTGGCATTGTAACCATCCCCTAAAATCGGTGCATGCGTAATTAGAGTTCTCCGGCCTACAATGAGGCAAACGGAGAGCGACATGAAAAAAATCACGGTATAGCGAGTCACAGATCGTCAAGATCCTGAAGGAAGTCGAGGGCGGCCGCTTGGTCAAGGAAGTCTGCCGGGAGTACGGCATCTCCGATGCGACCTACTACAACTGGAAATCCAAGTACGGCGGCATGGAGGCCTCTGATGTGAAGCGCCTCAAAGAGTTGGAAGAGGAAAACCGCC
>CAXAVL010000341.1:0-3201 GCA_963971905.1 uncultured Cellvibrio sp.
GTTATCCAACTCCCCACCGCGGAAATCGATTACAAATTTGCGCTTGCTCGCCGGTGGCGGATTGGCCTGCCCCGGGTTTGCGCCCCAACCAATACGGGTGCGAATGACTTTGGCTCCGGTGTTTTCGGGTAGATGATCATCGAAGGTGCGCAGGCGATATTTAAAGGTGGCGGTACTGCCTGCTTTCATCGATTTACTGGGTACCCAATAGGCAACCAGGTTGTCATTAGTTTCGCTATCGCTCGGGATTTCTACCAATTCTGCGCGTCCTTTGCCCCAGTTGCCTTCGGGGATAATCCACATGCTTGGGCGCTTTTCGTAACGCGCTTCCATATCCATGTAGTGATCAAAGTCGCGGTCCCGTTGCAGCAGGCCAAAACCGCGCGGGTTTTCATCGGACATAGATGACACACGCAGTTGGCGATGATTACTGATTGGGCGCCAGATCCACTCGCCGTTGGATGCGGCCATTAACAGGCCATCGGAATCATGTACTTCGGGGCGGAAGTCATCGACAAAACGAGTGTGGTTTTCGCCCCACATATACATGCTGGTGAGCGGCGCTACGCCAACTTTTTGGATGTCTTTACGGGCGAAGAGGCGCGCTTCTACCGCCATCTCGGTCGGCGCGCCGGGGATGATTTCAAAGCGATAGGCGCCGGTAATCGATGGGCTATCGAGCAATGCATACATCACCATGCGCGTATCTGTTGGACCGGGTTTGACCAGCCAGAATTCGCGAAATACCGGAAACTCTTCACCTTTGGGTTCGGCGGTATCGATTGCCAAACCGCGCGCTGATAGGCCGTAAGCCAAGCCCGGGCCAACCATGCGGAAATAGGATGCACCTTGGAAGACGATAAATTCATCTTTGTAATCGTTGCTGTTGAGCGGGTAGTGAATGCGGAAACCGGCAAATCCTATATTGTCTGGTGCAACTCCGGCGAGCGGCGCGGCGGGGCCGTCGTAATTAAAGTATTCCTGTTTGAATTGCACAAAGGCATCTGGGCCATTGGTCGCCATATGCAGGGTGATAGGTTCACGATATAAAAATCCAGGGTGAAAGAGCTGCAGCTCGAATAACGATTCGTTGTGCCAGAGCGATGCTTCGGGACGGAAGCGAATTGAGCGATATTGGTCGTAATTCATATTCGCCAGTGCTTCGGGAATATTGGCTTGAATCGGTTTGTATTCACGGCGCGCGAGCAATTTTGCACGCGAGGCTATGGCATCAAACAGGGCGGGTTGGGCAATCTCGGTCGCCGCTACAGGGGCAACCGCAGGTTGTGATTGCGCCTGGGCAAGCCCGATCAGGCCAACATTGAATGCACAGCTGATCGCCAGCGTAGTGAAACCGGTACGGGTAAATAATCGACTACCAATTTTGTTGTTAAACAACATGCTCATCCACTCTTTCTCCGCGTCGAATTATTCAGATCAGTTAATTAAAAAATGATTTATGCACACACAACCACACCCGATGACAGCGGTGATTATTCTGAAGTTCGGGATGGAATTAGTTGTGGGCGGGATGCCTGCTCCCAGAGTGCAAAAACTGAGAGCTGGCGCGCATTGTAAACCATCTGTTGCTGAAAAATAGCGGGACTGGCGGCACAAGTCAGTCTTTTTTTTACGCTTCTTTGCAAAGCGCCATTTGATGTTCTGGGTGCTTCAAATAAATAGGTTATTCCCAATCAGTCTTTGCGATTAATCGGGTATCAGCTTAACTCAAGAGTAGTACTCAAGGAGAATCACTATGAGCAATTCTGCTATTCAGGCGCTTCATGCCCAGCCCAATTTATTGCCCGTTGTGCGGCGCGTTATCGAACAGTTAAACGAACTTTTTATCGAACATTTCGGTTTGTTAGGTCAGGGGTTGGTTGATGATGCGTTCAATCAGTGGTTGCGGGCGGGCAAAACGGGGCCATCGGGTTTGCGTCACTATGTCCACGCACTGGGGGTGCAGTTGGAGGAGCCCGCGGTGCGCGAAGATTTTATCGAGCGCGCCGAGCGGTTACTGCTACATCTCCAGTCCGGTTATGTAAGTTAAGCGCAAATTTCCCCCTAGTCTAAGGTCTTTACTCATGCTTGGTCATGGGGGCAAGTGCTTTTTGCTGCTACACTCAAGGGCACTCCTCTCTGGTCTTGCGGCGGTTGGTTGAGATGCCCAACATAAGAAAATATATGCGTGAAAACCCTATAGCGGCGCGGCTATTAGGGTTGATTATCATCAGTAGTTCGATCATCACACTGGTTGCAATCTTATTGCAGCTGCACAGCAATTTTAATGACGACATAGCCGCACTTGAAAAGCGTTTGGATCAGGTGCGTATCAGCACTCTCGCGAGCATCACCAAAAGCTTGTGGGGTTTTGATCAGGAACAATTAAATATCCAGATCAATAGTGTTCTGGCCGTGGACGATGTGGTGCAGGTGAAGGTGGTCTGGCACGATTGGAACAACACCGAACAGACGCTAGTGGCAAGCAATCAAGCCTATGACCCCAAGGATTTAGAAAATAAACGCAGTCAGTTTTTGGTGCGTAGTTATCCGCTAGTGTATGAAGACGCCAGTACGCCGGAACAGCAATTGGGCACCCTCACGGTGACTGCCAGCCTCAGCAGCATTTATGACAAATTGTGGGAACGCGCGTTTTTTATTGCGTTGGTGCAGGGTACTAAAACACTGGTCATTGCGCTGTTTATTGTTTGGCTGGTGCACACCTTGCTAACCCGCCATATGAAAACGGTTGCTAATTATGCGCGCAATCTCAATTTGGAGACATTGACCAAACCGCTCAAACTCAAGCGCATGAAGGTGGATTCGGCTTCCGATGAGCTGGATAATGTGGTCAACGCCATTAATCACATGCGCGAGACGTTGCTCGACGATATCGAGCAGCGCCATGCAATCGAAATGGCGCTGTTGAGTGAAAAAGAAGAGAAGCTGGAAACGCGTAGACAAAAAAATGCAGCGGAAGATGCAAGCCGTGCCAAAAGCCAATTCCTCGCCACTATGAGTCACGAAATTCGCACGCCGATGAATGGCGTAATCGGCATGCTGGAGATGCTGCGCGATACTCCACTCGATGACAACCAAAAACATTACATAGATGTGATTCATCGCTCGGGTGAAACCCTGCTCGCTATCATTAACGATATTCTCGATTACTCTAAAATCGAGGCGGGGAAAATGCGCCTC
>CAXAVL010000342.1:0-3161 GCA_963971905.1 uncultured Cellvibrio sp.
ACCAGTTATGCCGATTGCCGCGAGCTGATCGATAGATGGCATAACACCCAGCGTTTGCACTATGCACTTACGCCGCGTTTTGCGCTCACCAGCTCACCGGAACAATTGGCGCTCACGGGAAAATTGTATCGCGAATATCCCGATCTTTATTTGCAAACACACCTCTCTGAAAACCCGCAGGAAATTGAGCGAATAAAATCACTCTACCCCAGCGCGCGGGATTATTTGGATGTGTACGATCATTACGGGTTGCTCGGTCCGCGCAGTGTATTTGGTCACGGTATTCATTTGAGTGAGCTTGAAGTTGAGCGGTTGGCACAAACCCAATCGGGCATTGCTTTTTGCCCTACATCGAATTTATTTCTGGGCAGTGGCTTGTTGGATATGGCGCGGTTGGAGCGCGCAGGTATTTCAGTGAGTTTGGCTACCGATGTCGGCGGCGGCACCAGTTTTTCGCAACTGCGCAGCCTTGCCGAGGCGTACAAAATTTTGCAGCTGCAAGGGCAGAGTTTACATCCGTTAAAAGGCTTTTATATGGCCACCTTGGGTAATGCACGGGCGCTGCAGTTGGATCATTGCATTGGTAATTTTGCGCCGGGTAAAGAGGCGGATTTTATTCTGATTAACTTGGCTGCAACGCCGCTGCAAACCTTGCGGCAATCGACCGCGCAGACACTTGCCGAAAAATTGTTTGCGTTAATGATATTGGGTGATGAGCACAATATCGAGCGTGTTTATATTATGAGTAAGCAGATGTTTCAGCGCGCCGGGAGTTCATAAGGCAATGAGTAAAAGGGAAATTAATCAATCGATGGATTGGAGGAATCAAGATTGGTAATACGCGGTCTAACAGTTAGCCTTACCGTATAACTGTTAGACCGACGTGTTTAATTTTTAGTGCTGCTTGGTCTCTCTGCAATTCCTGCCGCAAAAACTTTCAACAGTTCCATATCCTCTTGATAACTCTGATAGCGATAGCTAATGCCTTCGTGTAAAAATTTTGAAGCCATGGTTGCGATCAGGTTTTTACTTGTATCGCGCAATTTTTCTGCCGAGGCTGCTAAATCGTCCGGGTTATCGGGCAGTTCTTTTTTTATCGCTAAAAATACATGCCCTACTAATCCCAGTTTTAATTCCGTTAGCCCTGCAGCGTCATCGTATTGCTTGGTTTTTCGCTGCGGTTGTGACAGCAATGATCCGTGTAGCCCTGCATTGAGAGTGTGATTGGCATTTTCATCCAAATCGGCAACATCAAGGATATCTTCAACGATTGATGCAAATGCGCCTTTGCCATATTTACCTTCGACAGATGATTGGACTAATTTGCCGAGCGCTACTGCTCGCGGCCAATCAGGAAAGTCAGGAAAACGAGGCGGGATAGGTGGCAGGGTAATTATCTCTTCTAATATCGGGTATTCAAAAAGCTCGGTTGCCACTAAATCAAACAGGCGGCACCATTTGCGCGTTTTGGGTGTTAGGTAATCCGCGATGTTGGCGTAGTAGCGCTGTATTTGTTTGTAAGCTGCGGTGGCTACCAGTGGCGCCCCTTCGTACATGCCCACATCACCATAGGGATTTGAAGAGTTCAAATTCATATTAACGAAGTGATGCCATGTGGAATCGCACACGACTCGCCCAACATTGGCGAGGTGGCCGTTATAAGCGGAAATAGCACCAAAGCAGCGCGGTGTTACTGCGCCTTTGTCCACATTTAAGCTGGCAGACATTGAGATCGCAACCAGTTCCGGCCCGTTAGGGGCTCCGGCTACACTTGGGAATTCAGGAAAAGCGGCCATGCCAGCAACACTGAAATCGCCACTAATCGCCGCACCGCGCGGTGCATAACATTCACTTTCGTGTGGGTGATCTGGCAGCACATTGATTGCGCCCGCACTGCTACGCAATAACGGGTGGGGAACGCCGGAAGCATCAAGTAAAGGGTAGGTTGTTTGTGGGAACTTATCGCTTTGGTCAGAGTTCTGCGCGATTCCATTGGCGCCGGGATTATTAACCGTATCGATCCGTGTGGGACCGCTCATAGGTACCGCCGACCATTAGCGCATTTTTCTAATACGCGGAAGCGCACCACATAAAGGGCGACCAATATCGCTATGGTCTCCGGTTGCAAATACACCGCCACCGGCTTGCATAAATTGCGCAAGTATTCGAATTTCAGCCGCGTTATTTGAGGCAGGGCCAGAGGCAAAACCGAACAGCCAAACCTGATCGTAATTAGCGGTGGTGACGGCAGGTGATGCAGATTCAAAACTAAAGCCTGCTGTCTTGGATACTTTAGTCACTGTGGCGGGTACTGCTGCAGGTACATCGCCACTGCCTTCAAGCACGCGAATCAGTGCGGTGAGGCCAGTCGAACTTCCCGGATCAAATGATCCGCTGGTGTCGGTTACGATTAAAATACGTTGACTGCAGCGTCTGCGAGCGAACTCCCACCATCTTTGTTTCCATTGAGGGATGAGAATTTCTTTTCTGTTCCAAATGGGCATGATCCTTCTCCGATAAATAAAGTTACACGCGAAAGAGAAAAGTATTTTTTCTCCGTTGAGTAACAGGAACGGCCTTATCCTTGTAACACCTAACACTCCTGTTAGAGTGTTAATCTATAGTAATTTTCTGCGCTGCAATGTGCGCGATTGCGATAGGCTGTTGTGATTTATTCACGTAAGCACCAACGCCTCCGCTTTAATTTTTGTTCGTGTTACGGTGATCGCTTTTACATGGATTTGATGCGTGGGGGTTTAATTATTTATGGCGTTCGATCAACGCGTCTTTGCGTGGCGCGGTCACTATGCAAATCCTCATACAGGCTCTGGCAGCCTCGCCGGTTTGCGGCTGGGGGTTAAGGATTTATTTCATATCGCCGGTTTGCCTACGGCGGCAGGTAATCCCGATTGGCTGGCAAGTCACCCTGTACCTGAGCAGACGTCACCGGTAGTGATGCAATTACTTGGCGCGGGTGCTGAGCTCATCGGCAAAACTCAAACTGACGAGCTTGCCTACAGTCTCAATGGTTTAAATATTCACTATGGCGCACCGCTGAATCCGCATTGCCCCGAGCGTTTGCCCGGTGGTTCGTCGAGTGGGTCTGCGGTGGCGGTTGTGGCGGGCGATATAGATATAGGCCTCGGCAGCGATACCGGCGG
>CAXAVL010000343.1:0-3140 GCA_963971905.1 uncultured Cellvibrio sp.
CTGCTGACTGCACTGCTTAGCGCAGCACTGCTGGAGGTAGTAGCGCTGGATTGACGCGCTGACCGACAATGCTCACAACTGGATCGTGTTCGACAAGGCAGAGTTCGCCCAAGCGCACGAAATTGGCATGTATCGCCAGTACTGTGCGGATGCAACCACCCTGTCGGTTCTGGGTACCACTGAAGCGGAATGTCGCGACTATCGCTCTTGGTGCGCTAACAGAGGCTTTAACGACGAAGCCACCTGCCGCACCGAGTTTTTCAACAAGACCATGAACAAGAGCAATATCCCCATTCGCATTCCGGCGATTGGCTCTAACAAAACCCTTGATGGCCGTGGTTCTGAAGCCTATTTCATCTTTAGCGGTTTTGCGATCGGCAAAGACAGCGACGGCGTGCCCACTCAAACTTCGGAGAGCGTGATCCTGACTCACCTGAAATTCCAGGGTGCGGGTCATACCGAAGACCACTATGTTGACCCGGATATGATTCGCTCCACCGGCGCATCACACGATATCTGGATCCACAAAAACACCTTCGACACCACCGGCGATTCGGCCTTTGATGTGAAGATCGGCGCAAATGCGATCACCATGTCGTTCAACCGTTTGCAAAACGTGAAGCGCGCCGTGCTGCACGGTTCCAGTGATAGCCGCACCATCAATGCCAATATCACCACCACCATGCACCACAACTCGTTTGTCACCACTGACGACAGCTACATGCTGCTGGGCAATACATTGCGCCGTGTACCTTTGCTGCGCCGTGGTAAAACCCACATGTTCAACAATGTGTTTGTGAATTATCGCAAAGAGGTGTTGAGCCTGCGGGTAGGCGCCAGTGCATTCCTGGAAGACAACGCGTTTGTGGTCAACTCCACCTTGCAAGAAAAGAGCACGGTAGAGGCCTCGCTCAATGAAATAGCCAACAACTATTTCAAAGACATCAGCGGCGGCTTCTTCCGCAATGATCGCAACTTCCTCTGGTTTGGCAGCGGCACTTGCGTAGTGAATAACGCCACCAAAACGGCACTGACCGCCACCAACGGCTCAGTGGCGGATCTGACCGAAAACTACAACGCCGCCTCGCTCAATATGTTCAACGGCTGGCGTTTCGATGCCGGTCAGGACTTGGTGGACTACGTGACGTTGACGGCTGGCAAATACGGCGAAGTACCCTTCAACTCGCCCCTGTCCGCCGACCGCACCTACATGGAAGCGCTGACGCCGGTGAGTTGTCAGTAAGGTCCAGCGTGAATCCCGACCGCGTTGCGGTCGGGAGCCTCCTGTCAAAAGCTCCGGTGGAAACACCGGGGCTTTTTGGTTTTCAGTCCCCTGTTTTTGTCCATTTCTATAAGCCGCGCCAAAGTTAAAAAATGCTCATTGGCTGGCATCTGGCGGGCAAACTCGGTATAACAAGCGCATGTCTAAATCACATCTGCACAAGGCTTCGCGCCGCTACAGCCCCTCTGGATTCACGCTGCCGCTCTGGCAGCGCCATCCCTTTTTTACTGACCCGCCGTATTAATCTGAAACTCGTCTGCGTTTTTTGCTTATAGTCAGCCTGTTGCGCTGGCTGTTGTTGTGCATTGTTACCAAGCATTCCGGGGATATCTGGCATGGAATTGTTACTGATTATTTTACTGCCCTTGTTGGGCGCGATTTTACCGCCGCTGGCTGAGCGCTTGGGGCGCAATTACTGTGCGGCGGCAGCGGCCTTGGGGCCCTTGTTGGCTTTGGCGCTGCTGCTCAGTTATGTGCCCGCACTGTTTGCCGGGCAGACCTTTTTTAGCGAGTGGGGCTGGCTGCCGCAGCTGGGGTTAAACTTGAGTTTGCGGCTGGATGGGCTGGGCTTGATGTTTGCCTTGCTGATTCTTGGCATCGGCCTGTTGGTGATTATCTACGCCCGTTATTACTTGGCCGATAAGGATTCCCTCGGTCGCCTCTACGCCTTGTTACAGCTATTTATGATGGCGATGCTGGGTATAGTCCTCTCCGATAACCTGCTGCTGTTGATCGTATTTTGGGAGTTGACCAGCCTGAGTTCGTTTCTATTGATTGGCTACTGGTCGCACCGCAGCGATGCGCGCAAAGGCGCGCGTATGGCGCTGGCGATCACCGGGGCAGGGGGCTTGTGTTTGCTCGCCGGTGCGCTGGTGCTCGGCCAAATCACTGGCTCTTACAGCTTGCAAGTAATCACTAACTCGGCGGAGTTGATTCAATCCCACGCGCTTTATCCGGTTGCCTTGATCCTGATTTTGATTGGTGCCTTTACCAAATCGGCGCAGTTTCCCTTCCACTTTTGGCTGCCCCATGCGATGGCGGCACCCACACCGGTATCGGCATATTTGCACTCGGCGACCATGGTGAAGGCAGGGGTGTTTTTACTGGCGCGTTTGTATCCGGCGCTGTCGGGTTCGGATTTGTGGTTCTACCTAGTCACCTTTACCGGCCTCACAACTCTGGTGTTTGGCGCCTATACCGCGCTGTTTAAACATGACCTTAAAGGGCTGTTGGCCTATTCGACGATTAGCCACCTCGGCCTGATTACTATGTTGTTTGGTTTTAGCAGCCAGCTGGCGACTATGGCGGCGCTGTTTCACATCATCAACCACGCGACCTTTAAGGCCTCGCTATTTATGGCGGCGGGCATCATCGACCACGAAACCGGCACCCGCGATATGCGTCAGATCAACGGTATGTGGAAGTACATGCCGATCACCGCCACGGTGGCGATGGTGTCGGCTTCAGCCATGGCGGGGGTGCCGCTGCTCAACGGCTTTTTAAGTAAGGAGATGTTTTTTGCCGAGACCCTGCAGGTCGAGCTGATGGGCGGGTTTGATTGGATCATCCCGTTTTTTGCCACCCTCGCCGGTATCTTTGCGGTGGCCTATTCCTATCGTTTTATTCACGATGTGTTTTTTAACGGCTATCCCATCGACCTGCCCATCTACCCGCCCCATGAGCCGCCGCGCTACATGATTATGCCTATGGCGCTGCTCTGTGCTCTCTGTTTGCTGGTGGGGATTTTGCCCAACCTGACCGTCGCGCCCTTTTTGGAATCGGCCAGTTTGGCAGTCTTGGGTAATGGCGTGCCTGAGTACCATATCGCCCTCTGGCATGGCTTGAATCTGCCGTTGGT
>CAXAVL010000344.1:0-3136 GCA_963971905.1 uncultured Cellvibrio sp.
GGTGGTTGTGCTCTATGTAGTGGTTGCACTGGTGTTGGATTTGCGCAAGCGCCGTGCGTAATGTGACAGGTGTTGGCTCTATGAAAGTTAACAATAGAGTCAACATCTTCTGTCTTTTTCAATATGGTTTTTGTCATTCTCTCTTTGTAATGAGTTGTAACGGTGCGTTGACTCATTAAAGTTGCAGTGACAGACTGCCGATTATTCGATTCAGATTATTTCATCAATCCACATAGGAGCTTCAATTATGACCGTCTTTGATATTGCTCTTGTGTCGGCTGCCTGATTACTCGCCTTTATTTTCGTTTTTCGGGATTCTTAATGGCCACGTAATTGTGCGCCGACTTTCATTTCGTTTTTTTAATGTCGCATTCACTGCGACGTATTTGCTCGTGTTTCGAGCTTAACGATATTGGAAGTTTTTTATCATGATCGAAATCGATTTTGAATCACTGCGTGTTATTGGTCTTACTCCTTATATTGCACAACAGTTATTAATGCTGGAGTCTCATGCTACAGCTACATTTCCGGCACGTATTATTGAAATTCAACGCGAATGGATGCTGGCGCATAGCGGACAATCTGAATGTCGGGTCCGCGTTTTGCCAAGTGTGGAAGGAAGCCTTGCTGTTGGTGATTGGGTGCTGGTAGAACCTCGCCCCAATAATGAGTACTGGGTTAGTCAATGTGTGGAGCCTGTGACCCAAATTGCACGGCGTAAACACGAGGGAGCACGCCAGCTTTTGGTAACTAATGTCGATACAGCACTGTTGCTCATGGGCTTGGATCATGATTTTAATTTGCGCCGCATGGAGCGTTATCTTGCAATAGTGCAAGCAGCACAAGTGATGCCTGTAATTGTGTTAACCAAACTGGATATTGCAGAGGATGTTGCTGAAAAGTTAGAGCAGATAAAACAGCGAATTCCCGCTCAAATACCGATTGTTGCCGTAAATGCACTGAGTGAAAATACGGTAGTGACCTTAGCTCCATGGTTGAATTCAGGGCAAACGCTGGTGCTGCTGGGGTCGTCGGGCGCAGGAAAATCTACCTTGACCAATAGGCTGACATCCAGTGCACAAATTACAGGAGCAGTACGCCAAGATGATAGTAAGGGGCGACACACGACAACAGCTCGTTCACTGCATCAGTGCACAACCGGCGCCTGTATTATCGACACACCCGGACTGCGTAGCTGGAGCCCGGATGTTGATGAGGAATCCCTTGATCTTGCATTTGACGACATAGCAACTCTGGCGCTGAGTTGTCGCTTTCGTGATTGTAAACATCAAGACGAACCTGACTGCGCCGTGCGAGATGTGATAGATGCTGATCGTTTGCTTAATTATCAGAAATTATTGCGTGAAGTCAGGCGCAGTCAACAAACCGCGCTTGAGCGTATTGATGAGCGAGCCAAATGGAAGGTTTTACATAAAGCAGCGGCGATACGGTCGCGCGAAAAACGAGGAGATTATTAAGCCATTAACCAGTAAGTAGGTTCGGAGCGCATCAAAAGTTAAATTGGTGCGCTCCTGATTATGTTGTTCTCCTTCAATGGTTACTTCTTTTCTTTCCACTGCTTTACATAGTCCGGCGTAGCCAAGCCATCATTATTGGCATGAATAGGTTCGCCATGAGCCACCCGCAAGGGTAAAACGCCTGCCCATACCGGCAAATCTAAATCCTCTTCTTTATCCACCGGCAAGGTGTTGCTGATTTTGCTCGCAGCTTCAACGAGTGAAATCCGCAGCACACTGGTTGCCGCCAATTCTTTATCGTTACCGGGGCGCGCTTCCTGTTTGCGGCCTGCGGCTATCTTGTCCATAAACACATCCATCGCTGCCAGTTTTTGTTCACGCCCTTCAATTAATTCAAACGCGCCGTAAATCACTGCCGAGCGGTAATTCATGGTGTGGCTAAACGCCGATTTTGCCAGCACCAATCCATCCACATGGGTAATTGCAATCGACACCTGGCGCCCACCTAAAAGCATTTTGGTCAAGCGCCCGCCATTGGAGCCGTGGATATATAAAAAATCCCCTTCACGCCAGCAGGCAGTGGGAATGCAGTGAGTGCTTTCGCCATCGTGAAAGGCGATATGGCAGACATAGCTCTCATCGATAATTTGGTACAGCGCACTGCGGTCATAACTGGCCAATTCGGGAATGCGGCGAATGCGGGTGCGGGGCGATGGTGCGGTAGTGTGCGAGTTGTTCATGGTGTTCCTTGTTAATCGCAGTAGAGGGAGACGCTAGGTTAATCTGCCATTGGCTCTATAATAAGATCCATTATTGATAAATTTTTTGGAGCCACTTTTTGGATTACCAACTCTTGTTCGATCAATATCAGCCTGCCCATAGCGGCTTGAGGTTATCGCAGCAGCGGCGTTTATATTGCTGTTTGCGCGAGGCAATTTTGAATGGGCATCTTGTCGCCGATGCAAAATTACCGGGCACTCGCTCGCTGGCGGCGGAACTCAGGGTCGCGCGCAACACGGTGCTTTATGCCTATGAGCAATTGGTGACGGAAGGCTTGTTGCAGACGCAAGATGGTAGCACGCGGGTGGCAAAGGGAGTCTGTGCCGGCCGTCATCTTGTCGATGAGGCAAACAGTGCAACTCGCGCGATTTCGACGCGGGCGCAGTTAACACCTTGGCCGGTTGATCCACACGGTGCGTTTACCGCTTTTATGCCGGGTGTTCCCTCCCTTGCGGATTTTCCCTTGCCGTTGTGGCGCCGTTGTGTGGAGCGCAGTTGGCGCAAGCTGAGTTATAAACAGCTCGATTATGCCGATGTTGCCGGTGAGCCAGAGTTACGCAATGCCATTGCCGACCATCTCACCACGACGCGCGGTGTACGCTGTACTGCAGCACAAATTTTTATTACCGATGGCACCCAACAAAGTCTGGGTATTTGTGCCCACGCACTGGCCAATGCGGGCGATACAGTCTGGATTGAAAACCCTGGTTACGGCGGCGCGTTTCAATCGCTCAAGGCTGCCGAATTACATGTGCGCGGTATTGCGGTGGACGAGCAGGGCATAGCGCCCAGTGAATCGGATTGGAATCATTCCCCGCCTAAATTTATTTACACCACACCCTCCCATCAATTCCCACTGGGCAGTGTGATGAGTATCG
>CAXAVL010000345.1:0-2979 GCA_963971905.1 uncultured Cellvibrio sp.
TCAACCCAAACGACAGAGTGATTATTCGCCGCCGCCGACAATGCCTGCACATCGGCCACACCACGCAAGCCGACAATACTCACGTAGTCACCCTCCAATTGCCCCATCCACAACAAACCTTGATCGGGGCGCGCCACTTTAAGCCAATCATCTACCAACAAATGCTGCGGTGCCGCCGCAGAAAAATCCTGCTCTGCCTGCACAATCGCCTGAGCATCAAAACCAGCCGACTGCATAAATTGGCCAACCAAACCTTCCGCGCGATACAGCGGCTGCAGCAATGCATAGTTAACCGCTTGCTGGTGCAGCGAGGGCACTATGCTGCTGGTGGCTATGTACCCACTTAATGCGCCTGCAGTGACTAGTCCATCCAAATGCTCGCGGCGAAAACGCTCTTCGCTTTGCAGCAATTCTTCCGCCGTCTTAGCACGCAGCAAAAAATATTGATTCGGTGCAACACCCTGTAACGCACCTTGCAACCGCTGCTCAGCGGCCAGCAATTGCGCTGAAGGTTTATAAAGTGCGCGCACATCGCTGCTTAACTGCACACTCACCACACCCCATACAATTAACATCGCCACACCGAGCGCAATAAGCCGCGCTGGCACGCCGCGCATACGCACCCAAAATAACCACACCGCAGCGGCGCAGCGATCAATAATCGCGACCGGTTGCGGCAGCGGCTGACGTATCAGCAATGGATAAGTCACCACTAAAAATAACCAGGAGCCTGCCAACCCCATCATCGAAAACAACGCAATCTGTTGCAGACCGGGCAAAGGCGTAGACAACAAGCTGCTGTAACCCAAGACCGAGGTAATTAAACTCAAACTCAATGCGGGTAATAATTTTTCCAACACGCGTTTGCCGCGCAGATGCGCATCGGGAACTGCGCGCGACAGATCCTGATGTTTACATAACAAGTCTTGATGCTTACATAAATAGTGCAGCGAATAATCAACCGCCACACCAATCAAACTCGCGCCAAAGACCAGCGTCATTAAATGAATTTTGCCAAACAAAAAATGATTGATAACCATCGCCACCAAACAGCCATAAGCAATTGATAACACACTCACCAGCAGCGGTTTAATGCGGCGGAACGCAAGCAAAAATAACAGCAACACCCCCAAACTGGAGCCGCCGCCGATAATGCTCATTTCGCGCTGCGCATTGGCCGAGGCTTCGGCGGCATGGAACACGGCACCGGAAACCAACACTTGCGTCGCCGACGTTTGGGGGTTGCTAGCCAACTGGTTGCGCAAATTTTGCAGCCAGCTATTCATCTGCGCCTGCAGCTGTAAATTAAATGCTTCGCCGTGCAAATTCAGCGCGAATAAAATTAAATGACCATCGCTATTGGATATCACCAAGCGATCATTAATGAATTCACCTTTGAGCGCCGGTTGTAATTGTTGCAGGTAGGCGGGGGAGAGATTGAGTGGGTCTTGCAGCGGCGACAAACCACTGCCACCCAAACTAAAACCGAACAAGGCAGCCTGCGCCTGTTCTAACAGATCCTGTGTTTGAGTGTTTATCAATTGCTGTTGTGCGGGGGTTAATAATTGGTAGCGATAGCGCTGCAATAATTCATGTTGCTGTGCGGCCAATTCCAGCTGTGCACTGGGCGCACTCACTTGCAGCTGTGCATTGGTATTGATCGCGCTGGCAACTACCTCGGCCGCCGCATTGACCTGTTCCATTTCTGCCGCCTGCACGGCGACCAAAATTTTATTGCCAAATTGGCGATACAAACGCTCATTGATTTTATTGACCAGTGGGTTGTGGCGATCTTGCGGAAACAGGCTTTGCAGATCTGTCTCCAGCACAAAACCTTTTTGCAGCAGGGGATAAGCCAAAAGCAGTACAACAACGGACAGCAATAACAATGCCCAGCTAAATAACTGCTGCCAGCGCGCCAGCGAAATGTTTATTGTTTTTATCATCAGTGACAGGCACGCCAGGTAGAAAAAAGAAAACTAAAAATTACGGCGCCGATGCAAAACTGGCACAGGGTTTTTGTGGTTGCAGATAAAACCATTGGCATTGAGCTGCGCTGGGAGCCGCGCTTTCAATTTGCGAATGAAATTCAATAGTTGTCTCATCGCCATTGGCCGCAGTCACTACCAATTTCTGCAAAAACTGATTGCCATTCATCACCGCTGTTCGCATATTTTTTTTAATCAGATCGAGTCGCGGCGTTAGGGTTAATTGCCATTCATCTTGCATGAAAATCCAATCCGCAATAAAACGCTGTTGAATCAGCGCTATGTCGGCACTCAAAAAAGCGAGCAAGGTTTTATTAATTTCACGCTGGATCAAACCGGATTGTTCACTGGCAATACTGCCCGTACCATTTTTTTGCCAGTTAATAATATCGCCGCCGGCAATGGTCATCGCACTAAAAAACGGTTTTTCGGTGGCGATATACAAACCCTGCCCGCGCCAGAAAATAAACTGCCCCTGCGCATTAAGTGAGTAGGCCAAACCCTGCAATTTTTTTTGCTGATTAAAACCACCCTGCACCACCGCAATGTCGCTGAGGCGTTTTACCACCTGATCAATTTGCGCCTGGGTATTTGCCTGTGCGGTGCAAGCCAACAACACGCCAACACTCAACAGCAGTGACCGAATAAAAACAATCAATTTATTCATAGATTAACCTGGCAATGGGCCGCATTTAGCGGTTAGCAATTGATGCAAAATCGCTGGCGATTCAAAACACATCTCATTTTTGGCCATGTCGACGGCAACCTGAATGGTATAGCCTTTGGTCAAGCGCTCACCGGTTTTTACATCGCTAATCACATAATCTACTTTCAAGCGATATTCCCACTCGCGCAGTGAACACTGCACCCGCACCCGCTGACCAAAATGCAGCGGCTTGATGTATTTAATGCGCATATCAATAACTGGCCAGGCATAACCGGAATCGCGCATCGCCTGATAACCATGACCCCACGGCCGTGCTTTTCGACG
>CAXAVL010000346.1:0-2977 GCA_963971905.1 uncultured Cellvibrio sp.
TAGGCTTACATTGTAACCGATATCAGTCAGCGAATTAACCGCACGGAACACTAGGAGTGTCTACTGCACCGGGGTAAGTCCATACGCAATCATTTGACAGAACTGAGAAGATTATTGTTCCATATTCGTGTGGTGTGGTAACCTACTTTAGGGCTATTATTGGGTTTGCATTTCAAGTCTATGCCGCTCAAATCAAAAAGTTATAGCTTTAATGGCCTTGAGCTTGACATAGTTCGATTGCTAGCCAATAGTTGTGGCAGCTTGTTGTATAAAGCACTAAAAACCTGTATTTTAGCGCGCCAAGTTATCGTTAGCGAATTCAGACTGCTCTTATCTAGCATAAGGGACTGTGGCAGATAGATGAAACTATTAGCAGATAAGCTTTATCAGTTGCAGTTAAATCAGCTGCATCATGATGAGCGCTTCCACAAGGAAGTCGTACGCCTGCCGGTGCACCAACGCATTAACCATATGGCTTTGCATTTTGCAAAGTACTCTGGGCAGCTGGCATCTGAGTTCATCACGCCATCATTCAGTAAGGAACAACGCTCCAAGCTGATTATCGATTGCTTTGCTATAGCAATTTCATCAGTGAATATACTCAATGTCCGTATTTCAGACAGACTCCTTTCTGACAGTATAGCGGATATCAATGGCATTCCTGAACTAGCTGCTTTCTATGCTGAGGAGTTAGTGACCACAGACAAGTACTGGCTTCTGCTACAAACTGCCTCATTATCAGGAAAAATTGCCAAGGCCTGTGAGTCTCTGGATCATTTGGAGGCATATGACTACCGAGAAAATTTCTTAGATGGTGTCATAGGACTGATCAAGGTATATCTGGCGGCAGCACATACACTAGATATTGATATTGAAACCGCTCTTGCTGAGCGTCTGCTTACTGTAAAGAAAAAATCTATTTTCTTTGAAGATCTACAGCACTAAACCAACTAGGCCTTGACCGGCTCTTGGCCAATTTCTCCGTTCCGAGAGCAAGTAAAAAGGATTTTTATGGCTTTTTGGTCAACGCAAAAACTCCAAGAACACTTCCAAGAATTGATAACTATTCCGAACAGCAGTTCTGCCATCGTCAACGCTCTTATGGACGATATGATTGACTGCAACGCGATCACTTTATCTGTAGGACCTGAACTATATTTGTCTGGTGATAAGGAAGAACATCGAAAGGAGCATCGGTTAGATTTTAAGGATCACGGTACAATTCCTTCCGGTAAGTTTGCTTATGTCATTACAGAGGAAGTTGTTCACGTCCCCACAGACGCTATGGCCTTTATTTCATTTAAGGCGGGGTACAAATTTAAGGGTTTAATCAATGTTTCTGGTTTTCACGTAGATCCAGGCTGGCATGGGCGATTAGTATTTTCTCTATTTAATGCTGGACCAAACGCAATATCTATTCAGCGAGGTGAACCGTTTTTTCTAATCTGGTATGCCGACCTCAATGAACATTCAAGCCAAAATAAGGTGAACACAAAATGCCAAATAAATATCAATTCGAAACTAATTGATAACATTAATCGAGATGTTCCCTCTCCTGGAGCACTACAGAAAAGAATTGATACCTTGGAAGGCAAGCTAAGTAATCAGCTGGCAAAGTCTCGACTCATACTACTTAGTGGTATAGGTGCCTTCTTTATTTCCCTGACGCTTCTTATCATCAGATATCAGATAAATAGTCTGTGATGCCAGCCTTCAAAAAAACTCCGGCATTCGATACATACTGGAGATTTGCCTATTCAAGACAGGAGGCTTTCCTGTCAAAGTACACTACACCTGCGGCAACCTCATATTCTCAGGACCAAATTATTTCAGCTCATAGATTTACCAACTGTTATCGAGTGTTGGATAGAGTAAGCCAATTTCTGATAAAAGATGTAATCTACAAAGAAAATAATACAGAAGAAGACATCCTTTTTCGAATCTTATTATTTAAACTATTTAATAAGATAGAAACTTGGAAGCTACTTAGCTCAGCGCTAGGAGAGGATATTCGCTGGAGCAGTTATTCACGGCCCGTGTATGACTCAATATTATCTAATGCAATTAAATCTAATACACGTATATATTCTGCCGCCTACATTATGCCATCGGGGAAGAGCATATTCGGGTACGAGCGCAAACATCAGAACCATTTAAGCCTCATAGAAAGCATGATGAGCTCAGGAATAGTCGGTAAAATTTCTAACTCGAATAACCTAGAAGAAGTGTATAACGTTTTCCTAGATTATCCAACAATAGGCCCCTTCTTGGCGTACCAGCTTGCGATTGATGTAGCCTACAGCGAGTTAACTACTGCGACAGAGCGTGATTTTGTTATGCCCGGACCAGGGGCTAAGGACGGAATTGCTAAATGCTTTTCAGGACGCGCAGGGAAAAATGACCAGTACATAATCGAGTATATGTATGATCAACAAGAAATGGAGTTTGAGAGGCTTTCGCTCGATTTCAAGTGGATCAAGGGCCGTAAGTTACAGCTCATTGACTGTCAAAACTTATTCTGTGAGGTCGATAAGTATTGCAGGGTCTACCACCCTGACATATCCGGCATTTCAGGGCGCACCCGTATCAAGCAAAAATATAGGCCGAACCCTTGTGCTATAGAGTTGTTTTTCCCGCCGAAATGGGGTGTGGAGCCTATATTCTCTCATTCAGCCTAGGGGTCTACTCCGTTTCCACGAACGGTTTTGGTTTTAAGCGGGAGGACAACCTCCTGCCCTGATTGGTACCTCTACGCCGCATTCTAGGGCTATGCAATCGCTCAATGTATTCGAATGCATCAGCCTTTGCCTAGTTCAGGGGCTGAAAACGCCGGTGATGGTCTTGTTCCCGATTGAGCATTCCGAAGATCTCCCTAATAGGCCGCATTGTCTCCACAGCGCCCTCGAGCCCACGCTGCTTACAACACGGTTGCTGCCAAGGAGGCTCTGATAATCTCCACTGGTGAATTGGCTGCCGC
>CAXAVL010000347.1:0-2976 GCA_963971905.1 uncultured Cellvibrio sp.
AGGCCACCCACGAGATAGAATACCGCGTCTCGACCACCAAGACAGAAATGCCTTCCTTGTCCGATGCATGAATCATGCACTTCTTTCGCCACCTAAAGGAATTTAGCAACACCATGCTCAACCTCTTCTGAGAAATTTACGTTAGACTGTTTCATCAGCTGCCCCCAATAGTGGCTCTTTGTTGCCTGGCTTTTCGCCTTCAACGCAACCCCCGACGTTGGACGGGGTAGGTGAAGCTACCATACCTAATTCATGCTGCAGATGCCTGTTGCAATACCTGCCGAGTTCATGTAGCTTTACAATTCAAAAATATAAAATAAGAGACCGGGGGGGGATATAAAGTTGTTAACTAACGTTTTAAGTCGGTCAACAGTTTTCAGATCCGCTCATCCTGAAGTAGTATCGGAATTTGTAAACAAAAAAATTGGCCGTCATACGATTGAAGTAAAAAACTACGAAACAGCTCAGTCATGTTTAAGCTTCGCAGAATTTTCCGAGCTTAGGCTGACCTCTCTTTCTTATGGTGCCGAAGTAAAAATTAGGAGCCCTGAGCTAGAAAGGGTATTCCACTTGCAAATAATAACGAAAGGTAAGTGTGAAGTCACTTTTAAGAACGAAGAAGTTCTTTTGGAAAAAGGTGACGCAATAATGTTAAACCCTAACGAGCTAATAATACTTAATTATTCCTTTGATTGCGAAAAATTGATCATCAATATACCTGAAAGCGCAGTGCAGTTCTCCGTTCTTTCTGACCGAGGCTGCATTCCAAAATCAGGCATTCGTTTCAAGCGACTTCCAGTAAACCTTTTTCGTTTTCCGTCACTAGCAAAACTCTTCGAGACTGTATTTCTAGAGGTTGAAGATTACAACTCCGACATTTTCTGCACTTTTGATCCATACAAAGAAATTATTGTAAGGAAGTTGCTTTGCACATTTATCAGCAACGTCCAACTAGGTAGCGGCAATACAAACATTAACCCCTACATGGACAATATCACTCAGTATATTGATGACAACCTAAAAAATGACATCAGCATAGATGAGTTGGCTTATATTTCAAAGGTTAGCGTTCGCTCAATTTATAATATGTTTTCGGCCTCGTTCTCAACAACCCCAAGAAATTATATAAAGAACAGAAGACTTCAGAAAGTCAGAGAAAAATTGCTGAGCGGCGCCGCGAGGAATGTTACGGAGGTTGCGCTCGATTATGGATTTATGCATTTGGGCCGACTGTCTTGTGACTATAAAAAATTGTTTGGCGAATTGCCTTCGGAAACCAAAAGAACTGTTTGATTTTTGAAGCGTAAAAGTTACATTTTCTGCTTGAAAGTGGGTTTACTAATGTCTGAGTCCTTGCTTCGCACTACTCGCTGACCAAAACCGTTCACACTGTGGCAAAGGGGTCACAACTTTCCGAACGCAAGCGTTCATTCCACGACATAGTTAATCTTTTTACTTTACATTACAGATGTCCTATAAGAAGCCCTAATTGAGATCTTTTTCTGTTTCTTGCCATCGTCATCCAGCACGATCACACTTTTTCTGTTGATCTTGGTGACAATACCCAGCACAGGACGCTCCCGGCATTCTAAGGTTACTTTAGGCCAACACGCTGTTGGCTCAGCGCCTGCAGGTTTTCCCTGTTCTGCAATTTATCAATGTGTATGGGTGGCGTGAATCTATCAACGCTCGTAACGAGCTTGTGGAGTTCCCCCAGTGTAGTGGACACGCATCGATAACTCCGAAGAGGGAGAAAAGCGATGCCTGCAATGAACACGGGGAAGAAGACTCAAAGGTACAGCATAGAGTTTAAGGTCAAAGCGGTGGAGTGGAGCTGCCAGGCTCACCGGAGCGTGAAAGGTGTAGCGGAAGCGCTGGATATACACCCGTTTATGCTGTCACGCTGGCGAAAGGAATACCGAGAGGGAAAGTTCGCCATGAAACGGGTCAAGAAAGCGCCAGCCGGTGCCAAAGAGCTGATGAAGGAACGGGATGAGATCAATCGCCTGAAACGCCGAATATCGGAGCTTCAGGAGGAAAACGACATCCTAAAAAAGTTTCAACGTTTTCAGGCCGAGGAACGACGGAAGCGTTCCGATTCGTCTGGAAACACCGGGGAGAACACGGGGTAAAGGCTCTGTGTTGCCACCTGAGCATCTCCCGCTCTGGTTACTACGCCTGGGCAAGCCGGAAGCCCAGCCGAAGAGCCGCTGAAAATGCCGACTTGCTGCTAAAGGTCCGCCGGATTTACAACGATAGCAAGGGCCGGTACGGCAGCCCCAGGGTGTATCAAGCACTGCGCCGTGAAGGCGAAGTTGTTGGTGAGAATCGGGTTGCCCGATTAATGCAGAAATGGGGCATGAAAGCCCGAGTCATGCGCGTTTACCGCCGCATGACGAAGCTCAGGGAGGACTTGAAGGCTCTGCTAAATCACCGGCTGGATGCCGAGAAGCCAGTCGCTGTAAACCAGCACTGGAGCAGCGATGTCACCTACATCAAGCTGGGAAAGAAGTATGTGTTCCTGGCGGTCGTGCTGGACCTTTACTCACGACGCATCATCAGTTGGCGATTGGGTGAAAGCCTCAGTGCAGACTTCGCTCGGGCCACACTTAGGGAAGCTTTTATATCCCGAAAGCCCGCCTCCGACCTGTTGTTTCACACAGATCGTGGTATCGAATATCGCGCCCATAAGACCCAGGCGCTGCTGAATCAACATCGGGTACGGCACAGCATGAACCGACCGGGACAGTGCACGGATAATGCGGAGGTGGAGTCCTTCTTCAAGACGTTGAAGGGAGAATTGCTGCACGCCACCAGCTTCGTGACGATGCGGCAGTTACGGAAACATATAAGTAACTATATTGAGCGCTTTTATAACAGCTTACGGCTGCACAGTAGCCTTGGTTACCGGACTCCGATAGAGTTCGAAGTGTAAACATCCCTGTTTCAGTTGCACCGCTGATTAGAGTTTTCCGC
>CAXAVL010000348.1:0-2974 GCA_963971905.1 uncultured Cellvibrio sp.
TGTGGGAGGAGGGGCATCGTGAGGTGCCTCCCTATCCCGATTAGAAGTATTGAGATATGAGTGAAATTGAATTTTTGTGTTTTAATCAAGTGAATCCAGAAGACTTGATGGCAGTCGTCAATGAGGATTCTCTGAGAACACATTTAATCGATCATCCATATTTTGATGCAGCCAGCCTTCAAGAGTGGATGGGAGATAAAATTAAAGTGGATGCGATAGAGGGTTGTCGTATTCGGGCAGTTTATATAGGTGGGGTTTTAGCTGGTTGGTGTGGAATTCAGCCAGATGATAATGGTTTTGAATTAGCTGTTGTTATCTCACAAAAATTCTGGGGTTTTGGCATTCCAATTTTTAAAGTGCTCATGTGTTGGGCAAATGAGTTAGGGCATAAAGAAATACTATTTCATTTACTTGAAAGTAGGCCTGAGTACAAGGCACTAAATAAAATGGCCACTAAAGTTCATAAAACAGAACAATTAGGTCGGTATTTTACAACTTACCATATTCCAGTAGGTAAATAATGAGCGAAAAAACTTCTAACAAGTGCGTGCACGGGATGTCAAAAAGCTGCGCTTTTCGCCACCCGTGACGCAGGCGTTATATGCACACAAAAACACTGCAAAGTAAGGTTCCAGGGGCCATTCGGCGTTAAATTTATTGGTAAGTCTACGTCGTTCAAGTGAAGGGTGGCAGTCGATAAATTAGTTATTATTTTGCGGGTTCTATTTTCTTAAAAAGCATTTTACTCTGTGCAACCGCGTTGGCTAAGCTAGCAAGTTCCTCGGTGGTAGAGGGTGGTAGTCGAAAGTTTTGTGGTATTAGTAAACTTGGTAAATCGAAGGCAACAATTCACACCGTAAAAATTAATAAAAGCAATAATTCAAAATCTGTGGTATTTTTAAACCTTAAATTCTAAACAAATATGCATTAGTAAAATGAGCATTTGTGGGAATAAAAGCATTGTAAATCAGGCATATAACAAGGCGCTCCAGCGGATTGGTAACAGTTGGCATCTTTTCGGCATCGCTTCGCTGGCCAAAAAGTCGCCAACTGTTACCAACCGCTGAGCGCAACGTTAAAGGTAAGTGGCGAATCATGGCACGGAAGCAGTTCCTAGATGGAACAATAAGGCTTGGTGATATTTCGAAAATCACTGGTTTGCGGATAACACAAATCGCAACTGGAACAGGCAGAGGTTTTCGAGTGATTGCATTACCAGGTGAAGAAATTGTTTACTGGTCGCTCTGGCGTGGAAAAGTAAACCGGTTCGCTATTAAGCAGGCGGAAGAGCTGAACGTCCCCGTCGATTTTGACCCAGACCTTTATGGGCAGTCCCTGAAGTTTAAATATCGCTATGAGCCTAACGAGTACATTTTTGGCGGGCTTTTTTGTGTGGCGACTGCTGGCCTGTTACATGGAGATGCTGACATCTCAAATGCAGTGGTTGCGTCGTTCATTGGGTTGGGTCTCTTTCAGTTCGTGCAAGCATACAGGGCAAAAACAGCCCTCAAAAACCTTTAACAAGTCGCAGCAGTATGCGGCCGATGGCCGCCGGACGCCCTTTCCATGGCTCCCTCGTCGCCATTCCAAGGTCGCCGCTGTGCTCAGCGTTATACCCGGTGAAGACATGGAAGAGTACGTGTCCATACACGGCGATGAATGGAAAATTTCCGATATTGACGAGCAAATAGAATGGGCTCGGGCGCAGGTATGGGTAAAGCGAAAGTGGCTGCCAAGAGCCGCTCTCGTATCCAAAGGTAAAACGTCAGAGTACGTCGGCCAAAGCTATCGTCCTGAATATACAAAACTCGTTGAGGATGGTTGGAGTCACGACCATTGCGAAATATGTAGTTGGTCATTGTACGAAGCAGATGACCCAGAGTCAGGTGAAGGCTATACCATAGAAGGTCGCACTTGGCTCTGCTCCGAGTGCTATGAAAAATTTATTCGGACTGAGGCATAACAAGGTGGTCAACGGGACGCCAACTACGCTCCGCTCCGTTGGCGCCCATTACCACTGGCGTTAAAACTTAAGGAGAGACCGTGCAGGATTCTTTAGCTTTGACGGTGGCTGCTGGGGTTGCAGTTTTTATCCTGAGCCAATTTTTCATGAAGTTTATCCTTGATCCTGCGGTTTCATTGAAGGAAGTCCTTGGTGAGCTGAGCCACTTTTTCCTTTTTAATCAGGCAAAGATCACCAACGCTAACGGCACACAAGAGCTCCGGGACGGAGCAAAGATGTTGTCAGCGCAGCTTCTTGCCAAGAAAGAAGCAATTCCGTCATACAGGGTTTTTGGGAAATTGCTTGGTCTCCCTGATGAAGAGTCCCTTGTGAATGCCGCTACAGAGTTAAACTACGTTGCGGGCCTCCTGAATGAAAACTATCCCGGAAAGAGCACCCCAGAAAGGGCGACGGAGATCAGTAAATGCATGGAGCGCATTCAGCATCAACTGAATGTCAGGGTTTCCTATCTTTCTAGCAGTCGCTGAAATCCCAGCGTACCAGGTGCGATGGCGGAACATGTTTTAACAAGAGCAGGTTGTCGGACAGGTACTACGCTGCGCTCCGTCCCTGCCGCAACTGCAAGCGTTAAATTTAAGGGAGCCTATGCAGGACACTGGATCGGGATTCGTCAGCACGCTGGAGTCGCTTGCCCAATCTTTCGTAGTTGCTTCGGTGCTTTGGATGATGTTTCTGGTTGTGGCTTGGCCCTTTGTTACAGTGTCGAGGCTGGTTTTTTACATCGGTTCCTTCGGATCTGTTAAACCAACTTATCGACAGGCCCTAGAGCATCAGGGAATCGTTGGTTTGGCTTTTCTCATTTTTGTGCCCCTTCTTTTCTATGTTCACATCGTTCATGGGGCTCGGCTCTATGGCAATCAGTCAGACTGAATTTAACAAAGCCAGGCACGGCGACGCCTACTACATTGCGGCTTCGCCTCCATTTCGTAGCCGCGCATGCTGGCGGCGTTA
>CAXAVL010000349.1:0-2950 GCA_963971905.1 uncultured Cellvibrio sp.
GACCGATACTGCCAATTGTTTTCCGGCGGGAACCTCCAGTAGCGCACAGTCATC
Source organism: uncultured Cellvibrio sp. (assembly GCA_963971905.1). GTDB lineage: Bacteria > Pseudomonadota > Gammaproteobacteria > Pseudomonadales > Cellvibrionaceae > Cellvibrio. The sequence continues at coordinate 55 of CAXAVL010000349.1, forward strand.
ACCAATGCCCAGCAACACACCTTCCGCAGGCTGCTCAGCTTGCTCGCGCTGGAAAAATTGCTGGATGAGTTGGAATTCGCTGGGCACTGTTACGCCGTTTTAGAAGAGTGAAATATTATTTGAAGTAAGGGGCGATCAACGACCGCCCAACGCATTAACGTGTTTTGCGCTCGGCACTGACTTCCAGCGAACGCAATACCGCCGCGGATTTATCCAGCACACCGTTGATAAATTTGTGACTGTCTTCTGCCCCAAATTTTTTCGCGAGTGACACGGCTTCGTTAATCACTACTTTGTAGGGCACATCGATACGGAATTTAAATTCGTAGTTGGCAAGGCGCAGCAGCGCGCGCGTAATTGCATCCAACTCCACCAGTGAACGATCGACTAGGAAGGGTTCGTATACCGCATCAAGTTCACTTAAATGCTCAGGAACACCGTGAAGAATATCGTGGAAATATTCCACATCCACTTTGCTCATGTCGTTATCAGTGCGGAATTCCGCTTCGATTGAGTTGAGTGAGTTGCCGGTCATATGCCATTGATACAGCGCTTGCATTGCGTAGTGGCGAGCCATACGGCGAGTTGCAGCGGTGTGGCCTTTTTGCGCGGATGCTCCGGCGTGACCTGAAGGAGTAGTCATGAACAATTACCTGATAAAGAACTTGAATGCCTGCGTGCGCAGGCATGAAATAAAATACTAACTAAAAAAAATTTCGCGCGTAAACGTTTAGCGAATTTAGATTTTGCCAAACAGGGAAACCATTTCCAGCGCAGTCGATGCAGCTTCTACACCTTTGTTGCCTGCTTTGGTACCCGAACGCTCAATGGCTTGCTCGATTGAATCTACCGTCAACACACCAAAGGTTACCGGTACACCGTATTGCAGGGAAACCTGAGCCAAACCTTTAGTACATTCACCGGCGACATAGTCAAAGTGTGGTGTACCGCCGCGAATTACTGCCCCCAGAGCGATGATTGCATCGAATTCTTTTTTCGCAGCAATTTTTTGTGCGGTCAGTGGGAATTCAAATGCGCCGGGCGCGTAATAGATGGTGATGTTTTCATCTTTGATACCGTGGCGACGCAAGGTATCCAATGCACCGTCTTTCAAACTTTCCACTACAAAACTATTCCAGCGGCTAACGATCAAGGCGTATTTGCCTGCTGATGCGGAAAAATCACCTTCAACAACTTTGATATTGCTCATGCTATTTTCTCTTTAAGATTTCAAATTTTTAAATTCATTTACCCCCTCCCAACCGCCCCCTTCACATGGGGGAGGAGCCTCACTCCCTACTTGATTTCGGAGCGCGCCCTGCTCCCTCCCTTTTTTAAGGGGAGGGCTGGGGAGGGGTTAATCACCCTCCGGGCAAACATAGTCCACCACTTCCAAATCAAAACCCGAGAGCGCGGAATAGCGCATAGGGGCGGACATCACGCGCATTTTGCGCACGCCCAAATCGCGTAGGATTTGCGAGCCGGTTCCTACTTGTTTGTAGAGCACCTCTGAGCTGCGGCGCATTTGTTTGCCTGAGATCAGCCAATCAATACTGTCTTCTACTTCTTTGGTCGATTCGTCGTGGCAGATCAGCAGTACGACACCCTTACCCTCTTCGCTCACTTTGCGCAGCGCATCTTGATAGGTCCAGCTTTTGCCACCGGCGACTGAGGTGCGCTTGAGGCTCAGCACATCGCGGGCAATATCCATCACATGCACACGCACCAACGTTGGCTCTGCGTCGATTTCGCCTTTCACCATTACAAAATGCAAATCGCCGCGCGCCAAGTCGCGATAGGTGCGCAACTCAAATTCACCGTAGAGTGTCTCTACTTTGCGGGTATTGATGCAGGCAACGGTTTGCTCTTTGGTGGCGCGGTAGTGAATCAGGTCGGCAATGGTACCGATTTTCAGCCCGTGTTGCTCGCCAAATCGCTCAAGATCCGCACGGCGCGCCATGGTGCCGTCTGGGTTCATCACCTCTACTGCCGCAGGCTCAAATCCGGCCAAGCGCGCAAGATCGCAACCCGCTTCGGTATGGCCAGCGCGGCTCATCACACCGCCCGGTTGCGCCATGAGAGGGAAGATATGACCGGGCTGAACTATATCGCTCGGTTTTGCATTCGCTTTTACCGCTGTGCGTACAGTGAGCGCGCGGTCAGCCGCCGAAATACCGGTACTGATACCTTCAGCGGCTTCAATTGATAAGGTGAAATTAGTCGAATGCTGGGATTTGTTATCGCTCACCATCAGCGGCAATTCCAGCTGCTTGCAGCGCTCCGGCGAGAGCGTCAGGCAAATTAACCCGCGCGCATGGGTCGCCATAAAGTTGATATCTTCCGGGCGCACCTGTTCGGCGACCATAATGATATCGCCTTCGTTCTCACGGTCTTCGTCATCCATCAGGATGACCATTTTGCCGTGACGCAGATCTTCGATCAGTTCTTCAATGGTGTTGAGTTGCATAATTCATCTCATGAGAACGTAGGTTGGGCAGCTATGCCCAACATGAAATAAAGCGAACATATGATTACGTTGGGCGTAGCTGCTTGCGCGGCCAGACCCAACCTACATAAAACCATTCTTCGCCAAAAACTCCAGGGTGATGCCCTGCCCTTCGCCTTCGGCGGCTTTGTCGCCGAGCATCAAGCGTTCCAGATAACGGGCCAGTACATCGACTTCCAGATTGAGTTGGGTGCCGGTTTTGTAGCTATCCATAATCGTCCACTGCAATGTGTGCGGGACAATATTAAGTTCAAATTCAGCGCCATCCACTTTGTTAACGGTAAGACTAGTACCATCCACAGTAATTGACCCTTTGTGGGCGATATATTTTGCCAAGGACTTGGGCGCGCGGATGCGGAAGCGCTCGGAGCGGGCATCGGGTTGACGGCT
>CAXAVL010000350.1:0-2945 GCA_963971905.1 uncultured Cellvibrio sp.
GCGAACTTTTTGAAGTTGCCAGTGAGGATGAGGATGGCGAACCAGCGAAAGGTGAACGACGTCTGCGTTCTTTTCGTGCTGCACAAAGCTTTTTTGCGCAACGAGAAGCACTCATCCTGTTTGACGAAGTAGAAGATGTATTTAACGACGGAAACCGGTTTCTGGGACAAAAAAGTACCGCGCAAATCAGGAAAGCCTGGATAAATCGAATACTCGAAGAAAACCCGGTCCCGACCTTCTGGCTATCCAACTCAATAGAAGAGCTTGATCCAGCATTTATTCGCCGGTTTGACATGGTGTTCGAATTACCAATACCGCCCAAAGGGCAGAGAGAAAGAATCTTATTGGATAGATGCTCCGATCTGCTTGATGCTAATAGTTTGACACGTATAGCCCAATCAGAATCTTTAGCACCCGCCGTGGTAATGAGGGCGGCGTCAGTCTTACGCTCCATTCGTGATGAACTTGACTCCACTAGTTCCGCTACAGCTTTTGAGTTGTTAATCAACAATACTCTGGAAGCTCAAGGACATATTCCTATTCGGAAGTATAATCCGAACCAGCTTCCAGAAATATACGACCCTCTCTTCATTCACGCTGACGCTAATTTATCACAGATCGGAGCCGGTCTTATAGAATTAAAATCAGGACGATTGTGCCTCTATGGACCACCGGGAACTGGAAAAACTGCATACGGACAGTGGCTGGCCGAACAGTTGAGTATTCCGATAATCGTGAAACGCGCGTCTGACTTGATGTCCATGTGGGTCGGAGAGAACGAGAAGAATATTGCTCGAGCGTTTAAGCAGGCAGAACAGGAAGGTGCACTCTTGCTGATCGATGAAGTCGATAGCTTTTTACAGGACCGCCGGGGTGCTCACCGAGGGTGGGAAGTGAGTCTGGTAAATGAAATGCTCACTCAAATGGAATCATTTCCTGGAATCTTTATTGCAACACTCAACTTGTTAGAAGGGACTGATCAAGCGGCGCTTCGTCGGTTTGATCTAAAAGTGAAGTTCGGTTTCCTCGCGCCGGATCAGGCAAGGGAGTTGTTGCGCCGTAGCTGTATCAAGCTATCCATTACTTCACCGAAAGTAGAACAATTTGACCAATTAAATCATATGTCAAACTTAACGCCTGGTGATTTCGCAGCAGTTTTCCGCCAACACCTCTTTCGTCCAATCTCGTCACCAGACGAGCTTCTTTCTGCACTCCAAGCAGAGTGTTCACTAAAGGAATGCGCAAGGCTCCCTATTGGCTTTGTTTAAAAAAACTCAAATAGGTCAGTCATCAAGGTAAAGTATAACTACGATGCGCGCGCTTTCAAAATCGAAGTTACTAGCTTATCGACAATGCCCTAAAAGGTTGTGGTTGGAAATCCACCATCCCGAATGGCACGCAGATTCAGCGGCGACCCAGGCGAGTTTTAACGTTGAGCATCAAGTTGGGGAAATCGCGATTCAAGTTTACGACCCTTGGGGTAAAGGGGGAATTCTTAATCCGAAAGCGGAAGGCTTTGATGTTGCTTTTACCCGCACCCGAGTATTGTTAAAATTATCATATCCAATTTTTGAGGCTGGTTTTTGCGCTGAAGGGGCGATGGCTTTTGCTGATGTGATGTTGCCCATGGAAAAAAGTGGCAAGCGGGCTTGGCGCATGGTGGAAGTGAAGTCTTCGACCTCCGTCAAGGATTACCATCGCGACGACGTTGCTGTGCAGGCATTCATTGTGCGGTCGGCAGGTGTCCCACTGGTAGCAGTTGCACTGGCGCACATTGACAGCGAGTGGATCTATCCTGGTAACGGTGATTATCGTGGATTGTTAAAAGAAAACGATCTCACAGAAGAATCTTTTAGTAAGAATGAAACAGTACAACATTGGATCAAGAAAGCACAAAGCATTGTCACTAAACCGAACGCCCCGGCGATCAGCACCGGAAAACATTGCACTTCCCCCTACGAATGCGGCTTTCTTGCTCACTGCCAAAGTCAGAAGCCAGAAGTCGAGCATCCAATCCATTGGTTACCAGGTCGTTTCAGTAAAGCTTTGCTGGAATACATCGACATTCATAATTTGAGCGAACTTCAGGATTTGCCGGACGAACTGCTCAACGTGCGTCAGCAACGAGTCAAAAAGTTTACAGTCACTGGTCAACCATACTTTGACCAATCAAATGCAGCTCGGTCACTGGCCGTCTACAAATTGCCCGCCTATTTTCTGGACTTTGAAACTATCCAGTTTGCTGTACCAATCTGGAAGGGCACGCGTCCCTATCAGCAGGTTCCATTCCAGTTCAGCCTACATCGCCTCTCACGAATGGGTAATCTAAAGCGGAGGGCATTTCTCGACATCTCCGGGGCAGATCCCTCTGAGGCATTTGCAGAAGCGTTAATAGTCGCGTGTGGAAAACGAGGGGCTATCTTTGTCTACAATGCTAGCTTTGAGACAGCTCGAATTCGTGAGCTATCTGAGCGCTTTCCTCACCTAGCCAAACCTCTGCTGGCATTAAACAAGCGGATCGTAGATTTATTACCTGTGGCACGTGATCACTACTATCATCCTAGCCAGCAGGGTAGCTGGAGCCTCAAGGCGTTACTGCCAGCACTTTGTCCAGACCTGAGTTATGATGACCTCGATGGTGTACAGGATGGCAGCATGGCCATGGATGCGTTTTTGGAGGCACTAGCCCCGCTAACCAATAAAACACAAAAGACCAAAATCAAAAAACAGTTACTAGCCTATTGCGCTCTTGACACGCTCGCGTTGGTAAGTATTTGGTCCGCATTCACCGGTAGAAAGCTAAAGTATTAGCATGGCTAAACGTCCGGCTACCCTTGAAAGCGTCCTGCTTGCTATCGAACTACTTCGCCGTATTCCACGCGGCCGAAAAATCACGGCGGGTGAACTTCACGACCAGCTCAAGAATGCAGGGGTCATCAGAGAGT
>CAXAVL010000351.1:0-2936 GCA_963971905.1 uncultured Cellvibrio sp.
TTGCCGTTACTGGAACTTATCGCCCAAGGTAAATCCGGCTCGCTGGTATTTGCCTGCACCAATCAACAATCGCTGCAATTAAAGGTGCAACCGTGCTGATGGATCGCGCGCAAATTGCCGCGCTGATTCCCCACGGCGATTCCATGTGCCTGCTCGATGAAGTAGTCGCCTGGGATGAAAGCCAGATCCACTGCCGCAGTACTCAGTTTGCCAACGCCGCCAATCCACTGTTTGAGGCTGAGCAATTAGATTCAGTGTTACTGCTGGAATACGGCGCTCAAGCCGCCGCCGTACACGCCGGACTAGTGCAGTCGCGGCTGGGTGAAACCCGCCCCGCCTACATAGGTGCGGTTAAGGATGTTGAGTTCTTGGCCGCCATCGCCGACAATTCCTGCGCGCTGGATTTGTATGCGCAGTGTTTGCTCAGCAGCAGCCAGGGCGCCATCTATGAACTGGTGGCGCAGCAAGCCGAAATTACGCTGTTGCGCGGGCGGCTGATTCTGAGCCAACCCGAATAAAAAACCTTACGAATTCATCCACACCCTGTGTGTGAATCAACTGTTCTGCATACTTACTAATCAAGGAGCCAAGTATGAATTTCATTACCCGCTGCATCACTATTATCGCTATCAGCAGTTGCGCAACCGGTGCATTGGCACGCGACGATGTAAAAGAGTTTTCGATCGCCGAAGCACTCGCAACCGAACAGGCCAAAAATATCCTCGGCGACGACATCAAGTTTTATTTTGGTGCGCAAAGCCATGGCGCAGTCGCTAAAAAATTTGGCGAGTTTGGCACCAACAAAAAATCCAATGGCGTAGGTAAATCTGACAAACAAGCTTGTGAGTGGGCATTTTTGTCAGCGATGAAATCCCTGCGTGAGCGCGCCCAGCGCGAAGGTGCCAATGCCGTAGTCAACATCCGCTCCAACTACCGTAACGCCACCACCACCAGCACTGAAACCTTCAAATGCGGTGCCGGGAATATCATGGTCGGTGTGGCCCTGTTGGGTGACGTTGTACAAATTAAATAATTGATGACTAATGCTTACAAGGACGTAAGAACTATAAAAACTATCTGGATTTTATTATTTGTAGAGGTAAAAAATGCTCAGCCAAAAACTACTTGCGATTTTAGTGTGCCCAGTCAGTAAAGCCGCGCTGGATTATCGCCCTGAACAACAAGAATTGGTGTGTAAAACCAGCGGTCTCGCCTACCCGATCCGCGATGGTATTCCGGTGATGTTGGAGTATGAAGCGCGCCGTTTAGCGCCGGAAGAATGTTAATCCCGCCACCGCTTCGCACCCATTGCGCGGTCTAGTTACCGCGCAATGATTGCCGCCCCTGCTTGATCGATACCACTTGCGCACTCTGCTCCTTTTGCTCCACTTCAGCCATTAATTCCGGCTCCAGTGGTGTAGTCAGCAATTCTTTATAGAGCGGTTCAATATTGCCCAGCGCGGTTTGCAATTGGTAAATATTGGTCTGCAAAGATTCTAACTGTTCGCTGTGGCTATTGCGCTGGGTTTGCAATTGCGTGAGGCGCAACATGTGATGCTCAAGCAATTGTTTTTGATACTGGTTTTGATGAAACAATGGCGCCAGAGCTTCTTGCATCCAGTGATTGATGTGTTGGTTGAGTTCGATATACACCGCGCGCACTTCCTGCACTAGCGTATTGATAAAACGGCTAATCAACGCGCCTTTGTGCGTGAACACTGTTGCCAGTGATTTGCGGAAATCGTCGGCGCGGGTATGCAGCTGGCGCAACTGGCGACGCTGTTTTTGAATTTTTAACAGATGGCGCATGATCAGGTCATCGCCCGAAAAGGTTTGCTCTGGCCGCTCATAAATCGAGGTAAGCACGCGGTTACAGCGCTCGATTTCACGCTCCAGGTGACGCAGGTTGCTGTCCACATCGTCAAAAAATTTACCTATGGCGCGGGCTAACCCCACGGTAGTCCAACTCTGCGCCAGACTCGCATGGGCCTCGGCGATTTGCTGCTCCAATAAGCCGCTGCTGATCGGCCCTAGCAGCGACAATTTTTGTGATTCCAACAAGCGCTGGCTGGTGCGCAATGACAGCGCCTGCTTGTGATATTCATGATGGTTGCGGCGAATGGTATCGCGCAGCTCGGTTAATTTTTCGCCCGCCGCTTCCGGCGCAACCGCGCGCAATTCACCCAACTCATTTTCGCATTCGCCTAACCGGCGCTGCAAACTATTGCGCGCATTAATCACCATCGCGTAACTGTCGCCAATTAAACGATGACCAATAATTTGCTGCTGATTGCGCATCACGCATTCAGCCAGCATACGTTCAAGCTGCGGGAAATTGCTGCGTACTAACTGCGCCTGATTGCGCCCGACTTTGCCCAGCAGCCCCTGTTTGGCCGAGAGCGCCACCACATGTTCAGGCGCTAAATCCAACTGGCGCGCGGTGAGCTTCCGTAAGTGATCGATATTGGCTTCAATTTCCTGTGGTGGAGTGAGGTCATCCCACAGGCTGTCGATTTTATTGAGCAGGGCGATCACTGCAGTGCAGTTGTTATCGCGCAGCACCTGAATATGTTCGCGCCAGATATCCATATCGCTTGCGGTGACACCGGCATCGGCGCTGAGCAAAAACAGAATCGCCTGGGCATCGGGCAGAGTTTTGAGGGTGAGTTCGGGTTCATTGCCGAGTGCGTTTAAACCGGGGGTATCAACAATACGTAAGCCTTGGCGCAAGAGTGGGTGATCCAAACTAATCAGTGCATGGCGCCAGGCGGGGATAGTGACCATGCCATTTTCATCGCGCTCGCCCAGCTCATCCTGCGCAAAACCGAGTTTGATTGCATCGGCCACACTGACTTGCTTACTGGCCGAAACTTGATTGATCGCCGCGCGGGTCTGTTCGTGGTCTTGCGCATCAAAGTGAATCGCCACCCAGTTTT
>CAXAVL010000352.1:0-2934 GCA_963971905.1 uncultured Cellvibrio sp.
GTGTCGCCGGTATGTCGCAATTGTTGCAGTCACTGATGAATTCCGCCGCGCTGTTATTGCTGCTCGCCTACCTTGTGCTCTTGCCACTGCTGTGGATTTATTATCGCCGCGCACAAGCATTGCTGTTAATTTTTGTGCCGCTGTTAGCAACGCTGACCACGTTGAGTTTGCTGTCGATCAGCGGTGTCGCGATCAATGTTTTTCATGTGTTTGGCTGCTATTTGATTCTTGGGCTGGGCATGGATTACGCCATCTTTTCGTTTGCTGAAGGCACGCAAGATCAGGTCACCCGGCGCGCGATTTGGCTGTCGGCACTGACCAGCAGTTTATCGTTCGGTTTGCTTGCGCTCAGCTCTACGCCCATGGTTAGTGCGTTTGGCATCACCCTGTTATTGGGCTGCTGTTTCAATTTGGTTTATGCACCTCTGGTTGGACGGTTACAGGCTGGACGGTTGCACAAGAGCAGCGTGTCAGCGAGGGAAGCCTAATGAACGGCAATAAAAAATCGAGTCTGGGTCTCGGCCTGTTACTGATCGCACTGGTAGCACTGGGTGGTTGCAGTGGTTTAAAGCGTGGCGATTTCACTTTATTAACGCGCAGCAGCGATCAGCAAATTCATGTCGCGCAGCAGCAATGGCTGGTGCAACAGGGGCAACAGGAATACACACTGGAAGTAATTGTCGAGCGCAGCGCTGACCACTGGCGTTGGATTATGCTGAGCCAATTGGGCCAGCGTGTTGCGACGGTAGAATCCTTAAACGGACAGGTGCAAATCGAGCGCCATCAATTCCACGCAGCCATGCAATGGTTGCCGGAGTTGCTGCAGGCGTGGCAATTTAGCTATTGGCCGCTGGCGGATTTGCAAACGGCTGATCCGCGCTGGCAGTTCGTCGAGCGCGACGGGCGCCGTGAAGTGAGCTTTTCTGGTATATTGCGCGCCACCATTGAGTACCAACAGATAACTCATCGGGCTAATCCCTGGCAGGGTAGCCTGGGCTATGTCACACGCGAGTTTAGCGTGCGCATTCATAGCCAGCCGTTGAATTGATATGCCTATGATGCACGCACCGCTATTTGAATCGGTACAGGATTTACTGCTCCACCGCCCACCCATGCTGCTACTGAAATCGGTACTGCGCTGGAGTGAGAGCGAGCTGGAAGCACTGGTCGATCCACGTGATTCCCATTTATTTATGGACGCCGATGGCCGCATCCCCGCATGGGTCGGCATTGAATATATGGCGCAGGCTATAGGTGCGCTGGCTGGCATTGAATCGCGCCGCGCCGGTCAACCGGTCTGTTTGGGTTTTTTGCTCGGCACTCGCCGCTATCATGCGGAGCTGAGCCATTTTGATCCGGTACAGGAGCTGCGAGTAAGCGTGCGCGAGTTGCTGCGCGATGAAACCAATCTGGTGTTATTCAAGTGTGAGATACACAGCGGTGAGCAACTGCTCGCCCACGCAGAAATAAAAGCAATCCAGCCCAAGGATGTCGAGGCGGTTATGGCGCAATTTACGCAAATGAATGCGGTTTAGGAGATCAACGTGGATAACAATAAGAGAGTATTAGTGACTGGCTCTAGCCGTGGCATTGGCCGGGCGATTGCCCTGCATTTGGCGCGCGATGGCTACGAGGTGGTGATTCACTGCCGCAGTCAGCGCAGTCAGGCGGAAGAAGTGCAGCAGCTGATTGAAGCGGCTGGCGGCAAAGCCAGTATTCTGCAGTTTGATGTAGCCGAGCGCGAGCAGGCTAGGCAATTGTTGGAAGCCGATATGGACGCCAATGGCGCCTACTATGGTGTTGTGTGCAACGCCGGTATCGCGCGCGATAACGCCTTTCCCGCCATGAGTGGTGAGGATTGGGATGCCGTCATCCACACCAATCTCGATGCCTTTTACAACGTGCTTAATCCGGTAATTATGCCGATGGTGCGCCGCCGCGCGCCCGGTCGTATAGTCACCCTCGCCTCAGTCTCGGGCATTATGGGCAACCGCGGGCAAGTCAATTACAGTGCGGCCAAAGCCGGTATTATCGGCGCCACTAAAGCGCTGGCGATTGAATTGGCCAAACGCGATATCACCGACAACTGTGTCGCGCCCGGTTTGATCAATACCGAAATGCTCGCCGATGCGCCGGTTGAAGAGGCGTTAAAACTGATCCCCATGCGCCGCGCCGGTGAACCGGACGAAGTGGCATCTTTGGTGAGTTATCTCTTATCAGCCCCGGCGGGTTACATTACCCGACAGGTTATTTCAGTAAATGGCGGAATGTTTTGATGAAGCGCGTAGTGGTGACAGGAATGGGGGTGGTGACTGCCCTGGGCGATAACTGGCCGGAATTTTCCGCCAACCTAAAATCCGGCACTAGTGCGATTCGCCGTTTGGAAGACTGGGCGACCTATAAGGATTTGAATACCAATCTCGCTGGCCCGATTGAAGATTTTGTGGTGCCCGCCCATTACCCGCGCAAAAAAATTCGCTCGATGGGGCGTGTTGCCCTCTTATCTACCCGTGCAACTGAGCTGGCGTTGATCGATGCCGGTTTGCTCGATGACCCTATTTTGCAAAGCGGCGCTATGGGTGTCGCCTATGGTTCATCCACCGGCAGCACCGATGCCACCCGCGATTTTGCGGTGATGCTCGATAAGCGCGATATCGGCGGCGCGACCGCAACGACTTATATCCGCATGATGGGCCATACCGCACCGGTGAATGTGGGTGTGTTTTTTGGCCTGAAAGGGCGGATCATCACTACTTCGTCTGCCTGTACTTCCGGCAGCCAGGGCATAGGTTACGCCTATGAGGCGATCAAATACGGTAAACAGACCCTGATGGTCGCCGGCGGCGCAGAAGAATTGTGCCCCTCCGAAGCCGCCGTGTTCGATACGCTTTATGCCACCAGTACCAAAAATGCTCCCCCGAACCCGCCCCCCAG
>CAXAVL010000353.1:0-2900 GCA_963971905.1 uncultured Cellvibrio sp.
CTTCGAGCGTGGCCGTTTTTGCGCGGAAAGCAATACTACATGACTATGCTTGCTAGTATCGACTCCTATGTCCTCAATGCCATTGCCAGTCGCAACGCCGCCGGTGAGCTGGTTACCTTCGACGACGGAACTGCTAATTTCAATCGCGAAGGAGTTTATTTTCGCGAGGCCCCTTCTAGAAAAGCCCGGCTTTATCGGCAGGTCTTCCGCGCCAGTTCCATCAATTCGATCAAAGCGAGGATAACGCGGCACTACACGATTCATGCTGATCTGGAGAATATTGTCGGTGGCGATCGACTGTTTTCGATAACCGGGTGGCGATATACGAAGCTAGAAGCCGACTCAAATCAGAGGCCGAAGGTTTTTTTTATCGGGGCGCCCTTTAAAGAAACGTTGGATCCTGAGCAAATCAAGCTTCTGGAGACTCATGCACTCCAGATTGGCATCAATGTTTACGTACGGCACCCTCGCGAACGTGAGCCTCTGAGTCTCGGCGTGCCGTTACTAAATAAGCATGGCCGTATAGCGGAGGAAGCGATTCTAGATAATGCCGCGGGTAGACCTATCGTTCTTGTTGGTTTTCTAAGCAGCGTAATGTTCAATTTGGCGTTTTGTGCTGACCGGAGAATTGTACTGGTTCCGCGAGGTTCGGAACGTCATGCATACTTGATTGAACTTGCTCGACAATCTGGCTGCGAGATTGTGTTATTCGAGCGTCCAGGCGATGTTGATGGAAGGTGATTGGATGCCGCTCTTTTCGGTGATTGTTCCTCTTTACAACAAGGAACGATATGTAGTGCGTGCCCTGAGAAGTGCTTTGGCGCAACGGATGGCTGATATTGAGGTCATCGTGGTCGATGATGGTTCGACCGATTCAGGGCCCGCCAGGGCGGAATCGATTGCGGATGCTAGGGTTAAGGTCTTTCGGCAAGAGAACCAAGGGGTTGCCGCCGCCCGCAACAGAGGTATTTCATTAGCATCAGGCCAATGGATTGCGTTTCTGGACGCTGATGATCTATGGGGGCGGGACCATCTCTCTGAGCTTCAGAGCTTGGTTACTCGCTTTCCCGACGCGGGCCTTGTCGGCGCATCATCCCGAGAGGTTGTTGAAGGCGGGAATATCGAGTTCCTCGAAAGCCGCTCGCCGGGTTCATTGCGCAGGATTGACTATTTTCGTGAAGCAGCTATACAAATTGGTGTTCTTCATACGTCAAGTATTGCGATAAACCGCGCGGTCTTTGACGCACTGGGAGGGTTCTCGGATCATCGATATGGCGAAGATCTGGAATACTGGGCGCGTGTGGCGCTTGAGTACCCTGTGGCCAAATCAGACCGACCCACGGTCGTATATTACCGGGGCAATGGTGGAGCAATGGAGGTCTTGGCGAAGACGGCGACATCTGAAGTGCCGCCGCCGACGAGTTTGGCTGACGTCAGCCCCTCGGTAGCTATGTTGTCCTCTCGCCTCGATGAACTTTCTCGCCAATCCGAGCTTCATAGATCGGTGATTGGATACATCAATGCCCGACTCATCCAGGGTATGCGCGGGGCATTGATCCGTGGGGATGTTCACGGGATCAAGGCGTTGCGCAGGCTCAGTCTTGTTCCACCGGTAGGGTGGCAGCAGCGTGGTTGGTTGCTTCTGACAGGGCTTCCATCCGTTGTTCTATCCGTGATCTCCCAAGTACGTGCGCTTTTCAAGCGAACGTACTTTAGATTGAAAGGGTGACACTTTGTCGATTTGTATGTATGGCCTGACTTAAATATCTGGGGTTCTGGAAAGTTCTATATTGATAGCCGGTGTCCGTATCTAAATAATCACGGTATGAAGGCGGTGAAAGCCTGATCCAAGTCGGAGAAATTTTAGTCAATCGCTGCACATATACCTCCGGTTTGGCAAAAATCTTAAATAGGTTCTCGTGTAGTCATGCTGGACGATCGGGCTCTCTATATCTGGCCGCTTTGATTTTTCGAGCCTATGGACTCAATGTGGTTTTGCTACTACATCTCTATCTACCTTCGCTTGGTGGCGCATCTGTCAGTGAACAGTATACCGTTTTTGTTCAACCAGTGGCCCAACTAAATGGTTTCTTCGGGCGATCGGTCAAAGCTATGCTCTCACCAAAGTTGAATGAGCTATCCCAAAATTGACATGACAAGCCTCGCTGACCAGCTATGTAAGCTCACATCCTGTTCGAAGTACACGCGGCGTATTAATCCGGAGCGACGGGCAAAAGTATAAGTGTTACATTCCCTTATTTTCACTTATGTCAGGACATAAAAACGTTTTGATCGGTTGGTTTGCGAAGCTTTTAGTATATTTATACAATTTTTTCCGCTGTTTTATCAAACGAAACTATTTAGGCTAAGAAGGTGATTTCGTGGCAGTTTGTATCTATTCGCCTAGTGAAAAGATTTGGGGTGGTGGTCAGATATACGTCGATCACCTCTGTCGGTTTCTTAATGATAGCGGTATCGAAACTTTTATAGCTACCTCTGAGCCGAAGACCTTTTCTTCACCGGCAATGCAAATGCCATCGGTCTCTTCGAAGCTGCGCCGTCTTGTCTCATCTCACTCCCTGGCAAAAGATTTAAAAGAGCGGGGTGTTCGTATCATAGTTTTGAATGATTTATCGTCGCTCTGGTTGGCGCCAATCTTTCGTTTCCATGGGTTTAAAGTTGTTTCTTTGTTGCATTTATATTTGCAGAAGAGAAATAAAGCTGGTTTCGGCCATCGTTGGCTGGAGTATAGAATTTTAAAATATTCAAGCTATTTTTCACATCGGGTATATAGTGTTAATAAAGATAACCAGCGCGCGTTTCCCGTGCCCGTCGAATGGATTGGTAATTTTATTTCTCCGTGGTTTTTCGATGCTAACAGGAGTGAATCTAAGCGATAT
>CAXAVL010000354.1:0-2884 GCA_963971905.1 uncultured Cellvibrio sp.
TTTTGTTTTAACGCAAAGGTCGCTTCGTTAAAACCGCCGCCCATGCCCAAGCGTGCACCGCTGCGATCAAATCCCACTAGCGGCATCAACACCACATCCAATAATTGCGCCGACATTTTGTGTTGCTTGCGAAAATCCGGTTCCGGAATGCCAAAGCGATTGTTCGCGAGTTGTGTATCGGCTTTGTATTCAACAAACCACAAATCGCGGCGTTTATCGGGGCGCAGCACCGGTAAAAAGCAGTGCTTTTCCATTTTCCACAGTTGCCGGGCAATAGGTGCTGGGTCGATTTCACCATCATTTGCCATATAAATTGCCACATTGCGCGCGCGCATAAATTGCGGCACTTTCATTAAATGACGCAATAGAAAAAGCGAAGCCTGTATTTGTTGGGTGGGATTGAGCGCTTGGCGCCGCGCACGCAATTCAAGCCGCAATGTGCTTTTAGCTTGGGCGAGATTGTCGGCCGGAGGGTTATTGTCGAACGGATCAGCGAGCGAATCGGCCATAAATAGCCTTATCAAAGATAAATACAGAGAGCGTTAAGAGACCCCGAAATGCCGCAACCAAGCTGGCCTTGAACCCATAGGTTCAAGGAGGTAGTACCTGTGGTTTTTAAGGCTTTCCGTCAAGCGGACATGCACACCAAACACAACGAGACACCACCAGTTTTGTGGAAATCGGCTCAAGGACTTGTCGGTTTGCAAACATTCCAGGGCGTGCCGACAGTATAACCCAAGGTTACCTTGCTTCCGCAAATGAAATTAAGCTTGGGTTCTATTATCGGTTAGCAATTAATGGTCTTAAACCGCGCTGGTAAAAAGCGGGAAATTGCGCTTGTGTTTATGAATTCGGCAATGTGTGTGTTGCGTGTACAGTTTGTAAAAACAACTGCGCCCGCAAACGCGGGCGCAGTGGCGTGAATAGAATATTTGTTTCCTATCCCAATTTGTTCAGGGTGTTATCCAACTTGTCATTCAAGCGCAATAAATCCGTGCGATTGACTGAGCTGCCGGCTCCGGCGCTGGCCGCCACTGTTTTGGCTTGCAGCAATTCATGGCTCAAATTAAGCGCCGCCATAACGGCGATGCGCTCAAGGCCGATAACTGCACCGGTGCCGCGAATCGCTTTCATGCGCTCATCGAGCAATTGGGCTGATTCCACCAGTGCCTGTCGCTCTTCACGCGGGCAGGCGACTTGATATTCTTTATCGAGGATTTTTACAAAAACAGTTTCGTTGCTCATCAATGCCTCGATTACTCTGCGTCCAGATTACGTAAATGGGTGATCATGGCTTCTACACGGCTGCGCGCCACTTCGTTCTTCTCGATCAGGCGCACCCGCTCGCGCTGCCACTCGCTTTCGCGGGTTTTGAGTTCGGCATTTTCTTGCTGCAGGCGATTGCACAGCAGGATCAGCTTATCCAGCTTGGTTTCGAGGGCGAGTAACAGATCGTCAGACATGATAATAAATAACCAATAAATAGCGCAGGTCGCCCACTATATTGCGCGCCCAGCGGGTGGTCAATCACACAGCCCAAGTTAATGTGAATTCGAGAAGTTGAGCCGTATTAAATTGATAAACAAACAGGTTTTACTTGGATGCTTTTAACCTTAAAAATCGCTATATAAAAGTTTGCAGAGTCGGCAAGCGCAATCGTGATAGCATTCATCCACTGCGATGAGAGGCCACTATGACCGATACCACTACCACCGAACAACTGCTCGCCCCCCTGAATTTTGATGATCTCGCCAACCTGTTGGCACCCCTCGGCACCCTGAATAGCCCTTCTGAACTGCACGGTTTACTGTGCGGTAAATTGGCGGGTGGTGCGACCTTGAGTGAAATCAACTGGCTGTTGGAGGCGGTTGAATTTCTCGATTTTATCGCCGCACCCGATGAGCAAGTGCGCATCGCGCTGAGTCGTTTGTATCAATCCACCTGTGACCAATTGCGCGGTCAATTCAGTTTGAAATTGATGTTGCCCGATGATGACTACACGCTCAATGATCGCGTGCGCGCCCTGAGCGAATGGTGCCACGGTTTTCTCACCGGTTTTGGCAGTGTAGATCACCAAGGTAAACGCGTGATTACTGAAGAATTTGAAGAAATGCTCCAAGACATGGCCAATATCGTACAAATACAGGCCGATGATGAGGAAGACGAGCCAAGTGCAGAAGCTGATTACATGGAAGTCACTGAATATGTGCGCGTGGTGGTCAACTCACTCTATTTTGAATTTTCAGCCGAGCATGCCGAAGGTGTAAATCCTGCGAGCATGGCACCTGGGTCTAATCAATTGCATTAATTGTTTGCGAGTACCTCCATGAGAATTTCCAAAGCCGAATTTGCCCGCCGCCGCAAAGCCTTAATGGCACAAATGGAACCTAACTCCATCGCCATAGTGCCAGCCGCCCCTGAACGCACTCGCAGCCGCGATACCGAATATCACTACCGTCAAAACAGCGATTTTTTATACCTATCGGGTTTTGAAGAGCCGCAAGCGGTGCTGGTATTAATTCCCGGCCGCGAGCACGGTGAATATGTTTTGTTTGTGCGCGAACGCAATCGCGAGCGGGAAATTTGGGACGGTTATCGCGCCGGGCCAGAAGGGGCCTGCAGTGAATTTGAAGCGGACGATGCTTTTCCTATCGATGACATAGATGAAATTTTACCCGGCTTACTCGAAGGTAAGCAGCGCGTTTATTACTCCATGGGTAAAGATAATGAATTCGATAAACACGTCATGGATTGGGTTAACACCATTCGCGCCAAAGTGCGCTCCGGTGCAACACCACCGGGCGAGTTTTTGGATTTAAGCCACTTTCTCAATGAGCAGCGTTTGTTTAAAAGCGCTGCCGAGTTGCGGGTAATGAAAGAGGCG
>CAXAVL010000355.1:0-2843 GCA_963971905.1 uncultured Cellvibrio sp.
CGCCTCTTTGCCCGTGCCGCCGAGGGTGACGGATTGCATGATCGAGACCATATCCTCAATCACCGCCGTTTCGCCAATCACAATACCGGTGGCATGATCGAACATAATGCCTCTGCCGATGCGGGCGGCCGGGTGTATATCCACTGCAAACACCCCTGAAATGCGGTTCTGCAGAAACAATGCCAGCGAATTTCGGCCTTGGTTCCACAGCCAGTGCGCAACACGATAGGCCTGCAGCGCGTGGAAGCCCTTGAAGAAGAGCAGGGGGGTTACTAGCGAGCAGCAGGCGGAATCGCGCTCGCTGACGGCCATCAAATCGGCGCGAACTGATTCAATAATGGTTTTATCGGCCTTGAGTGCCTCTTCAATTACTTCGCGGATCGACATGGCGGGCAGTGCCGGGCTGTCGAGTTTATTGGCGAGATGGAAGCTCAGGGCGGCCTCAAGGGTGTCGTGATTGAGGATGGTGGAGTAGAGGAAACTCGCCAGTACCGGTTCGGTTTCCGCTTGTTTGCGGGTTTGCAGGCGAATGGATTCCCATAGGCTATCGACAACAAGTGCGGTGTTGGTAGCGGTAACGGTGGCGTTCATGGCCAGATCCTTACTCGGTAAATAAAAAGGGTGTGGGGCATTATTGGGGGTTAATGGCGGTTTTCCAACCATCTTTCCTCAATAAATGACCAGCGGTGGCTCATTCAGGGCGGCCAGCTGTTCGCGCAATTCCAGAATATGTTCGCCCCAATAGCGCTCGGTATTAAACCAGGGGAAGTGACGCGGAAAGGCGGGGTCGCTCCAGCGCCGCGCCAGCCACGCACTGTAGTGCATGATACGCAGGCTGCGCAGCGCCTCGATCAGCGCCAGCTCGGCCAAATCAAAATCGCAAAATTCGCGATAGCCTTCCAGTACTTCGGCGAGTTGCAGTGTCTGCTGCTCGCGTTCGCCCGACAGCAGCATCCATAAGTCCTGAATCGCCGGCCCCATGCGCGCGTCGTCAAAGTCGACAAAATGCGGTACATCTTCGCGCCATAAAATATTGCCCGGATGGCAGTCGCCATGCAGGCGGATGGGGGTGTAATCCACGCGGCTAAACAGGGTTTCGCAGCGCGCTAATAAATCCGCTCCCAGGGTGCGATAAGACTCGCGCAAACTGGCGGGGATAAAATCATTCGCCATTAAAAAATCGTAACTGTCGCGGCCAAAAGTCTGGATATTCAGTGCCGGGCGATGGACAAACGGGCGCGCTTGCCCCAGTGCGTGAATACGCCCGAGGGTGCGGCCAAGGGATAGCAGTGCATCAAAGTCATCTAGGTTGGGTGCATGGCCGCCTTGGCGCAGATAGAGTGCAAAGCGGAAACCCTGAAATTCGCGCAGGGTCTTGCCCTCGTCATCGGCCATAGGAGGTACTACAGAAATCTCCAAGTCTTTTAGCGCTTGGGTGAATTCATGTTCTTCGATGATCTGCGCATCGCTCCAGCGCTCGGGGCGATAAAACTTGGCAATCAGCGGGTTCGCCCCCTCAATTCCCACTTGGTAAACGCGGTTTTCGTAACTATTTAGCGCAAGGATACGGGCATCGGTCAGGAAGCCGGTGCTATCAATCGCATCCAGCACCATATCGGGCGTGAGAAGTTCATAGGGATGGGACTGGGTCATAACCGCTGCTCGCTAAAATGGACGGAGATTGTACCTGCCGCCAGTCAGTTGCGCTTGGATATGCGCCGGTTCGCGTTTTTACGCCGCTGATGGCGTATAAATTTTGAAGGATTTGGATAAAAATGCTACAAGTTATTATTGTTATTGAATAATTCACGCGTGATCGCAGTGCAACTTCGTCAAAAACGGAATTCCTATGATAAAAATCGCTTTTTACAATCTCAAAGGTGGTGTGGGTAAAACGACAACCGCCGTCAACATGGCCTATATGGCTGCAGCGGCGAAAAAGAATGTGATCCTCTGGGATCTGGACCCTCAGGCCGCCGCCAGCTGGTTTTGCCAGCAGGAGCCGGACGCCACTAAAGCCATCAAACTCTTCAGTAAAGGTAAATCCATCGCCGAGATGGAACTTTACAGCCCTTATCCGCGGTTGATGCTGATCCCAGCCGATTTGAGTTTGCGCAGTTTGGACAGCGAATTCGATGAACTCAGTAAAGATAAAAAATTCCTCAAACAACTGCTCAAACCCTTGAGCGAAAAAGCCGACATTCTTATTTTTGATTGCCCGCCTACGCTCTCGCCCAGTGTTGAGCAGCTATTACTGGAAGTAGATATTTTATTAATCCCGATGATTCCCAGCCCTTTATCGATCAGGGCGATGGAGCAGGTGGTGGAGTTTCTCAATGGCAAAAAATCCGCGCCTACCCGTATTGTCGGGTTTTTTAATCAGGTGGATATGCGCCGCAACTTGCACCGCGAAGCGATAGAAAACAGCAAAAAAATGCCGGTGCCTATGCTGAAAACCTATATCCCGAATGATGCCGCCGTCGAACAAATGGGGCTGCGCCGCGCGCCGCTAACCAGCTACAATCAGCGCAGCCGCGCGGCACTCGCCTATCTCGATATGTGGAAAGAAATCGCACGTTTATTAAAAGCAGCAGCGAAAGACGGTGAGTAGCTCTTGGGCAAATCACCGCATAAATCCCGTGCGCAAGTCAGTTTTCGAATGTCCATTTTCCAATTGAAGAGTTATTCATGATTAAGCTATTGCTCCGCCCCTGCCTGCTTGCAGGCATGTTTGTTATTGCCGGTTGTTCCACTTATACCCAGCAGCCACAAAACCCGCCGCCCGTGGTGAATAAACCGGGTGTAATTGAGCCCAATCAACCGGTCATCTAGATCGGAAGAGC
>CAXAVL010000356.1:0-2841 GCA_963971905.1 uncultured Cellvibrio sp.
GAGCGCGATGCGCTGGTCGAACAAGCCAATAGCGACCTCAAATCCCAACGCAACTGGGCCTATCTTCTGCTTTGCAGCATCAGCTATTACGAACAAGCGCTCACCCAAGAGCTGCGCACCGAATTCCAACCCTCCGCAGGTTTTCTGCATTTTCGCGCGGGCGAAACCATCATCAATCAGGGTGATATCGCCGACCGGGTTTACACCTTGTTAGAAGGCTCTGCGGACGCGGTTTGCGATGGCGTCAAAGTAGGCGAGATTCACGCCAATGAGATCTTCGGCGCACTCGCGGTTTTTACCCGCCAACCACGTATCGCCTCGGTGATCGCCAGCAGCGATTGCACCGTGTTAGCCGTGCGAAAAGAAGAGTTCATCACCCTGATTGAACATCAACCGCAAATTTGCATGGGCCTTATTGAAGAGATGGCAGCCAAAATCAACCACCTCAATAACCAGTTATTACAACTGAAAGCCCCTCAACACAAATGAGAATATTTCTCAAAAAAAGCTTGACCACACAAATGAGAAAGATTATTGTTAACTTGCTGCTGCACAACTTCTCCTGTACAGCGGCTGAGAGGATGCAATGTCGCCCTGCAAGTCGATTAGTGTTTCTTCTCACCCCTAGGGTCTTTCCTCTACGAAAGTCTCTCGGCTAACACGGTTGCTTGGGCCGCCCTGGTGGCGGCCATTTTTCCTTTCTTAACACCCCCAGCAATTGAAATTGTTTCCCTCCGCACACATATCCTCCCGCGACGCTGCGTATAACGCAGTGCATAAATCAATTTTTCGGGAGATATTATCGTGTTACGCATAGGCTTGTTTTTGTTAACTAACATCGCAGTGATGGTGGTGGCAGGTGTTGTGCTGAGCTTGCTCGGGGTAGGCAACTATCGCACCGCGGGCGGTTTGGATTTATCAAGCATGCTAGTGTTTTGCGCCGTTTTTGGTTTTGTCGGCTCGTTTATTTCCCTGTTTATCTCTAAATGGATGGCCCAGCGCAGTATGGGGGTTCAGCTGATCGAACAACCCCGCAATTCCGATGAACAATGGCTGGTCGATACCGTTGTGGAACTCTCCCAAAAAGCGGGTATTAAGACTCCCGAGATCGGCGTGTTCCCAGCGCAGGAATCCAATGCTTTTGCCACCGGCTGGAACCGCAATGATGCGCTGGTCGCGGTAAGTCTTGGCTTATTACAACGCTTTGAGCGCGATGAAGTAAAAGCCGTTCTGGCACATGAAATTGGACACGTAGCCAATGGCGATATGATTACCCTGAGCCTGATTCAGGGTGTTGTAAACACCTTTGTGATGTTTTTTGCGCGCATTATCGGCGACTTTGTGGATCGCGTTTTGCTCAAGAACGAAAGCGGTCGCGGCTTTGGTTTTATGATCGCCACCATGGTAGCGGAAGTGGTGCTGGGCTTTTTGGCCTCCATGATTGTTGCCGCCTTCTCGCGTTATCGCGAATTCCGCGCCGACCACGCCGGCGCAACACTGGCGGATCGCGGCGCCATGATCCGCGCCTTGCAGCGCTTGCAAGCGGAAATGAACGCAGGCGTAGAAAGCCCGCTGCCGAGCACTATGCGCGCCTTTGGTATCAGCGGTGGTATGCGCAACCTGTTTGCCAGCCATCCACCATTGGAAGCACGTATCCAAGCGCTACGTGACGCGGCTTAATCCTCAAGGAGACTAGATATGGGAATCTGGCGCTGGTTCATCATCAACCTGTTAGCGGGGCTGACACTTGTGACTGGCGCTAGCGCCAAGGCATTCTCTACCGATGACGAACGCAACAGTATGGATGTGTTTGAAGCCGCGCGCCCAAGCGTGGTGTTTGTCACTAATCAACAACTTGCACGCGACCCCTACTCATTTGATCTGGTGTCTGTACCGCGCGGTTCAGGCACTGGTTTTGTCTGGAATGACAAGGGCTACATAGTGACTAACTACCATGTAGTTGAAGGCGCACGGCAGATCACCATCACCCTGCAGGATCAATCCAACTGGCCATCGGAAGTGGTGGGTTTGGCGCCGGAGCGGGACCTTGCGGTGCTTAAAATCGATGGCAAAAAAGCCAAACTCAACGCACTGCCATTGGGTGACTCCGGCGACTTGCGCGTGGGCCGCAAAGTGTTGGCGATTGGCAATCCATTTGGGCTGGATGCAACGCTCACCACAGGTGTTGTAAGTGCCTTGGGGCGCGAAATCACCTCCCCCAATCAACGCAAAATTACCAACGTGATCCAAACCGATGCCGCCATCAACCCCGGTAACTCCGGCGGCCCTTTGCTCAACTCAGAGGGAAAACTGATTGGTGTCAACACCATGATTTACAGCCCAAGCGGGGCCAGTGCCGGTATTGGTTTTGCGATTCCAGTGAATACAGTCAAAGAAGTGGTGCCCGAGCTCATCAAACACGGGCGCTTGGTGCGTCCGGTATTAGGTATTGCAGTTGCACCAGACCACTGGGCACAGCAGATCGGGATCCAAGGCGTACCTATATTGCGCGTGGAGCCGAATTCACCGGCGGCAGCGGCTGGGCTGGAAGGAGCCAAACGCAATAGCTGGGGGCAAATCACCTTGGGCGATGTGATAGTCGCTATTGAAGACTACCCCACCACCAATGACGACCAGCTACTCAGCGCGCTGGAGCACTACAAACCGGGCAACAAGGTCAATGTTAGTGTCGTGCGCGATGGCAAATTGCTTATCCGCAGCCTTCGTTTGGCAGCCCCCAAGTGACTACTAACGTACCGGACAAGAACCGTCTTTGCTCCCTTGCCGATATTCCGGAAGGGGGCAGCAAGGGTTTTAACTACGACGGGCGCAAGCTATTTG
>CAXAVL010000357.1:0-2834 GCA_963971905.1 uncultured Cellvibrio sp.
CTATCCAGCTCGGAAAATGAAGCTGCTTTCTTTTCATAAAGGTCTTTGACCCGCGCCAGCGAGCGGTTGCTAAACTCCAATGCCAACTGCTGAGCTTGTACATCGCTAGTTAATTCAGCTTGTACACGGCGCAACTCAACAGTTGCCGTCTCCAATCCCGCGTCGAGGCGCGCTACTACATCACCTTTTTTAACCTTGTCGTTTTTATCAACCAACACTTCACTGATAACACCTTCAACTGCGCTACTCATTTCCACCACAACGGAGGGTTCAATCCGGCAATTGAGCTGCGCTGGCTCCTGTGTTTGCGCCAACGCTTCACTGCCAAACAAGGCAACTAACAGTGAAAAACCAGACAATTTATGCATGTTGAATCCGCTATAAAAACATAAGGCGCCCTAAAATTTAGTGGCGCTATAAAATACAATTCGCTTATTACTATAGTGTAAAAAAACGCGTTACGAAAAATGACGTATAAAAAGTTGCTGCAACCTGCGATACCACTGCACGGCCATAGGCTCAGCTGGGTGCTGAAAACGCACATAAGCGCGCTCACCATAATGGCCAGATTGCACAAAATCGTGCAGGGCCAAATCGAGCAAAAACACTTTTTCCTTTACCCTTGTACCGGATGGATTAGTGGCATCTACCGCCAAACGCCCACCACCCAGCGCCCCTAAAATCTGACTGGGCAACTCCTGGGTTGCGATTGGAACCTCTTGTACTCGCTCCGCCGTAAGCGTGCGCTGAGGATTACTGGCAAACTTAATAGTGACACTTTGAGTTGCCTGCCGAACCAAGCCCACCTCATCCTGCAACAAAGCAGCGCGAACCCGCACCCGATCTGGTTTTTCAATCAGCGCAAATTCATCGCCCTGCCGCAAAAAACTGTCCTGCTCAAACAATTGCGCCTGGGCGCGATCACTGATCCACGCTTGCTGGTAGCGCGCCTCATATTCGCGCAAATGCGCCTGCTCCGTTGCGAGATTCGCGATCAGCACAGGGTTATCTAGCTGCACCAACTCTTGCCCCTGTCCTACTCGTTCACCATCTGCAACCAGGACTTGCACCACTTCACCGCTTGATTCCACTTTCACTCGCGCCTCATCCGGCAGCCAAAGCACAGCCTCGGCAGTGGTTGACATAGGCATGGGTACGGCCACGAGCAAAAGAGTCACCAGCACCACACCAGCCGTAGTCACCCCCAGCGCGCGCGCGCGCGTACTAGCCAGTTGTTTGTCGCGCGCCACATAATTGAGCGCTTTAAGTGCTGGCCAACACAACTGAAAGAACAATAACCAACAGCCAATCACCAACCCCAGTGTCGGAAAATAATTGGCCACTAACAAAATGATAAAAAACAGCATAAACACGCGATAAGCAAACGCTGCGACACTGTAACTGGTTAACAACACAGCTTCGCGGATGTTCACTGCAGGCGAAAAAATACCGCTCACACCATAGGCATAGCGGCGCAATAAATAACTAAATTGTTGATTCGCACGAGTAGCAAGGTTAGGTAAATCACATGCATCAGTCAGCAGGTGATAACCATCAAAACGCATCAATGGGTTGCCATTAAAAAACAGGGTGGATACACCGCCGATAATAATGATGTTGTATAAAAAATCGCGCAGAAAACCACTCGGCAATTGCAACCACAACAAGAGTGCAAGCGCTGCTAAAAATAATTCTACCGCCATGCCCGCCGCCCCAACCATTAGCCGCTGGCGCTTGGATTGAAACCCGGTCGCGGCACTGGCATCGACATAAGGCAAGGGTGTACCCACTACAAACACCACACCACAATCGTTCACCTGCCCACCCCAGACTTTGGTAAATAAACCATGGCCTAGTTCATGTAACACTTTAAAACAGGGGTAAGTTAGCCAAAGCAGAAATAAATTGGCGGGCGATAGCATCCGATCCAAATGCCCCTGTGTCAGCTGCGTCCAATGCACACCGACTTGCAAGAGCGCATAGCCAACCACTAGCAACCAAACGATTCCCATAGTGCGCGATGCCAGTAAACGCGCGAGCGGCATTAATTTGTCGAGCAGACGATCGGGATTGCCAAGCGGGATATTCCACGTGAGTGGATTCATCAACAAACGCAGCCAGCGCTGTTGTTTCTTTTGTTCGCGCCGTGCAAATAATTCCTGCGTATTGGGCGGAAGATCGCACACCAATAAATCGGCGACATGTAAATATTGCAGGAGATGAATTAAATCATCGCGAGTGGGAATCTCATCGGCGGAATGATAAAACTCAGCATGGGCCGCCGAAGCCAACACTTGTGCTAACGAATTACGACCATTCATGGCACTGATCAAACGCCAAGCAGAGGGCGTCAAGCGATGAAAACGACCATTGCTTTTATCCTGCAGTATGTACCAGCGCTCATGGTTGTAGTCGCGCCGCTGGATATGAATATGGCGCGGCAACGCGGGGCGCAGTGCTTCAAGCCGCTGCCAAATAGGATTGTCGTTAAGAGATTGGGGTTCACTCATAACAGCATCACCACAACTTCAAGCGCAGCCAATGCCACAAATCATGAAACCAAATCCAGCCCAAGGCGCGCCGCCCTACCATCAACTTACCGGAACCGGTCATACCGGGGCGCAATACATCCAGCTCGCGGGTTAATTCCGCATCCACCCGAAAATAATTGCGCCCTTCGCGCACTTCACTGATCGGCGTGACACGTTTGATGCGCACGGCAAACACATCGCTGGGCAAACTGGAAAATTTTACCTGGCCTTGCTGGCCGGGTTGCACGGTGGCAATGTCGCGCTCATCGACAAACAGCTGCACTAAAAAACCTTGCGCTGCCG
>CAXAVL010000358.1:0-2818 GCA_963971905.1 uncultured Cellvibrio sp.
GCTCAAGCCGCTAGCTATTATCTGGAAGGGCGCTATGAGAAAGCACGCGGCGCGCTGCGCGCTGCAGATCGTTTAGGCTTGGCCAGTTGGCGCACGAGTTATCACTTGGGTTTAATTTATGAGGCGCAGCAACAATGGCCCATGGCCTGCAGCCATTACACCCGGGTGTTGCAGCTGCAGCCTAATCACCGCGCGGCGGTGGGGCGCTTGTTGTTTTTAAGTGAACACAGCGAGTGTCGAGTACCGCCTGCTGCGCGGCGCCTTGGTTAACCCTGCGGCCAGTGCTGCAAGCTAGTTAAAGCCTCCCTCTGCGGAGGCTTTTTTATGGGCGAAGGGTATTCGGCTGCGCCGGTGGTGCGCACTCGCTGAGTCATTACCCAATGTTTGGATGCCAAGTTAACTACTTGGCTTGAACCCGCAGCGGTTGTTAATGCTCGCGAGATTCAAATGGATTTTGCGCTTCGGAATTGCGTTGCAATTTGCAATTCATTCTGCTTTTGACGCCAATTCACAAGAGAGTTTTAGCTCAGTACCAATCAATAAATGGTTTTTATGTTAACCATAAGCTATTGATTATTAACGAAAATAATAATTTATGTGAACTGCATCAAGGTTTTGGCACAGGCTTCGCAATAACTAACTCAGAGAGCGCAAACAGCAGACCTGCCAAGCGAATCTCTCTGTTAAGCCAAGTGTTAAATCCTAATGAACTATCCAATTAATTGATGAGGTAACAACTATGAAAACTTTCCCAAAAGCACAGCAAGCCAATCGTAAACAAGGCGGTTTCGTGATGACTTCCGAGTTGATCCTGCTCTCTACCACTCTGGTTGTGGGTTTGGTGATTGGCCTTACTACCATGCGCGATGCAGTGACATCTGAAATGGAAGATGTGGCTGAGGCAATTGGTTCACTCGATCAAAGCTACGCCTTTGACGGCATGATCAACGCCGAAGGCACTGCCGAGATCAGCGGTTCAGGCTTTATCGATGCGATTGATGTCAACAGCGGCGATGGCAAAACCTATGAATTTGTCGCTACCGACTTTCTTGAATCAGCTGCTGCGATTGGTACTGCTAGCACTGCAGGCGCATCGCCAAGTGGTAGTGATGGTAGTTTGAATTAGTGAGTTGGCACTAGCTGGTCGCGCGGCACAGAGTGCGCGGCCAGGGCGTGCGCTTACAGCAAGTCTTGTTTTAACTCAGTGGGGTGAACTATGAAACGTAAACTTAAAGGTGGAGCCACAGCAGCCATTGTGTTGTTTGTAACCTCAGGGATGCTGGCATCCCTATTGGGTCTGCGCCAATTTGATCGTTTGAACAGTGCGCCTACCTGGGTTGTTAATGCCGATATCACCTCGGGCGAGGTTATCCGTCCCGTGCATTTGAGCCAGCAACCACGGGATAAAGACTTTAGCTCAGGGAGTTTGCAAAACCCACGCGAGTTGATTGGTAAGCAGCTCGTCGTCAACAAAAAATCCCTACACGACGCTCTTCCGATCTCGTCAACAAAAAATCGGGCGATACGCTTAAGCCCCATGAGCTCAGGATTCCTGTAAGAAAGACCCTATCCCAAGCTGTTCCTGAAGGACGCGTGTTATATACCCTGCGCCAACCCCAGGGTGGAATTCCTTATTCGCAACTGCATCGCGGTGATCGATTAGATGTAGTGGTACGCGGTCGCAGCGGTGTACGCACTGTCGCACGCGACATTCAGTTGATGGGCGTACTGCGTTCAGCGAGTGCCGCCCAACCCACAAAAGGAAAGGGTGTGATGAATTTATTAAAGCCTGGCAGCACTGCGAGTGGAGCGGGTTCAGGCAAGGTTTCTCTGGTCATGGCCGTACGTCCTGGCGATGTCTATCCGCTAGTCAGTATTGGAGAGCGGGAGTCAGTTGCGCTGGTCTTACACAGTGCCCATGACGTTGCCAAAGGTCTGACCCAAATAGTCGGCCCAATTAAAACCCATCGCCTAGTCGAAGTAGTCTCCGGGTTACAGCGTCACTCCATCAGCATTAAGCGTTAGCGACAGGTTATTGCGGCCTGTACATCACAATCTCCTATAGAGGTGCAGATTATGTTCGCCATTGACAGTTACTCCCCAATAAAACCCAGTCTGAGCGAGGTCTCAAACTATACCTTTGAGCAACTACGGCAGCTGCGCCAGACCTTGCATAATCGCTTAATCGATAATTTAGAAGATGACAGCGTGCAGTCACTTGGCAACGACAGGGAGCTCACGGCTCGCCTTGAAGGCTTGATGGATGAATTGGTGTTATCAGAGCGCACCAAGTTAACCGCGACAGAGCGCAAACGTCTGGCGCGCGAGGTGATAGAAGAGCTTAAAGGTATGGGGCCTATAGCTGAGTTGATGCTAGACGCAAGCATCACCGATATTTTGATTAATGGCCCCAGCGAAATATGGATCGACAAGCAGGGCGCTTTAAGCAAAACACCCCTATCGTTTGATGACGATGCGCATTTGCGTCGTTTTTTAGAGCGTATTGTGGGGGCGCAAGGGCGGCAGTTGGATGCACGTCAGCCGATGGTGGATGCGCGCCTTCCTGATGGTAGCCGGCTGCATGCGGTGATTCCCCCATTGTGTGCGCTGGGTCCTGTGGTTTCTATTCGTCGCTTCCACAATGAGCGAGTGGATTCATCCATGCTGATTCAATCAGGTTTTATCAGCGTTGAGATGCTGCGCTTTTTAGAAATTGCGGTTACGGCCGGTATCAATATTGTTATTGCCGGCAGTGCCGGCTCGGGCAAAACCAGGTTACTCAATGTGATCTCTGGTTTTATTCCAGCCACTGAGCGAG
>CAXAVL010000359.1:0-2794 GCA_963971905.1 uncultured Cellvibrio sp.
AGCCGATCAATTAATTAATTGGCTCAAAGCTGAATTGCAAGATTGGTTCCGCGCGAATACTAACGGCAGTCTCGATACTACGAAATATTTTTCTTACGATAGCAACTGGGACACATTGCTTGGCTACGATGAATCTTTCGGCTCGCAACAACAATTAAATGATCATCACTTTCACTACGGCTATTTTGTACGCGCCGCTGCGGAAATTTGCCGTGTGGATGCAAGTTGGTGTAGCGCGACCAATTACGGCCCGATGGTGGATTTATTAATTCGCGATTACGCCGCACCACGCAACGATTCCATGTTTCCTTACCTGCGCAATTTTGACCCGGCTTATGGTTTCTCCTGGGCGTCGGGCCACGCAAATTTTGTCTTGGGTAACAATAACGAATCCACATCTGAAGCGGCCAATGCTTACGGCGCAATGGTGTTGTACGGTCAAATTACCAACAACCGGGCGCTTACTGAACGCGGTATTTATTTGCACGCATCATCAACTGCGGCGTATTGGGAATATTGGAACAACCTTGATCGCTTTCGAGGTTTAGGCGGCGATTACGATAACTTTGATGCAGCCTATCCCAAAATGACGACCTCCATTATTTGGGGCAATGGCCATGTATTCTCGACTTGGTTTAGCGGCGCTTATGCACATATTTTAGGGATTCAAGGTCTGCCATTAAGCCCACTGGTTTTCCATATTGGTCAACACGCAGATTATCTCGACAAGTACGTCGCGTTAGGCATGACACAATCAAGCAACGGCAAGCCCTCTGGTTTAATCAACGATCAATGGCGCGATGTCTGGTGGAATATTTGGGCGATGAGCAATGGTCAAGCTGCAGTCGATGATATGAATAGCTACGGTTTTAATTACGTGCCAGAAGCAGGTGAAACCAAAGCACATACTTATCACTGGGTTCACACACTGAAACAATTAGGTCATCTGGCGACAGGTACAGGAGCATTGACCGCATCCAACCCAATGGCTGTTGCATTTAATAAAAATGGCTTGATGACTTACATCGCGTACAACTATGGTTGCAGCCCACTGTATGTTGCCTACTCCGATGGCATGACGCTCAATGTTCCCGCAAGAAGTTTCCGCGTAAAACGCACAGGTGAAACACCCGATTCTTTGCCAAACTCCACCAGTTGTACCCCGGCGACAACTTCATCCAACAGTAGCCTTGCAAGTTCGGTGACTAACAGTGTTACGTCTTCACAAGCAAGTAGTTCTGCTGCAATGAACAGTTCTATTGCACCTAGCTCAGTTGCAACCACAAGCTCTGTCGCACCATCCAGTTCGATAAGTTCAAACAGTTCTGTTGCGACCAGTAATTCGCAAACATCAAGTTCATCTGTTGCCAATGCAAATTATGGTCACACGATTGTAGCTGCGGGCAGCGTGCAATTTTTTGCTAACAACGCCGCTTGGGCCGATATTCACTTCACTGTAAATGGTGGAGCACAACAAAACTTTCGCATGACGCACAACGCGGACAACTCCAACACCTACTCATCAACTGGCTTAACGGCTGGCGCAAACGTGCGTTATTTCATGACGATTGCACAGGACATTGGTGCAATGGATACACCTTGGGCTGAGTTTGTTGTGAGTGGTTCCGCCGCATCGTCAAGTGCTGCATCCAGCACACCCGCAACTAATTCATCCAGCGCAAGCTCGGTGGCCTCTTTCAGCCGCCATATCGAAGCAGAAACCTATGCCTTTATGTCAGGTGTTGAATTGTTTGGCACCACGGACATAGGTGGTGGCCAAGTGGTCGGTGCAATTGATGCGGGCGATTGGATGGCCTTTACCAACATCACCTTCCCCACCAGCGGAAATTATTTGGTGGAGTATCGCGTCGCTAGTCCAACGGGTTCACTGCTGTCGCTCGATTTAAACGGCGGCTCAATTGTATTGGGTAATGCAACGATTCCCGCCACGGGCGATTGGAGCAATTTCACCACCGTCAGCCAAACCGTTAGCATTAATGCAGGCACATTTAATGTCGGCATTTATGCACAGCAAGGCGGCTGGAGCATTAACTGGTTGCGCATTACTAAACTATAAAAACGAGCGCCAAATATCGGCAAAGTAAAAGATGCCGCAGCGTGATTTTTCACCTGCGGCGATGTAGAAAAATAAATCGCAACACTTATACACGGAGATTGACCATGAAAAAGTTTCTATCCTCTATCGCGATCAGCGCGAGTTTGTTATTCGGTGCGCAAGTACATGCCGTTATTATCGATGCATCCACCATCATCCCTAACGACAATATTCTATTGAATTTTAATGGGTTGGATTGGGTATACGCTGGCCCGATTCCCACCGAATATTTTGGCCCAGGCAATTTAGAAACGCCGGACTATCGCGCAAGCGAAGGCTGGCGCTACGCTAGCGATGATGAATGGGCACTGCGCCCGGATTGGACAGATTTTATTATTGGTGGCGCAGCCATCGCCCCTGTTTCCGGTTTTGGCGATCACTCGCTTTACCGTTTTGCATCAGAATACTGGAGCAACTACAACCACATAGATTTAAACGATGCAGCCAATGGCTTGCTTACCAACGGTGAATACATCAACTGGGAAGCAGGATACGAAACCTGGTACGTACGCGATGCGCGCATTAGCACCAGCGTACCGGAATCTTCATCACTTATTTTATTAACGTTGGGATTGTTAGGCTTAGGGGCTGTGCGCAGAAAAAATAGCAAATAAATAATTATTGCAGACTGCTGACAAACCCCTAGCCAAACGCTGGGGGTTTTTATTTAATGGCAGC
>CAXAVL010000360.1:0-2784 GCA_963971905.1 uncultured Cellvibrio sp.
TGACCTTATGCCCGGCAGCCACCCACTGTTGCAACATGGTTAATGCTTGCAGACCATCCTGTACCGACAGGACCTCAATACCAATATTGGCCAAAGTTTCTTTTACTTGCTTCACTGCAGTAGGCGAATCTTCGGCGAGCAACACTTTTAGTTTGCGTTTTTTCGCCTCTGCTACCAGATTAGAGTCCAGAACATCATGTGAAACACTTGTGTTGTACGGAATAATATCAGCAAGCACACGTTCAACATCCAGAATTTCCACCAACTGGTCATCGAGCTTGGTAATAGCCGTAAGGAAATGGCTCCGCCCCGCTCCTTTGGGTGGAGGTAAAATAAGCTCCCAGTTAAGATTCACAATGCGATCGACGGCCCCAATTAAAAATGCCTGAACAGAACGATTATATTCAGCAACGATGAGGTTGGCGTCCTCCAGCTGTTTTAATTCACTCATACCAATAGCAGCACGCAGATCAATAACAGGTACGGTTTGACCGCGCAAATGCGCCACACCGCGAACATGAGGATGGCTATGCGGTACGTGGCGCAAGACCGGAACCTTAACAACCTCTTGCACTTTAAATACATTGATTGCAAATAGCTGCCGCCCACCTAAACGAAACATAAGTAATTCGAGACGATTTTCCCCCACCAAGCGGGTGCGCTGATCAATAGAATCTAATAATTTGGACATACTGCTACCATTCGTTTTTTTGCGGCCTCGCCAGGAAAACCAGTACTAAAGTAGTATCAGTATAGGCAAAAATCGACTATGGGCTAAAATTTCGCCTAGTTGAGTGTCGATTATTGAAACTCTGGTTGTAAGCTGGCTGTTGCAAGCTACACTTCTAACGACTGCGCAGATCTTAGGAATCGGATCTTTCGAAACACAACAACAATCAATCCGTTTACTCTATGACCGAAGCCATCCCTCTTCTCGCCCGGCAGCCTATATTTGATGGCAATATGCAAGTTGTGGCCTACGAACTTCTTTGTCGCAATAGCGACTTAAAATTTATTGCATCGACCGATGGCGATGCCGCCAGTTCGCAAGTTTTGCTTAACGCATTTACCGAGCTATCGATTGAACAGGTAGTGGGCAGTCATAAAGCCTTTGTAAACTTTACACGCACGCTACTTGACTCACCCCCTCCATTTAATCGCCAAAAATTAGTCATCGAAGTACTGGAAGGCCAACAAGTGGATGCAGCCATGCTGCATTCGCTGAAGCAATTGCGCGAACAGGGTTACACCATTGCATTAGATGATTTTGAATTAGATGAAAACAGCAAAAACCTAATAGCCTATGCAGACATTATCAAACTTGATGTATTGAGCTTATCGCCAGAAAAACTTCGCTACCATATTGATTACCTCAAGCCCTTCAACGTTATTTTAATTGCCGAAAAAGTTGAAACTTATGAGATGTTCGAACAATGCAAAGCTTTAGGCTTTGATTTATTTCAAGGATATTTTCTTGCCAAACCCCGAGTTATTACTGGAAGAAAAATTTCAGAAAATAAACAGTCTGTATTACAGTTGTTAGCTGCCCTGCACGATCAAGATGCTCCCATCGAAAAAATTGAACGCATGATTGCGCGCGACACACTTTTAAGTTTTAAATTATTGCGCCTGGTTAACTCCGCAGCGTTTGGACTATCGCGAAATATTGAATCATTACGCCAAGCAATTATGCTACTCGGTTTAAATAAACTGAGAAATTGGGTTAATTTGTTAGCACTTTCCAACTTGAGTGGTAAACCCCATGAGTTGAGCGTGGCGGCATTAACACGAGCGCGCATGTGCGAAATGATTGCCACCAAAATGAATCAGCGCAACAGTCCAGATGCTTATTTTACAGTTGGTTTGCTATCAACACTGGATGCCTTTCTCGACTCTCCTCTGGAAGAGTTATTGCGAAGCCTTTCGCTCAGCGAATCACTGAATAATGCAATGCTCACTCATGCAGGCCCAGAGGGGATGGTATTGCAGATTGTGCAAGCGCACGAGCAAGGGCACTGGCAAGATATAGATTGGCCGCAATTAGCAGCACTGGGTTTAACCCCAAACCTCATCGCAGAAATCTATGTGGATTCACTGCACTGGGTTGCGGAGACAATGAACAGTCTTGGCTTGGCACCCAACAAAAAATAATCAGTAATAGATCAGAGGTTTATTCGCCTCAGAAAACTATCAGCTTGCGCCGAGTCAAAAGGCCACCCTAATTCGTCAATATGAAGGGGAGATTTTAAGACGGGAATTCTAACGCCATACTTTTCGATCAGCTCATCGGATTCTGCGATATCAATCTCTTCCAGATACAGGGAGTGGTGGCTCAGCAGTGGCGAGATTACCTCTCGGGCAAGCTCGCACAAATGGCATCCAGGAGTCGAATAAAGATAAATCGATTGCATAAACACACCGCATCAGACAAAACCGCAGTGTATCAGCTCAACAGCGGGCGTTTCACGAAAAAATTAACCCAAGTCCAATGCCATAATTTGCTCCATAAAATCGCGGAAACGCTGGCCTTGCTGCTGATCGACCTCTGTCTCGCCGGTCACTTTTTCAGCCATGTTGGATAAGAGTAACCGTGGCTCACCGAATTCTGACGCTCGATCCAAGCTTGCAAGCAGGTCCTTAATGAAGTTCCCCAACGGTAATAATTGATCGGCTAACAATTGGGGCTTGTTGATGCCGCTTTCAGCATCACCCGGTTCAAAAGTTTGATAGGCTTGTGTTACCTGCTGAATTTCGGCCTGCGCTAAATTCAGTGAGAAACTGGCG
>CAXAVL010000361.1:0-2775 GCA_963971905.1 uncultured Cellvibrio sp.
ACTAATAAAAATAACGCGAGTGCGGAAATCCAAATACCGGTGACGGCGTGAATATCGCGCCAGAAAGTGCGACTACCTTCGCTTAGACGCGGATACAAAACACCCGCCACACCTTTTGCATTGCGCGGCCACCACAAATACAAACCGGTAATCAGCAACACAATTGCCCAGCAGGCCGCCAGCTCAACCAAAATAGAACCGATATTGCCGATCAGCAGTTCCCCGTGAATAGTTTTGACAATATTCATTAATTGCCAACTGGTTTCTTGTTTGCCAACCACCTCGGCAGTGTAAGGATTTACAAATACCTGCCAAGTGGATTCAGCTTGTACCTTAACCAGTACCGAATCATCAGGATTTTGCGGCAGGCGATAGCTGAGAAATTTTCCGCCGGGGATTGCATCCAGCGCCACCTGAATTTGCTGGTTGGCCGGCAAGCGTTCAGCAGTTGAATTTATCTGGTGAAACTGGCTTTCCTGCCAACTTTCGTAATAGGGTTTGAATAAATAAATCGCACCGGTAAGCGCCAGCACAATCACAAAGGGAATACAAAAAATTCCGGCGTAAAAATGCCAGCGCCAAATGGTGCGATAGAGAGCTTTATTATTTGTTTGAATATTAATGGTGTGATTGGAATTCATGGCAAAGCTCGCTAAGGGCAGCCGTCATTCCCCGCAGGGGAATCCATGTTATTAAAAAGCTGGATTCCCGCAAGCGGGAATGACGACTCCCGACTAAATTAAATAAATTACATATCGTAAGAGAGACTTAAATAATAACTTCTACCCGGCCAAGGGTGCGCCACATAACTGATCTCATCAGTGACATTATCGATGCCAAAACCCAGCTCTAAATTGTCGCGCAGATCGTAGGTAGTTTTTACGCCGATGCGGGTGTAGCCATCCTGCGCGCCCATCACATTTTCAGCGGCATCATCGTTCTGCAGGCGACCAAAACTTTTATCGGCGTATTGTAAGTTTGCACTTAAATCCCAGCGCTCACTCGCGTGATAAGTCGCCATTAAATTCCCGCGCCAGCGCGGCATGCGCGGGTAATCATTGCCTTCAATACTGATGACATTGGGATTGGTATCTTCAATGGTACT
This sequence comes from uncultured Cellvibrio sp., assembly GCA_963971905.1. Lineage (GTDB taxonomy): Bacteria > Pseudomonadota > Gammaproteobacteria > Pseudomonadales > Cellvibrionaceae > Cellvibrio. The sequence goes on from CAXAVL010000361.1 coordinate 1,106, forward strand.
GTTATCGGTAATGATGGATTTGGTGTAGGCGATGTTAAAACGAATGTCCAACTCAGGAACCAATAGGCCGTAGCGGTTCAGAATTAATTCCAGACCATCGGTTTTTACTTCATCGACAGCCGAAAAAGTAGTGATTGATGGAACCGCCGAGCCGCTAGGTAAAAGTGTGGTTTGGGATTCAATTGCATCCTGAATCGTTTCAGTGAAAAAATTAATCCGCGCGTAACCGGAATCGAATTGTTTTTCCAACATCAGGTTGTGATGCAAACCGTTTTCGGGTTTTAAATCTGGGCGCGCTTCTACCGCATTTGAATAAGATGCACTCTGGGCAAACAATTCTTCTACGATTGGAAAACGATAAGCTTTTGCCAGCGAGTAACGCACCAACCAGGAATCTGCTGGCACATAACCGAGCGAAAACTTGGGTGAAAATTGATTACTGGAAGCTTCAACTACATTCACCAAATCGAATTCAGGCGTTGCCGCAACATCTTTGCTGTAATAACCGTCTTCACTTTGCCAGCGTTCATAACGCCCACCCAAGGCCAGATCCCAACGCGGATTAATATCCCAATTCATTTGCACAAAGGCGGCACTGATATTGGTTTTACCACCGCTGCGGCCGGTAAAACCAGCGAAATCACCACTGGTCCAAGCGGCAGAATTATAAGTATCCAAATTTAATTCATAGGCTTCATAACGCGCGCCGGTAATTAATTCCAGACCATCAACCCCAACTTCAGAAAAGGTAAATTTTCCTTCCAATGTTTGCCAGCCGGTATCTTCATAATTGGTGGTTAAACCGCGCCCTTTAAATAAGGGATCTTGCAATGCATGGCTGGACGCGCGGCTGTTATCTTCCAAAATGCGGAAGTCGCTCATGTTCGCTTCAAAGTGCGTACTGTCAGTCAATTCGCCTTTAATGCGCAAACCGGTGGACAAACTGCGGCGATCTAATTCACTTGCGCCTAAACGCGACGCGGGAACTCGAATACCTTCACCGGCTTGCACAAAATTACCTGACCATACTGTATTGCCGCTGCCATTAGTAAGATAACTATTCGCAGAATCGCGCAAAGTATTGCGATCTTCATAGGCGATATTCAACAGGCTCGACCAATTATCCAAATCGTAACCCAGCTTGAGTTTAAAATTATCGGTAACCGCCTGTTCGACCCCGGTATCGCCAAAATAGAAAATTTTATTACCGGGAAATTGATCCGTTTTATTTAACACGTCATTGCCGTAAACATCTTGACCGGCCAAACCGCCAGTGACAGAAATAGCATTAACAGCAGGCGATGAAGCATCAAAATAATAAGACTGCGGCTGACTCTTATTTTCCAAACGGTTGTAGGAGAGATACACGCTTAAATCGTCAAATTTTTCGCCATAAGAGACAAAGGTTTTGTAACCTTCTAGCGTGTCATTAAAACCATAGGCAGAAAAATCCTGTACAAAATAATCCAGATCCACATGCACTTTGCGCTCTTGTGGAATCGCGGTTTCGATCAGGATCACACCGCCCATAGAGTTGCCGCTGTACTCTGCTGAAAAAGGCCCATACAGAATTTCAACCTGAGCAATTTCGCTCGCACTTACCATGGTCCAACGGGGCGCGCCGCTCCAGCGGGTTTGCAATAAATAATGCAGGGGCACACCGTCGGCAA
>CAXAVL010000362.1:0-2745 GCA_963971905.1 uncultured Cellvibrio sp.
ACATTTGTTCCATCGCCAGACCGGTGGCGATATTGCAGGTGTATTGAATGCCGAGGCGCATGAGTGCGGTGCGCAAATCTTCAATAGCGCGGCTGGCGCGCAAAAGGGGGCTGTTGGCGACACGGATAATTCGGGCGCTCAAAGCTGCATCACCACCGATGACTCCATTTAGTCTCTCGATACTAGCATCCGGGTCGTCAGCGACTTCTCGTACTTTTAACGCGACTTCGGGGAGAGTCGGTAATACGAGTCGATCATTGTTAATGGCGGTAATAATTTCAGTGCGAACTTTTTCAGCAATGGGGTTCATGCGTGATCCTATAGCAGCGTTATTCAATGATTTCATCTGCTGTAGGTATAGCATAGGGAAGCGGCAGTTGACTGAAAATTTCCCCGCTGTTTTCCAGCGTTACCTGATCTAATTGCTCATCTAATAAAGAAGCGAGAATCTCAATTTGGCCTTCGGCGGCGAAAGCAGCGGCAACAAGGTGCCCACAGGCCTGCCGGGTTGTGGCGTTTACTAGCGCACTGCCGGGCGTTGGGAGCTGGGTACTGCTCAGGGTGAAACGGTACATATGACGTTTTAGTTTGCCGCGATAATGTAGGCGCGCCACTATCTCTTGACCGGTGTAGCAGCCCTTGCGGAAATTAATGCCGTTAACGAGTTGGTAGTTGATTTCCTGTGGGGTAAAAAGCTCGATGGTTTCGGGATAAATATCTGCAATTCCAGCACGAATATTTTGTAATTCCCACCCATTGATGTCGCCGGAAAGCGTGTGGTTGGCTAGTTGTTGTTCAAAGATGTTTGTTTCGCTAGTCTTGACCCAGCATTCATAGCGATTCTCGCTCAGTTGAATCAGAAAATTTCCCTCCTGCTCGATCCAACCATCATTCTCTGTCGGCAACTTTTTAAAAATGGCCTCAACCGTTTGTTTGGCTGTATCGCCATTAATTCCATAAAGGCTATAGCCGCTGTCATCGCGCAACTTGGCTTTGGAAAACACGATGTATTTACCGAGCGAGATTTTGGCCTTTTCCAGCATAGATGCGGGAATACGCAGGGCGATGGTTTCTGCATCTATTTGCAGGGCGCGGAAGCTGAGCAGGATGCGCCCTTTAGGATTGCACTGTGCGCCTATGCGGGTGATGGGAGCGCATAACTCGCGCAGATCACATGTGACCTGACCTTGTAAGAACTTGCTGGCATCTGGTCCTTTGACCAGCAGTAATCGAGTTTGGTTAAGGGACACCCGGTAAGTGGAATGGTTGGTGGTGATTCTGGCGTGGGTCATGACGATCAAATACCGCTAAAGTGTGTGATTCTCTGTATGGTGTAAATGACAAAACCTAAATTTATCAAGGTGATGTTCACTGCATCATACCGTTTTTGACGATCTGCTGCGTATTGGGGAGTGCATAGTTCTACGGAGAGTTCGCTCATAGGTTGCGGCTCGTTTATAATCGCTGCCTGTCGAATCATCGAAATAGGTAGTAGCGTGGATATCAATCGTTTGTTTTGGGGTAGTCGGCGCGGAATGTTGGAGCTGGATTTGGTGCTGATGCCATTTCTGGAAAATGTCTATCCGACCTTGGAGCAGGCAGATAAAGAGCGTTACTGGTTGTTATTGGAAGAGCAGGATCAGGATTTATTTGCCTGGTTTATGCGCAGGAATGATCCTGCCAACCCTGAACTACAACGGATTGTAGGTATTATTCGTGCAAATACCGGTCTTCAAAAAAGCAGTTGATACTAACCTCATCACCGCTGATTCATCTGTATTAAAACCGCTGCCACGATTGGCGGCGGTCTCTATTAATCGCTCCCGTTTAGGCTCTCTGCTTTATTTTTGCAGTTACGGCGCATTCGCCGCCAGTCTGTTGTTGGTGTTTTATCCTTTTATCATTGAGCAGGCTCTCTGGGGGCTGGCTCTGCTGTTGTGTTGGGGTGGAGTCTGGTGGGCATATCACCAAACAAACGGCCATTTTGTAGTGGGTGCGCTCAGCTTTGCTGACAATTATTGGCTGTTAGAGCAGGCCGGACGCTCCAGTCAGTTGAATCTGGCTGGTGAGGTTTTGTGTTGGTCTTGGTTAATTATTTTGCCCTTGCGCGACACCGAAGGTGGCAAAGCATGCCGCTTGTTATTGTTTAGTGACGCGCTAAGTAAAAATGATAACGCCCGCTTACGCCGCTGGTTGCGTGCTTGTTTGACGCCCAAGGCGTAAGCGAGTATTTAGGCATCTTTGCTGACTATCACATCCTGCCCGGCAAAATTAGTGGGCACCAGAATGGTATCGCGCGCGATAGGCGATTTTTCCGGATAGTCGGGGGAGTAGTGCAAGCCGCGGCTCTCTTTGCGCTCATGAGCCGAGCGAATAATCAACTCCGCCACAGTCGCAAGATTGCGCAGCTCGATCAAATCACTGCTTACGGTGTAGTTGCTGTAATACTCGGCTATTTCTTTTTGGAGCAGCTTGATGCGATGGGTCGCGCGTTCCAAACGTTTGTGGGTGCGCACAATACCTACGTAATCCCACATAAAACGGCGTAATTCATCCCAGTTATGGGAGATAACAACGTCCTCATCTGAATCTCTTACACGCGACTCATCCCATTGCGGCGATAACTCCGGTGCTTGAATGCTCTCGAGCTTAGCCAAAATGTGCTGTGCGGCCGACTGCGCATAGACAATACATTCGAGTAGGGAATTGCTCGCCATGCGATTGGCGCCGTGCAGGCCGGTAAAC
>CAXAVL010000363.1:0-2707 GCA_963971905.1 uncultured Cellvibrio sp.
TTGAGGTGACTCTGCGCCTGCAGATGCAGAGTCAGGCCAGTGAAAGCCTCAAAGTGAATGACGTGCTCGCGGACCAAGTGATTGCCGCCGCCACGGCCATTCAGGCCAAACTGGATTCCAGTGCGCCAATTGACCCGCTGCGGGTGCTGCAATGGCCGGGCGTGGTCGGCGAATCCCAGCCTGATGCCGACGAGGTGCAAAATGCCCTCCACAAACTGTTTGCCAAAGCGCTGAAAGAACTGCAGGCCGGGCGCGAGCGTGAAGGCAGTGAGCTGAAGGGCATGATCGAGCAGCGCCTCGGGCAGATCAGTGACATCACCCAGACCCTGCGCGGCGTCATGCCGCAGCTGGTGCAGGCCCAGCGCGACAAACTGAGTCAGCGCCTTGAGGCCTTGCAGGTACAGCTCAATGAGGAGCGATTGGAGGCGGAGGTGGCTCTGCTGGCCCAGAAAATTGACGTAGCTGAAGAGCTGGATCGACTCGATACCCACGTGCAGGAAGTGCAGCGCGTTCTCAGTAACGGCGGCGCCTGTGGCCGCAAACTGGATTTTCTGATGCAGGAGCTGAACCGCGAGGCCAATACCCTGTCCTCCAAGGCGGTGGTGGCGGACAGTACTCAGGCGGCGGTGGAGCTGAAGGTGCTGATAGAGCAGATGCGAGAGCAGATCCAAAATATCGAATAGTTTTTTTGCCCGTCCAAATATCCCAAGAGCCCTGCTATTTCCTTGTAAATACAGGGCTTTTTTTATTTTTCACGTCCAAATCTGTTTGTCGATGTCCGTTAAAAGCTACCGTGATTGGCTGCGCTTATCTCGCTTTTATGCGCATATAAATGGGTGTTTAATCACTTTTATGCGCGTAAAAGTGTATGGTAAGTTATAGTATAGCCCGGTTAACGACCTGATTGGCAGGAAAAGACAATGCAGCGCACCTTGCACAACGCCCTATTGGAATGGAAAAACCAACCTGTGCGTAAGCCATTATTGATCGATGGCGCCAGGCAAACGGGTAAAACTTATCTGCTACAAGAGTTGTTTGGTAGCACCTTTGCCAACATCCTTCGTATCGACTTTCTTGAAAACCCTGCTTACAAAGAAGCGTTCGATGGCTCACTGTCACCTGACGAACTGTTAATGAGCATTGAACTGCTGACCAATCAGGCGTTCAACCCAGAAACGGATCTGCTGATCTTAGATGAAATTGGCGAATGTGAACGCGCTGTTACCTCGCTAAAGTATTTTGCCGAAAAAGCACCGTCCTATTTTGTCGCGGCCAGCGGTTCGAACATTGGTTTGCTTAATGCCTTTCCAGTTGGCAAGGCGGAGCAATACAATTTACGACCACTAACCTTCCAGGAATTTATTTACGCATCAAAGGAGCAGGCACTGATCAAAGCCTTTGATAGCCAAGCCAGCACACCGGCAGTACACGCTAAATTGATGGATAAACTGACCGACTATTTTTTTACGGGAGGCATGCCGGAAGCGGTTGCTGTTTGGTATCAATATAAAGAATCAAGCATTTTAGAACGCGTTGAAAAAGTCTCTAAAATTCATGCTGATTTAGTCGCAGGTTATCGCCGCGATTTTGGTAAATATTCGGGCAAGGTCGATGCCACACTGATTGAGTCGGTGTTTGATAGTATTCCGTCACAATTATCACTTGTGAGCGATGAGTCTGTTAAACGTTTTAAATTTAAATATGTACATGAGCGCAGGTCTCGCTATAGCGATTTTGAAAGCGCAATCCATTGGCTTACCTGTTGCCGCTTAGCCTTGCCGAACTACCCTATTGAAGGGTTGCCTAAATCGCCTCTGGCGGCCTACAGAAAAGAGAATAAGGTAAAGTTGTTTCTGTTTGATGTGGGTCTGCTCAATCATATGCTGGGTAGCAGTTATAAAGAGATCAAGCAACAAAATTACGAATACAAAGGGTATGTGGCAGAAAATTTTGTGCAACAAGAGCTCGCCGCCATTGGCGTTGATCCAAGTTATTCCTGGAATGACGCTCGCGCCGAAATCGAGTTTATTTTGGCGACAGGTGAGGGGGAAGTTGTTCCGGTCGAAGTAAAAAGCGGAAAACGTACGCGAGCTAAATCGCTGACGTCCTACATTAAAAAATGCGCACCAAGCAAAACATTTAAGTTAACGGGCACGCAAGGTTCATCAGTGCTGGAACAAACCAATATCGTGATGCCCCTGTACTTTACCCAGTACTTACCTCAGAGATGGTAAAACTCTTTTCCCGTCACCCAAGGTCTACACAAAATTACTTTATTGGTAACAATCTGTAAGCCTATTGAGCCAGAGTAGCCGTCGCTCGAGTATCTTGTGCGCTGGTTAAATAGGGGCACCATAATGCCCATATTGAGCCTTTTCCCATAGAATTGGATATATTGTATGCACATCGGTGCGGTGCTGCTTTGTAACCTGTAGCCGCATTGCCCGTTCATTCTCAGGCTGCGGTGTGGCTATAATCCCTGCGGCAAACCACTATCCAAAGAATTCCGCGTAAACTGCTATCATTAGCAGCTCATCTGGACTAAATACAAGAACATGGCATCCCAAGGCATTCTCTACACCATCTCCGCTCCCTCCGGCGCCGGCAAAACCAGTCTGGTTCACGCCTTGCTGGAGCGAACCGACAATATCTGCGTGTCGGTGTCGCACACCACCCGCCCGCAGCGCCCCGGTGAGGTGGACGGCAA
>CAXAVL010000364.1:0-2675 GCA_963971905.1 uncultured Cellvibrio sp.
TGAACAACACGTTTATGCCATTCAGCGCAGCAGAACCACTTAGCCGCGAACATTTAACGCAATGCTATTTAGCGCACCAAAAAACAGTACAAAATTATTTTGCGAACCGGAATGATTTATTGAGTATTGATATCAGCCAAACTGGCAGCCTGAAGCAATTACTGGACTTCATAGGGATAGATGCTCAAAACCCGGGAGATTTTCCCCGGTTAAACATGGGCAAACAAGTTGATAGCTGGAAAGAATTCAAACACCCTAACAAAGTGAATGCGCTCAGCGCGGGCAAAGAACACCGGAAGTTTTTTACTTATCACACTCACAGATAGCTGAATCTGCAATGGCGCCATTATTTCATCAGGTGGTGCGGTTTTCATGAACAATACGATGCACAAGATCAAGCTTATCGATGACCGGTTTAGCCAATACAAACGGATATGCGTGATTATGCCCTACACTGCGATTCAAACTATTTAATGCGTAGGTCAACGGCAGCCAATGCTGAATGATATTGGCGAAATTTTTACTGTCATAGGCGTTAATTTTTATCTCAGTTTTCAAATTTTGATTTTTAGATACTTGCGGGGTAATCGTCAGCCCAAAAGCGTGCGCAGTCTCAAGCGTATCGATAATATGTAAATAATGCGCCCAGGTTTCGGCCCAATCTTCCCATGGGTGTGAGCTCGCATAAGAACTGACGTACTGAGCCTGCCAATCCTCTTGCGGGCCGTGTTGATAGTGAGCAGCGAGAGCAGCGCTGTAGTCTAAAGTATCATCGCCAAACAAGGCTCGCACAGGCTCTAACCATGGCGAGTTACTTACTAACAAATCCCAATAATAATGCCCTGATTCGTGACGAAAATGTCCAAGTAAGGTTCGATAAGGTTCCTCCATATTTTCACGCATTTTTTCACGGTGTGCCGGATTAGCCTCATTGATATTAATCGTAATCAAACCATTGGCATGTCCGGTCAGTACCCGCTGCGATTTATCCGTTATCGTTTCAGGTTCAGCCAGAAAATCAAAGGCCAGATGGGGCGCATCCGGTTCAGCAGGTGCCAGCGGTAACTCCAACGACAACAAGCTGTAAACCAAGCGCCGTTTCTCGGTTTCCAATTTTTTCCACAAGGTCACATTCTCGTTCAGCGTTAAATCGGGAATGGTGCGATTTAATCGGCAGGCTTGACAGAACTCATTGGGATCATCCACAGGTATTACCCAATTGCAGGCGCCGTGCGTTACACCATTTGCACAATAGCGATATTGGGTTGAACTTTTACCATTGATGCGACTGAGAACCCCATCGGATGACGCAGTAAAAGAATACATTTGCAGGTCATTTGGATTAAAACCTAATAATGCCTTACAACGCGTGCACGAAGTATTTTCAAAATACACCAACTGCCCGCAATTACAGGTGGATAAGCGCATAAATACCTCCTCGTACTCTTTCCATGAAAAATCAAACATTAGGCTTAGCACGGAGATTAATCTGTGCGGCACCGTACTCTATCCAAGCGTGGGGGCACTTATCGTGGTGTTGCCATAAAGTCGCTAAAACATTGGCTGATAAGGATTATTCATTGACTCGAGCAGCATCTGACATAAAATTACTGCTGACTGCGCTGGCGCTTATTGTTCTCCGGCGTGTTTATCCAACCTCGACTAGGTGATCCAGCATATGCAATTACAACAAAAACTAGGCTTCGGATTTATTCTCTTTGGTGTTGTCATCATTATCGGGATGTATTTTGTAGCCAATGGTGGGGCGTTTTTATTTTCCGCGCTTATTGGTTTAATGGCCGTTTTCTTTGGCGCTTTTCAATTGATGATCAGCGCAGACATGACCGCAACACCCACAGCCAAAAACAAACCCAAGAAAAACCGCAAATAACCTCTAGTTGCATGGATTGCCAATTATCCCGTGCAATCCATGCCCAACCCCAAATTTATGCTGTTGCCAACGCAACCTGATTGCGCCCCAAATGCTTGGCCGTATAGAGCGCTTGATCGGCACGTTTAATCCAATCACCTGCAATTTCATCAGGCAACAACTCCGCTACCCCCAAACTAATACTCAGCGGCTCTTGGACACCAAAGTTTGCAGCACATACGGCTTGCCGCAATTTCTCTGCAACACTAGCAGCGGCGGCGAGGTTAATTTGCGGCAGAAGAATCAAAAACTCTTCGCCCCCCCAGCGCCCCAACAAATCAGACTGCCGCAGGTTGCCACTCAAAATATCGCTTACATGGCGCAATACCTTGTCGCCCGTTGGGTGGCCGTAATTGTCATTCACTGCTTTGAAATGATCGAGATCCAGCAAAATCAATGCGGTTGATTGTTGGTAGCGCTGCGCCCGCTCTAGCTCATCCTGTATTAAGGATTCCATATGGCGACGATTAAATAACTGGGTCAAGGAATCAGTAATCACCAATATATTGGCGGCGGCGAGCGCATGCTGTAATGCATGAGTGCGCTCATCTACTCGCGCCTCCAAATGACTTTGGTAGTCGAGATTGTCATCTAACACTATGCCCATCAATAACATGGGCGTTCCCAGTGCGAGCACAATCAGCGACCAACGACTAAACGCTTCAATGCCCGCGCCAAAATTCAGAGGATCAAGCCCGAGTATGACCATTAACGCCGCACTACCGCCCGCGACGGCAACAGCAAG
>CAXAVL010000365.1:0-2672 GCA_963971905.1 uncultured Cellvibrio sp.
GCTCTGCAGGTCCATGGCGTAGAACGGCACGTTGGTTTTGCCGAGCACAATGGCACCGGCTTGTTTGAGGCGTGCTACCGATGTGGCGTCGGTGTCGGGAATGTAGGTAAATGCAGGGCAGGCGGCAGTAGTGGGAATGCCTGCGACATCGATATTATCTTTTACTGCAAAGGGCACACCGAACAGTGGCAGACTGGCTGAGTCGCCCAAGTGCGCCAATGCATCAATTTGTCTATCCAGTTCTGCCGCTGAGACGATATAAATCCAGGCGGCGTCATCGCTATTGAGTTGGGCGCGCAATGATTGCAGCGCGGCGCGCGGCGCCAACCCCTGGTCGCGATAAGCAGCAAGCCATTGGTCAATGGTCCAACCTGCAGTGGTGTGGTGTTGATCCTGCGTCATTATTGTTCCTGCGTTGAATACGTAAATACAATCTTGGATACAAGCCTGTATTCGCAGAAACCATGCCAACCTGAAAAAATGCTCGAATTCCCCTCGGTCGACATGTAAAAAACTATTGTTAATCAATGAGTTAAATAACGTAGAAAAACTGCTGGAGGGGCTGTTAGTAGCGCTGCCGGGACTGAGTTTTGTGCGCTGAAGTTGTGCGCTGGATTTTTTATGCAGAGCTAAATTGGTGCGATTGTCTCGTCTCAGTTCATCTCAGTTTTTATAAATATTGAGATATGGAGATGTTTAAACTATAGTTCATCTCAATATTTTTTGTTTTTGAGATGAATTGAGATGATTAAGCGGCCACCATCTAAGGATGCTCTTCCGGAGCTTCCTTATCAGTACATTAAGGAAAATTATCCAGAGCAAGCAATGGATTACATCGCTTTCTATCAGCCCATGGATAGTAAGGGTTCATATCATCACTATGATGATTTCCGGCATAGGGTTCCAAAGAATTTGTCGGTGGATCTCGCTTGGGCGATGACTAAGTCAGCGAGGACAGGTGTGGCCCAGCGTTTATTTTGGGTGCGTGAACCATTGCAGGCTTGTACTTTTATACCCACCAATTTAATACAAAAAACGACCACTATCGTAGATCAAAATGCAACAACTGCTGCATTGGAGTGGACAGTAAATAAAATTGGTGAGGGGCAGCATCTACAGTATTTATTTAATGACTTGGTTGAGGATGAATCGATAAGTAGTAGCCAGCTAGAGGGAGCAGCGACTACAACGCGTGTAGCCAAGGATATGATCAAGCGTAAAAGAGAACCAAGAACGCTCGATGAAAGAATGATTCTTGGTAATTTGAAGATGATGAGTTTTGCTTGGAATAATAGAAGTCTTGAAATTACTGCTGCATTAATAAAAGAGATGCATAAAGTAGGTGTCGAGGGTATCGATAATGATAAATATGCGCCTGGAGCGTTTCGGGTAAGTGATGATGTCATTATTGGCGATGACTACGGTAATATTTTTCATCAACCGCCAAGCGCAGATGGGATTGAGCTAAGGCTAGCTATGCTATGTGACTGGATTAACACAGATCATGACGATATTAGTAGTGGTACTTATATTCACCCGTTAATAAAAGCAATTTGTATACATTTCATAATTGGATATGAACATCCGTTTAATGATGGAAATGGTCGTGTTGCTAGAGCTTTATTTTATTTGTTTTTGTTTAAAAAAAATTATGGTGCATTTCGTTATATTTCAATTAGTAATATTTTGAAAGATGCTTACGCTCAATACGGAAAGTCATATTTGTTTACGGAAACCGACAGTATGGATATGACATACTTTATTGAGTATCAATGTTCTGTAATTATGAAAGCTGTAATGGCCTTTAAATCCCATTGTCAAAAAACGATTGAGAGTATTGAGTCTTTTAATAAATGGTTATTTAACTCAGGTATTTATGGAAAGTTAAGTGAGAAGCAGAGAATTGTTTTTCAAGTTGCAAAGAGCAATGGTGGCACTGTATTTACAGCTAGATATGTAGAGGAGAAGCTGAATTGTTCTTACAACACCGCCGCCACTGTTTTAAATGGCTTGGTTGATCTAAATCTCTTTGACAAACAAAAAGACGGAAAAGAGTGGATTTATTCATTGCGCGATAAACAAGAAATCCAGAAAAACTGGACTTCTTAAACACTGTTAGGGATTTATCTATGGCCATGAACTGGAACCAATTGCTCTGCGCTGACCGTTTGGGCAATCGCATTGCAAAACACGAGGAGGGGCGTTCGCCGTTTCACTCGGATCACGACAAGATTATTTTCTCTGGCGCTTTTCGTCGCCTTGCGCGCAAAACGCAGGTGCATCCGCTTGCGACTAATGATCATATCCACAATCGTATGACCCACAGTTTGGAAGTGGCCTGTGTGGGGCGCACGCTGGGTATTCGGGTAGGGCAGGCGTTAAAAGATAAAGGCGATTTACCTGTCCATATTTGGCCAACGGATATTGGCGATATAGTGCAGGCGACCTGTTTGGCGCATGATATTGGCAACCCGCCCTTTGGGCACACGGGCGAAGATGCCATCCGCAACTGGTTCCAAAAAGAAGGAGCAGAATTTTTAAAAGATTTATCGCCTTCGGAGCAGGATGATATTCGTGTGTTTGAAGGTAATGCCCAAGGCTTGCGCGTGCTCACCACCTCTGAGTATCACCAGTTTCACGATGGTATGCGGTTAACTTATGCGACCTTGGCG
>CAXAVL010000366.1:0-2669 GCA_963971905.1 uncultured Cellvibrio sp.
TTTGATGCGCTTAAAGATGTGCCCAAAACTCTGGTGTTTGCCCTGTCGCGCTACCGCAATACATTAGGCGAGGTGATTCCCGAGTCGGTTATCACCCGTCCGCCATCGGCTGAATTGGCGCCGGATCAGAAAGACGAAGACAGTCTGCCGCCTTACGAAATCCTCGATCGTATTTTGGAGTTGTATGTTGAGCAGGACTACAGCGCTGAGGCGATTATCAACGAAGGTTTTAATCGCGAGCAGGTTGAGCGGGTGGTACGTTTGGTGGATGTGAATGAATACAAACGTCGTCAGGCGCCGATCGGCGTTCGTATCAGTCAGCGCGGTTTTGGTCGCGATCGCCGTTACCCGATTACCTCAGGCTGGAAGCTGGGGGATTAATTATCCGTAAACCCTATACCCGAGAACAATAAAGGCCGCAAAAGCGGCCTTTATTGGTGTGCAACGGTGCGATTATTCTGCGCGTGCTACATCGCTAGTGGTTTTGTATTGTGGGTCGTAAAGCTCGCGGGTATCGAAACCGGTAATTTCATCTTTACTGAACAAGCCGAGGGTGAGGTAGGCCAACCAGCGAGACCTACCGTTGTTGTACATATACTCGTAATCAAACGCGCCTTTTTTGTTCAGCGCAGGATAGTCGGCATAGTTGAGTTTAAGAATTTCCAGCATCTCATTGGATTTTTCAGGCATCTTTAACAGGTGATAACCCTGTACCATAACGGCCAGCGCATCGGGTGTGGATGGCGCCTGTGGAAAGTTCTCTAATACATAGCGGCCACGACCTACGGCTGCGACATAAGCACCGCGTTTAAAGTAGTAGTTCGCGACATGGATTTCGTAGCGCGCCAAGTGATTGCGCAGATGTAACATGCGCTTTTTGGCATCGGCAGCATAGTTGCTGTCGGGGTAGCGATTGAGCAACTGGGTAAAGTTGGCCAGCGATTCACGTGCTGCGCCTGGGTCGCGTTTGGAGGTATCGACCGGCATTACGCGCTCAAACATGCCCTTGTCTTTAGTGAAGGAGGCCATGCCGAGCATATAGTAGGCATAATCTACATTACGGTGCTGGGGGTGCAGACGGATAAAGCGGTTGGCCGTGGCAATGGCTGCATCTGCCTCACCGGATTGGTAATGGGCGTAGATAAGTTCTAACTGCGCTTGATCGGCATAGGTGCCAAAAGGGAAGTTTTCTTCGAGCGAGTTGAGATTTTTGATCGCGGATTCCCATTGGCTGCGCTCAAGTTGCTCTTCGGCGGCATTGTATAAATCCGCTTCGGTGGTGTATTCAGGCTCTTTGCTGGAGCAGGCAGTCAGCAGCACGAGGGTGCTAAGCATCAAACAGGGCAGGACTCGCATAGGGTTATAGACTCTTATCTCGATAAAATAGACCCCGTTTGCGGGGCAGGGTATTTAAACACAGAGCTTGGCGGATACCAATCTGGCAGCAGTAAAAGCTCCCAATTTCCGATTTTTGGCGAATCATTTGCAGCCAGAAACAATCACTAGAGGTTTTTTAATGAAAGATGTTTTTGACCTGAGCGCCCATGTGCCCATCCAAATGAGCGGCATGCGCTTCGACCAGATCGCCTCCGAGTTGTTCCCTGACTTTTCCCGCTCGCGTCTATCGAGCTGGATTAAAGATGGTCAGCTCAAAGTGGATGGTCGCACGGCCAAGCCCAAAGATAAGCTCATTGGCGGTGAAGTGCTGGAGCTTAAGGCCGAGTTAGAAGCGCAGGGCGATTGGCAGCCGGAAGAGATCACGCTGGATATAGTCCATGAAGATGACGACCTAATCATCATCAACAAGCAGGCCGGCTTAGTGGTGCATCCAGCGGCGGGCAATTACACCGGCACCTTGGTAAATGCCTTGCTCAACCACATCCCCGAACTGATTAACTTGCCCCGTGCAGGTATTGTGCATCGCCTCGATAAAGAGACTACTGGTTTGATGGTGATTGCTAAAACGTTGGAAGCACACACCGATCTGGTTGAGCAGTTGGCCGACCGCACGGTAAGTCGCGAATATGAAGCGGTAGCGGTAGGTACTATGACCGGCGGCGGCACCGTAGACGCACCCATGGGGCGCCACCCTATGCAACGCAAGCTCATGGCGGTACTCAAAGCCGGCGGCAAACGCGCGGTGACCCATTACCGCGTAGCCAAGCGCTACCCGAGCCACACCCATATTCGTGTCAAGCTGGAAACTGGCCGCACCCATCAAATCCGCGTGCACATGGCGCACATTGGTCACCCGCTGGTGGGCGATCAAACCTACGGCAGCCGCTTTAAAATCCCCAAAGGCGCCAATCAGCACTTGATCGACAACCTCAAAGGTTTCCCGCGTCAGGCGCTGCATGCGTTTAAGCTGGGTTTGGAGCATCCTGGTACTGGTGAATACACCGAATGGACGGCGCCGCTGCCGGAGGATTTCAAAAATCTGCTGGATGCACTCAACACCGGTTTTACCCTTGCCGATGACTAAGTTGGTGGGCATTACTCCCAGCTGGCCTGCCCCCGCGAATGTGCGCAGCTACATCAGCACCCGTGCGGGTGGCCTTAGTCTGCCACCCTACGCCAGCAATAATGTTGGCTTGCATGTAGGCGATGACCCTGAGCATGTCGCCGCTAATCGCGCCCAGCTTTCGGCGCAATTGGGGCTGCAAAAAACA
>CAXAVL010000367.1:0-2662 GCA_963971905.1 uncultured Cellvibrio sp.
TGCGCCTGTTTTCGCCCCCAGAATACTGAGCGAGTCTATATTGGGCAAACCATCGGCCGTCAATGCGGTTAACTGCAGGTTGTTATTGCCCTGGACTAAATCCACCTCAATAGAGGCCGTTTGCCAGTTGGTCCAACTGCCGGTTGCGGGCAAGTTCAACGTGTAACTACCGTTGTTGCCACCGTTGAGCAGTAAAGTGCCCGCGCGGTTGCCACTGCCACCGTTGGCGTAGCGAAAACTTAAGGTGTAACGGCTGCTACTCGTGGCATCTGCCGCCCACTTGATTGCAGTACCGACTTTATTGGTGGTGTTGGCAAAACCATTGCCAGTGAACCCCGCATTGTTACTGTCAATTGTGCCGTCAACACTGCAGAAACCTGGCTCCTGCTCCTGAAGTACAAAAGTTGAAGTGGCTGCCCAAGATGACGAGGAAATAGCTAGCGCTAATCCAGAAAGGATAAATGAATACCCTGCCCGCTTTGTCGAATGAAATCGGTTCATGATTGTTATGCTCGCGATGTAGTAATGGAAAAAATGCAATAAGTTATTTGAACTCATTGCCGCTGTTAGCAAACTGCCCTGTAAATGAGCAGCACTGTATTGTCACCGGCCAACAAGGCCCCCTGTGTTTGAAGGGATGAACCTTCTTTCCATGAATGTAAAAAACGTGAATTAAAAAATGAGTGCAATAAATTCCGCGTGAGAGCTGCACACCAAAGCACTGCAATTAACTTGATGTTATTTTTTCTTCGTTAACAAACTTAGATTTTTTTGAATACTTTATTTTTTTCATGCTAGGCGTCAGCCACTTAGAGATCACCCTGCCCAATAGAAAAAACAGCCTGAATGCTAAGGTTTGGCGCGTAAAAGACAGATGTAGATCACAGAGCTATCAAATTCAGTTTTATTTACCGAACGGAAAAAAATCCATAAAAAAACCAGAGCGCCTAATCACTAACGCTCTGGTTTAAAAGTAAAAAAAAAATGTTTCCGGTTTATTGCACGTTAATAATTACCCGGCGATAGGCGTACAGATTGGGCGATCCGTTATCCCGCAGGGTTAAAATAATGTGAAGATTTTTGCCGCTCGCACCTGAGGGAATTTGCACCGTAGCATTCGCAGAGGTGCTGTTATTAATGGTTACAGAACCGTTGTACGAACTCGGCTCATCGTAGTAAGACCATGCGTAAGCTAAGCCGTTATTGTCCGGGTCGCTTGAACCTGCTGCGGTCAGTGCAACACCAGAGCCTGCGCTGGCATTGAGATAAAGCACCTGGGTTGAGCTATTGCCATTCACTACCGCGATAGGGTGATGGTTGGCATCGGCATAATTATTTTTGATGCTCCAATCCATACGCGCCTGAAAATCATTGTCGATCGCAGGCTTCCAACGGCTAATCGCACTAGTGCCTTCGGCGGTGTTGCCAAACATTTTATAGGTGTCGTACTGCGCCTCATTTGTCACTGGCGACATGCCGCGAATACCGCTTTTTTTATTGGTATCAAAACGACCACCCCAGCCACCTTGATCTACTTTTTCCGGGTCGTGCAGACCATTGGGAATCAAATGCATAAACGCTGGCGAATCGCCCTCGGTTGCATATTTGCGATTGGGATAGGCTGCGCCCAGCGCACCATGGCTTTGTACATTAGTGCTGACCCAGCTGTCGGAAGGCGCCCAACCATAAACACCGGTCGCGCGGATAAAAAATAAATCCGGGAAATTTTTTGTCAGCCATGCGCCCGCATCGTCTTGCCCCAGCACATCATAAATACGCAACTTGCTGAGGAATTTATTGAAGTCATTGGCCGAGCGCGTATTGCGCACATCCCATACTGCTTGCGCGATAGTATTGCAGCCACCCCAGCAAGTAACCCAGAGCGGGCGCGCATCATTTTTATCGGCCGCCGCAATAATAAGATTGGAACCGGCCGTAGCTTTGCCGGCGCCGACATCCCCCATGCCATAACCTCTTTGCCCCATAGTGGATACGGATTTCAAATATTCGTATGAGGGAAAACCATCGGCATGTTTTTTCAAATTAGGTAAGGCCTGGTTATAGGCATTTAATAATTTGTCGAGCGCCGCCGTTGAGGTTTGTGTTTTTTTCCAACAGCTGGTGGAAACAATTAAACCTTCAATATCAAACAAGTTGGCCATGACCAATTGCCGCACCATAGATTGTTCATCATCCGGGTCGGCATTTAAGTCAGTGGTGTTGATGATACGAATGCGCTCGTTGCTATAAGTCGGTGTTGAGCTGGAGCTTGAGGGAGGCGCACTGGACGTAACCGAACTGCTTGCCACGGAGCTAGTCGCCATTGCGCTACTCGCTGGCGCGCCACTGCAAGAGCCCGGCGTTGCGGCTGCACCAGTGACTTGCAAATAATCCATATTGGGCAAACCCTCTGCGGTGAGCGCAGACAATTGCACCGTATTATTGCCCTGCACCAAATCGACTTCGATGGATGCGATTTGCCATGCAGCCCAGCTACCGGTGGTCGGCAATTCGACTGTGTAATTACCGTTGCTGCCGCCATTGATTAACAGCGAGCCATTGCGGTTACTGCTGCCGCCGTTTGCAAACCGGAAACTGAGAATATAGCGACTGCTGCTGGATGCATTGATCGCCCACTTAACACCATTGCCCACTGCGTTGT
>CAXAVL010000368.1:0-2616 GCA_963971905.1 uncultured Cellvibrio sp.
TTGCGCTGGGAATGCTGACGGCTTTACGGAAGATGCTCGATTATATTCACACCTATAATCCAGGTATTAACTCGCTTGCTGATATTCCACGAGAAGATTCCGCGACCTACGAGATGTTGTGTCGCGGCGATAGCCTCGGTGTATTTCAAATCGAATCACGCGCGCAAATGGCAATGCTGCCGCGATTACAGCCGCGCTGTTTTTATGATTTGGTGATCGAGATTGCAATAGTGCGCCCCGGTCCGATTCAGGGGGACATGGTGCATCCCTTTTTGCGCCGTCGCAGTGGTGAG
This sequence comes from uncultured Cellvibrio sp., assembly GCA_963971905.1. Lineage (GTDB taxonomy): Bacteria > Pseudomonadota > Gammaproteobacteria > Pseudomonadales > Cellvibrionaceae > Cellvibrio. The sequence continues at coordinate 294 of CAXAVL010000368.1, forward strand.
GAACAAGTCACTTATCCGAGTGAAACGATAAGAGCAGTATTGGAACCTACGTTGGGCGTCCCCATTTTTCAGGAGCAAGTCATGCGCCTATCGATGGTGGCCGCTGGCTTTTCGGGTGGTGAGGCTGACCAACTGCGAAGGGCTATGACGAGCTGGGGCAAGAACAGCAAATTATTATTATTCGAACAAAAATTTATTCAAGGCTTATTAAATAACGGCTACAGCGCGGAATTCGCTCACCGCTTATTTGAGCAAGTAAAAGGCTTTGGTGGCTATGGATTTCCAGAGTCCCACTCAGCCAGTTTTGCACTTTTATGTTATGCATCCTCCTGGCTTAAATGTCATCACCCGGCTGCATTTTATTGTGCCTTATTAAATAGCCAACCCATGGGTTTTTATTCTCCCTCGCAACTTATTCAAGATGCGCGTCGTCATTATGTCCAAGTTATGCCGGTGGACATCAATAACAGTGTTTATGAAAATGCTCTGGAGTTAGACGGGCAGCAACACTGGGGAATTCGTTTAGGCTTTCGCGAGGTGAAATCCCTTGATGCCGACAGTGCGCAGCAGATCGAACACTGGCGTGGCAATAACGGATTTACATCGCTTGACGATGTGACGCAGCGAACAGAATTAACCGCTAATGATTTGCAGCTACTGGCATCGGCGGACGCGCTCAAAACCTTAAGTGGAAATCGCCATCAAGCTCGTTGGCGTGCGGCGGCAATTCAACCCTATTCAGAATTGCTCGATAAAAATACCTGCACTGTTGTTGACGATCTATTTACCGAAGCTCCGACGCAAGAGAAGGATATTCTGGATGACTACCGCACGCTTGGATTAACACTGCGCGAACACCCGATGGCTCTTTTGCGAAATCAACCACCTTTTGATAAATGCACACCTTACGCGCATCTCGTTAATTTGCGACATAAAGGTTTTGTGCGTGTTGCAGGTTTGGTTACTGGTCATCAGCGCCCAGGCACTGCCAACGGCACATTGTTTCTGACACTGGAAGATGAGACAGGAAATATCAATGTCATTGTGTGGAAGGGAACCCAGGAAACCTATCGCAAGGTATTACTCGCCTCAACATTACTATTGATCAAAGGAACAGTAGAAATTGCAACTGAGCATGTGGCAGCACCAGTGGTGCATGTTATTGCTGGGCAGTTACATGACTACAGCAATGTGTTGCGCGGCCTATCGGTAAAGGCGAGAAGCTTTAAGTAATTGTGGACAATAGTCTATTAAGACAAGTGTTTGTCATGCGAGGGCATTGATTAACCTTGCTTGTCTTCCCCGCATTTGGCAGATTGGCCACCTAACTATTTAGCTAGGGGGCGGAATGATTTATTTAATTCTTGGGATGGTGTTGCTGTTCACTGTATCTATTTTTTTATTGGGTGCTAAAAGTCACAAGCGTACTGCTTACATAACCGCCTACCAATTTCCACGCTACATACAAGAAAAGCTTGGGCAAAAGCACCCGCATCTTAATCCGACTCAATTATCAGTTATGCAAAAAGGGATGCGGCAATACTTTTTAATGTGTCTTAATGCCAACAAGCGCATGGTGGCCATGCCATCACAAGTCGTTGACGATTATTGGCATGAATTCATTTTGAATACCAAGGCCTATCGCGAATTTTGCAGAAGCGCTTTCGGGCGTTATTTGGATCATGTGCCTGCAGAAGCCATGAGGAATAAAACGCGTGCGCAGGATGGCATCAAGCGTGCGTGGCGCTTGGCTTGCGCACTGGAGCATATCAATCCCCAAAATCCCACACGATTGCCACTGATTTTTGTGCTGGATTCGCTACTGTCTATTGCTGATGGCTTTCGTTACTCGTTGGATTGCGAGAAAAAAGGTGAGGATTCTGGTGGCGGCTATTGTGCGAGTCACATTGGTTGTGGCGGTGGGTGTAGTGGTTCAAGCGGTGGTTGTGGGAGTGATGGAGGAGGTTGTGGCGGCGGAGGCGATTAAGTTAAGAATAAAATTGTGTTTACGGCTAGAGCTTTTGCTGAATGCTTACAAGTAATGTTTGATTTTAAACGAGAGGATTTTTACAGAAGGGATTGGGGTGGCTGATGGGGCTCGAACCCACGACCACTGGAATCACAATCCAGGGCTCTACCAACTGAGCTACAGCCACCGTAGCGAGAACAAACAACACATCCATATGGCGGGATTAGATCCCAGCAGAAAATAATCAAGTGAAGAGCGGGCGAGTTATTAATTGCCCAAAATGGCGCACCCGGCAGGATTCGAACCTGCGACCACCCGCTTAGAAGGCGGGTGCTCTATCCAGCTGAGCTACGG
>CAXAVL010000369.1:0-2616 GCA_963971905.1 uncultured Cellvibrio sp.
CAGTGTGGCCGCCCGCTGCTGGGCGTTGTGCATGTGCCTGCCACCGACATTACTTATCTCGGCGTATTGGATGCTGGAGTGAGCGAAAGCATCGGCGCTTTTAAGTATCAACAGGGGGTTAATCCTACGCGGATAGCCGTGCGCCCGCTGCTGGCGCGCTTTTCACAGAAGCAATCCTTAACCCTATTGTTGAGTCATCGCCACGGCACCCAGGCCAATGTGGACTTGATGGCGACACTCACCCGCAATTGGCCGGGTGAGATAGAGACAACCAACGCTGGCAGTTCACTCAAGTTTTGCCTTATCGCGGAGGGGCACGCAGATTTCTACCCGCGTTTGGCGCCGACCTGCGAATGGGATACCGCCGCAGCGCAAGCGGTATTGGAAGCGGCTGGCGGGCAAGTGGTCTGCGCTACCCCCACCTTACAACCACTGGTTTACAACAATAGTGACGATTTAATTAATCCCCATTTTTATGCGCTGGGGGATAGGCATTTTTGCTGGGAGCGGTTATTAGCCGCTGATGAGCTGGTGCATTAAATCGTTTATTGTGCTGTTGCACCTATTGAGTGCAGAGGCAATGCCGTTGCTTTTATAACCAAACTTCCATAGTGCCGAGAATAAAATATTCTAAGTTAAATTGGCTCTTGACGGCGCTTCTAGGCTAGTCTTCATAAGGTAGGGAACCAAAACATCGCGCTGTGGTTTACCCAGTATTTTTTCCCACTAGCGTTGCGCGATACCGCTACACGATATTCAGTATTTTGTTCTTAGGGAGTGTTACCAATGAGAAGACAAAGCAAAAATTTAAAGGCCGATTTTAATACCACTCACTCTGATTTGATGCGCGATAAATTACTGCGCGAAATCTCCGATTACGAACGCCAGCTCGCCGAATTAAAATTAAATGGGGCGCAGGTGAATTTCACCATGATTCAAACCTACAAGGATTTAATCAACGCGCGCCAATCTATGCTTAAACGTTTGCCTGTGCATTATTAATTGACGGCGAAGCTAGTTAAGCCGAGCGATTTTTACTGCGCTGCGCAACACTAAAGCGAGGATCAACAAATTCTTGCGGAACATTAAAGGCTGTTGTTAATTTGGAGTGGGTGTTTCCTTTTTCCTGATTAGCAATAGCCTTTGTGATCTTGCCTGCTTTTTTTGTGTTGTGCTGTTCTGTAGTTGCGCGCAAAGATTTATGTTGCAGCCATGCATTGGCATCATCAAAGGGCATGGGGCGATGTATAAAATAACCCTGCACCTGATCACAGCCCAGTTCGCGCAAGCTACCTATCTGTTCAAATGCTTCTGCTCCTTCGGCGACAACCGCTAAACCCAGTGCATGGGCTATTGAGACTATGCCTTGGGTAATGTCCCAATCCACTTTGTTGCCGGGTAGTTCCGCTACAAAGGAACGATCAATTTTAATCATATCGAGCGGCAGACGTTTTATATAAGTGAGTGACGCATAACCAGTGCCGAAATCATCTACTGCCATGCGCGCACCCAAATCGCGGCAGCGCAGCATGATGCGTTTGGCGCGCTCCAAATCTTCCAGCATTGCCGTTTCGGTAATTTCTATAATTAAGGCCGCACCAAAGCCCTGTTGTTGCTCGCAGAGTGTTTGTAATTCCGCTAAAAATGAAGGATGTAAAAAATGACGCGGTGAAATATTGATATGAATATCGGGTGCCAGTGAGTTTTTACTCCACAACTGCATTTGCCGTGCGGCTTCGCGCAAAACCCAATTGCCTAAACGGAACTCCAGATCGCCGCGCGCGGATTCAAATGCTTGAATTAGTGGCCCGGCGCTGATGATTTCACCATCGGGTTTACACCAGCGCAACAGTGCTTCAAAACCGATTAGCGACAAATCGTTTAGCTGACAAATAGGCTGATACCATAGCTGTAATTCATTGCGCTCCAGCGCGCATTCCACATCTACAATCGAAATTTGCGTCTCTTGCGGCAATTCAGTTTTTACCGAGGCGCGTTGAAAACGATCGCCGCCTTGGCTTTTGGCGACATACATGGCCGCATCGGCTTTGCGCAGTAAATTAATTTCATCGACCCCATCTTGTGGTGCCAGCACCACACCAATGCTGCCACTTAATCGCCCGCGTTTACGCCCTGTGCCATAGGGGATGCGCAATGCTTGTAAAAAGCGATTGGCTAAAATATCGATATGGGATGCTTCGCACTCGGCAATAATTAAAAATTCGTCGCCCCCTAGACGGCCTAGTTGATCGCCTTTGCGCACTACATCTGATAAACGCTGGGCGACATCGCGCAATAGCACATCGCCAGTCTCATGCCCCCAGTGATCATTGGCCGATTTAAGCCCATCTACATCGATAAAAAATAATGCAAATGGGCGATTGTAGCGATGCAGCTTTTCCAAACTGTCGTCGACGCACTGTAAAATTCCGCGGCGATTTAATAACTTTGTCAGTGGATCAATCGTGGCAAGCGCGCGCAGTTGCGCTTCCAGTTTTTCGCGGTGGCAAGCTACTGCAATCTGGCTGGCAATGCGCTCTGCCAGCGTCAATAATTGCGGAGAAATATCTGCAACAGAATTGGTGTGCGCAAACCAGGAAGAGGCGAGTACACCTA
>CAXAVL010000370.1:0-2592 GCA_963971905.1 uncultured Cellvibrio sp.
CCACAGCTAATCCCGCAAACCACTGGTACGGCGATTGGCACCATGACTGCCTATGGTAACTTGGCAGGGAGTTTTGATGGAACGGTAAATAAGCCGCTATCTCCTGATTCGTCTGGTGTTGATGGCGTCGTTACTGGATACATAGGTAAGGACTGGGGAAGCGGCAATACGAAAACCATAACCGGCGTAAAAACTTGGGCTCCTAATGACCTTGGATACATGGACGCGAACAGTCAAGGCGTGACGCTAACTTTGTGGGGCCACTCAAGCAATGACCCTACAGCGGCTACGTCTCTAGGAACAATTGCCGCCATTACCGACAGCGCAGCGACGAATGCCCAAGTAAAATTAAGCGGTTTCACGACAACGACAGCTTATCGCTATCACTGGGTCGGAGTGCGCCGAGATAGTGGAGTAGCATCATTCAGAGCGATGGCCCAATGTCAGTTTTTCGAAACGAGCTAATAACTCTTTGGATACTATCAATATTTAATGTAAGTTGGTTATAGCGTAATCGTTTGGACTCGCAACCACGGAGAATAGAATGACTGATGACATTACAGTAGAAGCAGAAGCTACTGAAGAAGAAAATTTTGAAGTTGAGCCGGATAGTGGAGGCCCAAAGAAAGAGGACTCTGGCGCTCAAAAACGTATTAGACAACTTGTTCGACAACGCAACGAGGCTCGGGAAGCTGCAACCCAGATGGCGTCAGAAGCGGATGCTTTGCGTAACCAAGTCGGCAATCTAATGCAATACAGCAAGAATGCTGAAACAACCAACTTAAATTCTGATGAGCAACTTCTTGGTGATAAGGTAAAACTAGCCAAGAAAAGTTTCTCTGACGCCTTTGAAGCTGGAGATAAAGGGGCTATAATTGATGCCCAGGAAGCTATGAATGATGCTTCCACAGATTTAAAATTATTAAAGGTGCGTAAAGCCTATATAGAACAGCAAGATAATGCACCTCGACAACAAGCACCCAAGCAACAGGTGCAACAGCCAGACCCACGAGCCGAAGAATGGGCCGATGAGAACAAGTGGTTTGGCAATGACAAGGTTATGACAGCGGCGGCATATGCTATTGATGGTGAAATACGCGAAGAGGGTATTGATCCTGTAGAGTCGCCTGAAAAATATTACGGGGAAGTGAACAAGCGTATTCGCAAAGAGTTTCCCCATAAATTCGATTCGGCACCGTCACAAGTCGCTCAAGTGGTCGCAGGACAATCACGCACCCCTGCCTCTGGGAAGAAGGTTAAGTTATCTCAAAGTGAGGTATCAACGGCCAAGAAACTTGGTATACCACTTGATAAATACGCTGCTGAAAAAGCCAAGATGGATAGCAGCGAAGAATATACGGTAATTGGATAGCGTGGAGGAAACGATGACAGGAAGAACACGGCAAGGGCAAGAGCGACCGCTATATGAGGAGGATTATAATCCCCTTAAAATTCCCACTGAAGTCAAGGAAAGATTTCTTGACGAGGGTAAAGCCCTTATGTGGGTTCGTCACATGATCAAAGGTCAAAGTGATTGGATGAACTTGCGTAAGAAAGAGGAATTCGGATGGACCCCAGTTAAGTCTGAGGAATGCCAAGAGCTTGCAACTGCTGCAGTGACAGCACTACCAGATGATCGTTTTTCTGATTGTATTGTAAGAGGTGACTTGGTTTTAATGCAGTGTTCAGCCCAAAAGGTTGAAGCTCGTGCGCAATACTTTAGAGATAGAACGCAAGAGCAAGAAGATGCTGTTAATCATCAACTGATGGCAAGCAGCGATTCTAGACTGCCTATATCGAACCAATCACGCTCTCGGATAACCACAGGGAGACCACAGTTTGATTCGTAGTCTCCCTAAACTTTGGAGGTGACAGTATGTCTAGCTCAAAAAAGCTATCTGGCTTTCATCCTTCGCGAGTTCGTGGTGCTGGTGCTAATTCGACGGGGTTTAATGAATATCCCATCGCTAATGCTCGGAGTGGCTCCATCTACCAAGGCGATCTCGTAAAGGTGACGGCTGGCACCATCTGCCCAATAGCAGCTATAACTGATTTTGCGGTAGGTGTTTTTATGGGTTGTCGCTACGTCGATCCTACATCAAAGCAACCAATCTGGTCTAAGTATTATCCCAGTGGTGTTAGCAGCGATGATAGTAAGGTCTTCGCATTCGTAGACGACGACTCTCGTTCAACATTCATCATACAAGCCGATGCTTCGGTAACGGCTGGTGCAATGAACTCTTTCAACTATAATGTAACTCTCGGCACTGGTTCCGATGAGACGGGTCAAAGTGGTTTCGGTCTAAAGGCTGCTTCCGCTACTTCTGCAACTGCAGAAATTCGTCCTATCAGGTACTGGAATGCACCAGATAATGAAACTGATGCTGACCGGGCGTTCCCTGAGTTGGAAGTGCGAATTGTCCAGCATATCGATAATCGCGCTCTCGTATGTGTGGCATAGGGAGAGTGAATCATGGCTATTAATCGCGCAGATATTGCGAAACAACTACTTCCTGGCTTAAATGCAATCTTTGGCCTTGAGTATGGATCGGTAGATAATGAAACCGATGTCTTGTTTGAGACTGAAAATTC
>CAXAVL010000371.1:0-2586 GCA_963971905.1 uncultured Cellvibrio sp.
GAGTCGGAGCTGTTGTTGAATGGCCCCTTTAAGCTGTCGCACTTTTTACGCGGCTTGGAAGCGATGGAGGATCTGCTTGTCGATGTTCAGCTGTATCACCCTCTGGTGCTAGATGCGCGCAATAAAGCCGTCACCCCTCACTCTGGTTATCTCGGTAATTGTGTGATGGTGGTGGAAGACAACAAGCACAATCAGGTGATAGCGACCCAGTTTTTACAGCAGCGCGGCTGCCGGGTGGTAGTGGCAGAAGATGGGGCCATGGCGCTTAAGGTACTGCGCAATCAAAAAGTCGATTTGATATTGATGGATATTCAAATGCCGGTGATGGATGGCCTCACCGCGACCCAGCATATTCGCGCCAGCGTCGATGATTTCGCGCAGATACCGATTATCGCCGCAACCGCCAATGCAATTCACGGTGATCGCGAACGTTTTTTAGCGGCGGGCATGAACGACTACCTCACTAAACCTATTGCGCGCAGTGAACTTAATCGCCTGCTGGATTTATATTTGGAGCCTGAGCTGCCCAAGCTTGACGGTGAAACTTTGCTTGTGGAAGAGCTGCCTGATGCCGGGCCCAGTAAGTATGAGCGGCTGCGCTTGGCCCACACTCAGCTTCAGGCGTTTATTAAAAATTGATTTGTTTAGTAGTGTCGTTTGTAAAACCCCGCACAATAACTGGTTGTTATCGGTCAGTGGAGTCCGTTGCGGACTCACACTGAATGACTTTGCGCAGCGAGCGCCAACAGTCCCAGTTTTCGCATCCTTTTCCGTCTTTTCATTTCGCTTTGCAAATTGCAAATCCTTTTGCCAAAACTCTTCCCCTATACCATTAAAGGCTGCCAATAGAGTCTTAAAATAATTTATAAGCTATTGATTTATATAAATATAAGTGTGTGCTTCGCATTCTGGCCGGAAAGCTGCAACAGTTCAGTGACTACTATTGAATGTCTCTCGAAAACGAGGATAGGAGCACAAGATGAAAGTAATACTGGGTTTACTGTTGCTAATGAGCTGGAGCTTAAGCCCAACTCTGGGTGCAGCGCAAAACACCATTAAAGGGTTGAAGTTTATTGAAACAGCGGATGGACACCAATCGAAAAGTACCCGTGAAGTGGTGCAGTGGACTCACTCGCGCATGGTGTTTAACAAGCCGTTAGAGCGAGTCGCAGTCGGCCAGGACGCCATACTTCAAGTAGAAGTATTGAACGGCAATGAAGTGTTGGCGCTGGCTAAAAAAGTCGGGCGCACCAGCATTATGGTCTGGTACAGCGATAAAACCTCAGAGACTTTTTTGTTTAGTGTGGTGGAAGATTTAAGCGTGTTGCGCCGCGCCTTGGTCGACATTCACCCTGGGGTGCGTTTGACCTTAGCGCCGGACCGGGAAGCATTAATTCTGCGCGGTCGAGTGCCGACCATAAAATATCGCCTCGCGGCAGAGGCCGCGGCGCGTCACTATTTAGACGCTGGCCAAGGTTCGCTTAATGCAGGTGTCATGCTGCAAACCCAAGCTGATATACCCACTAATCTGAGTAGCGCCTTGGCTGCGCTTAATGCGAACCCGCTGTTACGGTTGAAGCAAGATAAGCGCGCAGGATCGGCTAAACGCGGGTCAAGCGCAGCCATTATCAATTTGATTCAAGTTGAGCAGTTGCCCTTGGATCTCACTGAAAAGGTGCGTAAAGCCATTAAAAATCTGGGTGGCCAATCGGTCACTGTGAGCCGTATTCAGCTGGGCGATATGCCTAGCGATGAAGTAGATACCTTGCTCTTGGGCGGGCAGGTAGAAACTCAAGTGGATTTGGTGCGGGTGTTGAATTTGGCCGCGCGTTTGTTTACCGGCGACTATGTAGATGCGAGCAAAAATACCGGTATGAACATTCTCGCTAATGAATCCGGTGGCTTGCTCGCCGGCGCTCAAAAGACGCGCGCGGCGAATCAAGGTGGTTTTGGGCAGCAAACGCAGAGCGGCGGTTTAAGCGGTAATAATCTGCGCAGTAATATCGGCCGCGCCAAGCTCCTGTCACTGGCAGGTGGCAGGCTCCTATCTACGATTGAAGTGCGCGATTTGCCCCAGGTGCGCGTTGCAGTGCAGATGTATGAGGTTAATCGTCGCAGCTTAAAACAGTGGCGCCCTGACTTTTCAGTAGTCACCAAGGGCTATGACAAAAGCGGCGGTATTTTTGGATTGGAGGGCGCCAATTCCCGCGCTGCGGGTGCCAGCCAGGTTGAAAATGCCATGCAGGTGCTGGGCGGTGCACTGGTCAATAATTTTCAGGTAGGTACAAGTGAGGTCGCCTTTGACTTGCTCTTTTCAATGCTAGAGCAGGCAGGTATTTCGCGCACCTTGTCGCGCCCGAATCTTACGGTGTTAGCCGGTGAGTCGGCAGTGTTTCGCGCCGGGGGCGAAGTACCAATTCCCACCGCCTATGCCGCCAGCGGTGTGACCAGTGATGCGGGCGGTGCTGCAGGGGTATTTAGTGGCACCCAGTTTAAATCCTTTGGGGTGCAGCTTGAGGTGCGTGCGATGGTGGATGAAAACGACCGTATCACCCTCGACCTGAGCCCTACGATCTCTATGCCGGA
>CAXAVL010000372.1:0-2576 GCA_963971905.1 uncultured Cellvibrio sp.
GCGGATTTGAATATGGAAGGCCGCTACTTGCTAGTGCACAGCCTGCATGTGACCGATATAGACGCCGCCATCGCCGAAATTAAACAGCGCTACGAAGCCCCGCTCAAAGAGGTGTTTGAATGCTCACCACAGCCATAAATATCGCCATGTTCCTGCTCGGCCTCGCCATCGCCCTAAACCTGTGGCGGCTGGTGATCGGCCCCTCGCTGCCCGACCGCATCCTCGCGCTGGACACCATGTACATCAACGCCATCGCCCTGCTGGTGCTGTTCGGCATTCATCAAGGCAACAATTTGTATTTTGAAGCCGCATTGTTAATCGCAGTGATGGGTTTTGTCGGCACAGTTGCGCTCAGCAAATACCTGCTGCGCGGCGACATTATTGAATAATAGAAAGTCGAATAATGAAAAGTTGAACAGGGGAATCCGATGTCAGTTTGGTTGGAATACACAATCAGTTTTTGCCTGCTTGCCGGCGCCGCGTTTGCGCTGATCGGCTCAATCGGCCTCATGCGCCTACCCGATTTTTACATGCGCCTGCACGGCCCCGCCAAAGCCACCACCTTGGGGGTGGGCGGCATCATCATCGGCTCAGTCATTTTCTTCTCCACCCGGGGCGATGGCCTGAGCCTGCACGAATTATTAATCGCACTATTTTTATTTCTCACTGCACCCGTAAGTGCGCACATAGTTGCCAAAGCGGCACTGCATTTGAAATTGGCAGCGGTGGAGAGAACGCGGGGGAAACCGTGGGGAAACAAAGAATAGGTTGGAACAGCGCAGCGCCTTCCGACAGAAAAATCTGATAGTGCAAAAAACCAGCACTTGTAGTAATAGTGTTGCAACTGATACCCTTAATAGTATTGTAAAAAGTATTCTTAATAAAGTTATTCAATCATGAACGCATTAGCTGCAAACGACTTAAAAACTAAAGGCATCTCCGCCGTAGAGGCGCGTCTAAAAGTAGATGAAGAAGTGGTTATCTCCGTTCGGGGGCAAGACCGCTACGTCATTATGGACTTGGAAAAATACAACAAGCTGCGTGAATACGAATTGGCGATGGCAGTGCAGGAGGCCAAAGCTGCAGTAGCGGAAGGGCATTTTGTCACCGAATCTGTCGCCGACCATATGCGCAGGATTGGCGGCGATGTATAAGCTGATTTATCCTGAGCCCTATCTCAAAAAAGCGACCAAGTTCATCAAAAAACACCCCGAGCTACGCGCTCAATATCAAAAAACCCTAGAGCTGCTCGAATTAAATCCCTACCACCCGTCACTCAGGTTACACAGCTTGCAGGGTCGCTTAAGCGGTCTTTCATCGGTGTCTATAAATATGGGTTACCGGATTGTATTGGAGCTGATCATCACCGACAAAGATATTATTTTGGTGGATGTGGGCAGTCATGATCAGGTGTATTGAGCAGGATATGTAATAACAAAAATAAAGTTAATTTCAGCCGAAGGAGTTCGACCAAATGAAAATATTTCTGAGTGCATTTATATTTATTTTATCAACAGTTGTTTTTGCGGAAGATGCATTACCCGAATTGGAAATCCAAAAAATCGATGACGGTGTTTACCTATATACCGCTTACGAAAAAATTAAAGGTTGGGGGCTGGTTGGCTCTAACGGTTTAGTCGTTGTTGATAATAAAGATGCTTACCTGATTGATACACCCATTTCAGCCACGGATACTGAAAAATTAGTGCAATGGATTGACGCGCAGGGTTTTACCGCCATAGCAAGTATTTCCACACATTTTCACAGCGACAGTACAGGCGGTATTGCGTTTCTCAACTCAAAGTCTATTCCTACCTATGTTTCCAAGTTAACTAATAAATTGCTTAAGAATAAAGGCGAAGCACAAGCAACCCATTCATTTTCTGAAAATCCCTTTTGGTTGCTCAATAAAAAAATAGAAGTGTTTTATCCGGGTGCTGGCCATACGTCAGACAATGTTGTTGTGTGGTTAGCGGAGCAGAAAATTCTATTCGGCGGCTGTTTTGTTAAACCCGAAGGTCTTGGCAATCTTGGCGATGCTGTGATCGCAGACTGGCCAGCCTCCGCTGAAAAACTAATCGCGCGCTACGGCACGGCAAACATCGTAGTACCGGGGCACGGAGAAATTGGCGATGCATCACTCTTGGAAAAAACCAAGCAGCGGGCGCTTGAAGCGATTACTGCGAAAAAATGACTCTCACTTACTTCATAGAAAAATAAAACCATCAGGCCGCCGTCGCTATGCAATCCGACCCGAAAAAGCTTGTCGAGAAAAACCAGAATCTCAATCACTCGGAATTACTGAAAGTGGTATCGCATATACAGCGCGAGCAGGGTGATTGGATTCTGCATACACTGATGATCGAGGGCTGTGAGGTGCCGTTTAAATTCAAGCGCAAGGGTAAATATCTGAGTTTAAAAGGCGCGCGCGTCAATATTACCTATTACCCGGAACAGGAGACCGTAGCGGGGATGAATTTTGAGGTGATGAAAGTAGTGCGAATCAAACGAGGGTAATTACTGAGTGAACCAACAACAGCTGCTGATTAGCATCATCTTATGCGCCACCATGGGTT
>CAXAVL010000373.1:0-2569 GCA_963971905.1 uncultured Cellvibrio sp.
CTTGGGTCGGGCCATTCACTACGTGGTTTTAAAATAATAAAATTGTCGGCCACACTGGGCGGCATAGGGTCAGTTGCTACCTCTGCTGTACCTATTTTGGCAAAAATGCGCTCAACCTCAGGCATGGTTTTAATTTTGGCTTCAAGTTGTTCTTGCAGTTGCAACGCTTGAGTTAGTGATGTGCCAGGAATGCGCAAGGCATGCATGGCGATATCGCCTTCATCCAAGTTGGGAATAAATTCGCTGCCTAACCTGCTCGATAAAAATCCGCACAGAACAACAAAAATGGCGGCAGCACTCACCACACCAACACGCCATTTAATGGAGTGTTGCAACAGTGGTTGATAGAGCGAAAACGCACGCTGCATGATTTTATTGGGGCGTTCTTCCAAAGGCTTTTTAAACAGCATGGCGACAGCCGCTGGCACAAACGTAATCGACAAAATCATTGCACTCACCAGTGCAATAATCACGGTGATGGCCATTGGATGGAACATTTTGCCTTCGACGCCGGTGAGCGCAAAAATCGGCAAATACACGGCAGTGATAATAAAAACACCAAAGAGCGCTGGGCGAATCACTTCACGTGTTGCATCAAATACCAGTGCAAGACGTTCATTGAGTGGCAGTGCGCGCGTGCGATTGGCTTCACCCAAACGACGCAGACAATTCTCCACAATAATCACCGCGCCATCGACGATCAAACCAAAATCCAGTGCCCCCAGGCTCATCAGGTTTGCGCTCACCTGACTTTGCACCATGCCGGTAATGGTCATTAACATCGCAATCGGAATGACCGCTGCGGTGAGCAATGCGGCGCGCATATTGCCCAATAAAACGAATAGCACCACGATGACTAATAGCGCACCTTCCAGTAAATTTTTTTGTACGGTATTGAGCGTTTTATTGACGAGATTGGTGCGGTCATACACAGCGGTGGCGGTGATGCCTTCGGGCAGGCTGCGCTGGATTTCCGCCAATTTTTCACTGACATTCATGGCTACTGTGCGGCTGTTTTCGCCGATCAGCATAAACACAGTGCTCATCACCACTTCGCGGCCATTTTGTGAGGCAGCGCCGGAGCGCAACTCTAAACCTTCTTCTACGTTGGCCACATCTTTAATGCGGATAGGCACACCGTCATGTTGGTAGAGCAAAGTATTTTCAATATCGGCGAGTGTTTGTGCCTGGCCGGGAACGCGCAGCAACCACTGCGCGCCGCTGTGTTCGATAAAACCGGCACCGCGATTGTTATTACTGCGCTCCAGCGCCGCAATCACCTGTTCTTGGTTCAGCTTTAAGGAGAGTAATTTTTGTGGATCGAGCGCAACCAGAATCTCGCGTTTGTAACCGCCAATCGGGTTGACCTCTACAACACCCGGTACGCGCAATAATTGCGGCCGGATAATCCAGTCGTGTACCGAACGCAAATCCGTCGGCGTTACGGTAGATCCATCCGCATTAGTAGCTCCTGATTCAGCATCCACGGTGAACATAAAAATCTCACCGAGGCCGGTGGCTACAGGGCCTAATTTTGGCGTGAGGCCTGCGGGCAACTCATCAGCAGCCGAGAGTAAGCGCTCGGTGATTTGCTGGCGCGCGAAATAAATATCAGTACCATCGTCAAATACCAGTGTGATTTGCGATAAACCATAACGCGATAGCGAGCGGGTGTATTTCAACCCCTTTAAACCACTCATGGAATTTTCCAGCGAAAAACTGACACGCTGCTCCACTTCCAGTGGTGTATAACCTGGTGCTTCGGTGTTAATCACCACTTGCACATTGGTAATGTCCGGCACTGCATCAATCGGTAGGCGATTGAAATTCCAGAGGCCGAGCGCACACACGGCAAGCACAAGGCTGAGAACCAGCGTGCGCCGTTGTAGCGAAAAATTAATAATAGATTCCAACATGATAATTCCCGTATTAAGTAATGGGCTTGGTGATTGCCTGCTTAGTGATCATGAGAAGCGCCGGATTTTTCAATATCGGCTTTGATAACAAAACTGTTCTCGGTCACATAGCGTGTCCCCGGCTCTAACCCACCTAGCACTTCCACCCAGTCTCCGGCCTCGCGCCCCAATTCCAGCATGCGCACTTCGTATTCATCGCCGATTTGCGCGTAGACCACTGTGAAATCGCGGAAGGCTTGTAAGCCACTGCGTTTTACGGCAAGCGGAACTTCATACTCATCAATCTGAATCTGCGCCTTCACCATGGCACCTAGCGGTAAGCGCTGATCGAGTGTGATGCGCGCATTTACCGATTGGTTGGCATTGGTTTCCAGAGCGATCTGTTCGATACGGGATTCAAACGTGGCGCCAGCGAAGGTCAGTGTTACTGGTGAACCGGTTTTTACCTTGTTCAGGTGTTCAGGGAAAACGGATAATTCAACGGAAACGCGGCTGTTATCCAGAATCCGGGCAAGTGTTTTACCGTTGCTTTGTTGACCTGCCTTGGCATTGAGTGCTGTGAGCACGCCTTTGATGGGCGCTTTGACGGTATAGGATTTCAGACTCTCGTTGCTTTCCACCGTAAAGAGCGTTTGTCCTGTTTCCACGGTTTG
>CAXAVL010000374.1:0-2568 GCA_963971905.1 uncultured Cellvibrio sp.
GTGTTGCGTGGGGTGCTTGGCAGTAATGAAGAAAAAGCCGGTCGCGCCATTATCGCCTCAGGCGAGCGTGCCGATGTGTATGCAGTGGGCGATACCCTGCCCGTAGGCAATAATGTGACTCTCGCCAAGGTGTTGGATGGGCGGGTTATTATCAATAACAATGGCTCCTTTGAATCTCTCTGGTTGTTTAAAGAAGATCCAAACGCTCCCAAACTCACCAGTTCTGTCGCGTTCCCTCAAGCAGGTGATGTACAAGTCTCGCCGAGTGGTTATGCCAACCCGCCCTATCAACAACAGCCACCGCTTTATGTCGATAAAAGCCCCGCAGTGGATTCGCCGCGTTTCGGCGCTGATCCCTCTGCCGCTGCCGCCAGTAAAACCCTTGCCGATGTAGTGGCAATGAGTATTTATCGCGAAGGCGGAAAAGTGGTGGGATACAAAATTCGCCCTGGGCGCAATGCGGAGATGTTTAATTCGCTGGGTTTGCAAACTGATGACATAGTGACCTCAGTTAACGGCGTGCCATTGAGCAGCCCGGGAAAGATTATGGAAATTTACAAAAGTATGGGTAGTGCCACATCGGCGAATCTGGAAATCAGGCGCGGTGGCAGTACAGTTAACCTAGACGTAATGCTCAAGTGAGGTTTTTGTGATCCTGTTTCATGGTCGTAACAATAACAACATCATCGGCGGCCTGTTGCTAGCAGTGCTTGTGGGCATGAGTGGTGCAGCTCTTGGCCAAGTCGAAGCGCAACCGGTTGATGCATCAGGCGAAACTCGCTGGGCAGTCAATTTCAACGATACCGATATTCAGGATGTGATTAAGTCCATCGCGGGGCTGACGGGTAAAACGTTCATTATCGACCCCAAAGTACGCGGCCCGATTAAGGTGATCAACTCCAAGCCGCTCAATGCGAAAGAGTTGTACGAGCTATTTCTCGCGTCCCTTGATGTGCATGGCTTTACCGCCGTGGAGAGCGGCAATATTGTGCGGATCGTGATGAACCGCGACGCGCGCAATCTGCCCATCCCGACCGAAAATAATGTCACCAACAAAGATGACCTTTATATCACCCAGGTAATTCCGCTTAAAAATACCAGCGCTGCCAAAATCCTCGCTGCCTTGCGCCCGCTGGTGCCGCAATATGGCCATCTCACCACTTATGAACCTAGCAACGCCCTGATCATTACCGACACCCGCGCCAACGTCGCGCGGATGAATGAGCTGGTGGTGCAGCTGGATAAAATAGGAATCACTCATACCGATGTGATTCCATTGCGCTACGCCAATTCTGCTGACGTAGTCGCTATGCTGTCGCAGTTGGAAAAGCCCGACCCTAACCGTGGCATGACCACATCACCGCCGGTCATTGTGGCGGATAAGCGCACGAACGCGGTGGTGATCAGTGGCGATGATTTGACTCGCCAGCGCCTTAAGTTATTGATTGATGATCTGGATCGCCCGCAATCGAAAAACAATAACGTGCGAGTTGAATACCTCAAATACGCCAAGGCAGAAGACGTTGCGAAAGTCCTGTCGGGCATGCTCCAGAGCTTGGGGCAAGGTAAAACTGCGGAGGGCGCGCCCGCCAATTCAACGCCACCTGCGGTGCAGGCCGATGAGGCAACCAATTCGGTGTTAATCACCGCCGATATAGACACTATGGATACCATGTTGTCGATTATTGATAGTTTGGATATTCGTCGGGCGCAGGTATTGGTTGAGGCGATTATTGTTGAGATTACCGGAAACAACGCCAAAGAGATTGGTATCGAGTGGATGTATCAAGGTGATGAACAAGGCTTTGGTGGTTTCACCTCCGGTGGGGCGCTGGGTAGCGTGGCTGGGCCAGCTTTGAATATATTGGAAAATCCCGATGATACTACTGCGCTAGGCGCCTTAGCCGGTGGCATAAATACCGTTAAATCGCCTGTGTTTGGTGTCGGGCGTTTGGGTAAAAGCATCGACTTTTTGGCAGTGCTGAAGTTGCTGCAGACCACGGAATCATCAAATATCCTCTCCACACCGAGCCTATTGACCACCGACAACAGTGAAGCGTCCATATTGGTAGGGCAACAGGTGCCGTTTGTCACCGGTTCCTATTCGGGGGCTAACACTGGCACTACCGGTGGCGCGAATTCTTTTGCTAGTCCATTTAATACAGTTAACCGGGAAGATGTAGGTATCAAACTGCAGGTGACGCCACACATCAATGAGGGCGACAGCTTGGTATTGGATATCGAGCAGGAGATCTCCTCGGTGATTGGCAATACTCAAAACTCTCCCAATGGCCCTACCACCAGTAAACGTGAAATCAAAACCCAAATTCTGGCGGGTGACGGTCAAACCGTAGTGTTGGGTGGCTTGATCGAAGATCAGGTTAACAAGGGCGACTCGCGGGTACCGGTGCTGGGCAGTATTCCAGTTCTTGGCCACTTGTTTCGCACCCAGAGCGCCTCCAAGCGCAAAACCAATTTGTTGATCTTTCTGCGTTCAACCATTATTCGTACCGACGAAGTGTTAACCGGCGCTGCCGCAGAAAAATATCGGACGATTCGCGAAGAGCA
>CAXAVL010000375.1:0-2553 GCA_963971905.1 uncultured Cellvibrio sp.
GCATGAGCTTGATCGAATCCGCCCAGCGTGTGGGCGCGTTAATTATTGAAGATGATTACGACAGTGAATTCCGCCGCGATGGCCCACCGTTACCAGCGATGCAAGGTTTGGTAGAGGACGCGCCGGTGATTTATCTCGGTACGTTTAGTAAGACCTTATTTCCCGCATTGCGCATTGGTTTTATGTTGGTGCCCAAGGGTTTGGCCGCCGCGTTTTACGGCATGTTGCGTTTGGGGCATCTGCGCGGTCGCAGCGCTGATCAATTGGCGCTGGCGGAATTTTTACGCGCAGGGCATTTTGCCCAGCATCTGAAAAAAATGCGCCGTTTATATGCAGCGAGGCGCGATGCATTAGTGGGCGCGATTGAAAAATATCTCGGCGACAGCGTTACTATTTATGGCGGGTCTTCCGGTATTCACCTCACCATCGCCTTAGCTGAACAGTGTAATGATCTTGTCATTAGCCAAGCGCTATTAGCGCAGGGCGTCTACGCGCAACCGCTCAGTAAATTGGCAACCGATAAAGTCCTGCGCAATGGTTTGATGCTGGGTTACGCGCAGGTTGACGCGATTGAGATGGATAAATACGTGCAGATTTTGGCGCAGGTGATTAAGGCTGGCACTGTATGTGCACCATCTGATACGCATTAAATAATATGAGTTTTCACGGGCGTAAGCTCAGCGGTTGAGATGCCTGAGCTACTTTCAACTACACTCATAACAGGCTGTAAAAATCCTTAGCGCGCAGCAGATTTTTACATCCTGTTCCTTCTGGCGAACGAGAGGTTGCGGTTATGTTTTTACAAGAACTGGTTGCACAATGGGAAGCGCACGCGCAAGGTAAATTAACCAAAGAGACCTACGCGGTGCATCTGTTGGTGGAGGATGCGGCGCGGCTGGCTGCGCTGGCGGAGATGTACCCCAAGCGTTCCAAAGAACAATTAATCAGTGAATTACTCTCGGCCGCCTTAGGGCAACTTGAGGCCAGCTTGCCCTATGTGCTGGGCACAAAAGTAGTGGCGACCGATGAAATGGGCGATGCGATTTACGAAGACGTAGGTCCAACTCCACGCTTTATGGCGCTCACCAAAAAATATTTGCAACAACACCAAGGTTAGATCCACGGCGAGCAAAATTGTGCTGGCGCGATGAGTCTTTTGGTGGCGTTTATACACATCACTTGGGTTTAATTTGTTGTGCAGCTTTGCTGGTCAGGGATAAGATTTTTTTTGCGAGTGTTTCATCCGTGAGGCTGCGCGCCAGTGCCATGCCTCCAATCATCAGTACGGATTGGAGTAGCGCATTGTCTTCATCTTCTGCACCACCATTATTGCTGCCGAGGTGTTTGGTAAAACCTTTATAGAGGCGGGTATAGATCTGTTTTACCCGTTCATCATCGTGGGCGACATCGCTTACCAAACAGGGCAGAGGGCAGCGAATGCTGGTAGAAGTAAGGTGACCTTCACTTAAGTAATGATTAATGATGCTATTGGTGTCAGTTACATGCTCACTAAAATGCTGTGCCGCTGCGTTTCCCGCCGCGATGATTGCCTCTTCGTACAGGTCAATTTTGGAGTTGAAGTGGGCGTAAAATGCACCGCGTGTCAAACCTGCCTGCGTCATGACCTCATCTATACCGACCTGATTAAAACCTTTACGGGTAAATAATTCAGCCGCCGCATTAACGATCCGCTCGCGCGACTCCTGCTTGTGTGACTCTTTCCATGCCATGGTGTACCTCCGGTTTAAAATATGTTCTTGATCATATTATGGTGGCGATAGAAGATTGCCAAGGAAAAACAGTTTTTAGTAAACCATTACGAAGGAGTTATCGATGAGTCATCAAATTCATATAGTAGGTGTGCAGTTCAGTACCTTTACCCGTGCGGTGCAATTTTGTTGCGAAGAAATTGGTTTAGCTTACACCTTGAATTCGGTGGTCGATGGTCAGGATTACATCTGGCGCAGCCCCGCCTTAAAGACGATTAATCCGTTTGGCAAGTTGCCGGTATTATTAGATGCTGGTCGTCCACTTTATGAGACACAAAGCATTTGCCGTTATCTGGATAATCAGTACAACCAAGCCCGCTTGCAGCCGCAGGATGCGTGGCAAAAAGCAGAAGTGGATCAGTGGTGTGCGGCAATCACTGCGTATGTTGATAAGGCCATAGTGCGCAATTTTCTGTTGGAGTTTTTATATCCCCAAGGACCCGATGGCAGTGTGCGTGAGGACATTGTTGCTGCCGCTATTCCTGACGTGATTCAGGTAGTCGGCATTTTGGAACAGCAACTAGGTGCGAAAGTTTTTTTGGTGGGAAACCAATTTACCTTAGCGGATATTTTGCTTGTACCAGTGATTAATTATTTGGTGAATGGGCCACACAATTTAGATCTTGTCCATAAAGACAGTCCATTGCGCAGCTATGTAACAGGTATTCTTGCGCGACCTGCGGCGAAAAATGTGTTTATTCCAATGGTGAAATAAGGTCGCGGCAAGTTTGAAAATATATCGGTGCATAGCATTTTCAAATTTGTCGCCGCAGCTGCGGTAGGT
>CAXAVL010000376.1:0-2539 GCA_963971905.1 uncultured Cellvibrio sp.
TGTGATCTCTGGTTTTATTCCCGCCACTGAGCGAGTGGTTACCGTAGAAGAAACCGCCGAGCTACGTCTAAAGCATCCCCATGTGATTCCGCTGGAGGCGCGCAACGTCAATAGTGAAGGTGCCGGTGCTGTATCCCTGCGCGACTTGGTGCGCACAGCACTGCGGATGCGCGCCGATCGCATTATTGTCGGCGAGGTGCGCGGGGAGGAGGTCTTGGACATGCTGCAGGCCATGAATGTGGGTCATGATGGCAGCCTGACTACCTTGCATGCTAACAGCCCACAGGATGTTATCAGCCGCTTGGAGACCTTGGCGCAAATGGGCGAAAGCGCGATCTGCCGTGAAAGTATTGAGCAAATGATTACCTCCTCAGTTCAGTTAATTGTGCAGGTCATGCGCTTTCGCGACGGCAGTCGCCGTGTGGTGAGCATTAGCGAATTGGCCACCACCCAAGCGCGTTACGAAGTGCGTGAACTATTTCACTTTAAATCTGCAGGTGTAGATGCAGAACAGCGTATTCAGGGCTCTCATGCGGCTAATGGCAATGCCAGCTTTCTCACCGAACAGGTCGAAGCGAAAGGCTTCGATGCGCAAACCTTTGCGCGTCTGGCTCATGGTGAAAGCTAATGAAATGGTTAGAGTTGGGAGTCTTGGGTATTTGCTGCCTGTGCATGCTCTATGTTGTCTGGCATTGGTTAATCGCCCCATGGCTGAGTGATCAAGAAGAGCAGCACACCGACGCCCGCCTATTTGAATCACCCAAAACCTCAACTCTGGAGCGCTGGCTCCAGACCTTGGGGATTAGTCTGGCACCCTGGATGTTTGTCGTGGGTGTGCTGATGATCGCGGCCTTGGCATTCAGCCTTATGTTGACAGCCTTTCCCCGTCATCTTCCTGTCGCTTTTATTGCGTCACTGGGCGTAATACTCCTGTGTTTTTATGGTCTCGCTGATTTGGCGGCTTGGCGCTTGCGCCGTTTGGAGGTGGCCTTGGTGGATGCATTAGATACCATGCGTGCCAGTTTGCATGCCGGTTTGCCCGCGCGTCAGGCGTTACAGACCGCTGCCCAGTCGGTACAGCAACCACTGAAAGATGAGCTTAATGAGGTGCTGGCGCGTTTGGATCTAGGCTATAGCGCGGAGCGTGCGCTAGCGCGTTTGACCAACCGTTACAACACCGAAGGCACGCGATTGTTTGCGCAGGTGTTGATTGCGCGCCACCAAACCGGTAGCGATTTAGCCGCTATGCTTACCTCAGTGGCGCAGCTTATGCAGGAGCGCATTCGTCAGCGCATGACCATTGCCGGGCAATTGTCGGGTACGCGCTACGCGGCCATTTTTTCAGGTTTGCTTCCCTATGCGGTGGTTCCGCTATTTTTATGGCAGGAGCCAGACTGGTTTCATGCGCTACTCAATCACCCCATGGGTGCCAGCTATCTTGCCGGCGCGCTCTTAATGCAAATACTGGGATTTTTGTGGTTGCGCAAAATTCTGAGGGTTAATGCATGAACAGTCCCATCTGGTTTGACCTGTTACTGTTGCTGCTATTTGTCATCTCGGTAGCCATTTTTTTTCTACTGCAAACCGGGCGCTTGGATAGCACTGAGCAAGACGCAGATAGCCTGGCGCAAAATGCAACTAGTCCAATAATAAAACCTACCGGCTTGGCAAATTGGTCGCTTTATCCACGGCAGTTGGTGCGTCAATCGGGCTTACCTATTTTAAAAAGCCGAGTGCTCTATTGGGCCTTAAAATTTACCAGCGCTGTCTTGGCGGTGCTCTTAATGCTTGAATTGCCAGAACAATCATTCCCTCCCACACTCATCCTTGGGGCAATCGCTTTAGCGTTTTTTGGCACGGATTTCTGGTTGCTTTTACGTCGGCAGAACCGTCGCGCGAAAATTGAAAACTCGCTCGAATTTTTTGTCAGTTTGATTATTGTCTACCTTAATTCGGGCTTTAACTTAACCGGCGCTTTTCGCCACGCGGCGCAATATGGCTTGCAGCCAGATAACCCACTGGGAATGGAAGTGATGTTGATGGCGCGCGAATTGGAATCCGGTCGTGAACGCCAAACTGCGTTTGCTGACTTGGCAGCACGTACTGGTGTTAAGGGCTTGGCGCGTTTGGCCAGCATCATTCAAGTGGGAGTAGGTATAGGCGCGCCAGTCACCGATGGTTTGCGCTCTCATTTGGAAGTGCTGCAGTTGCAGCGCCGTCAGCAAGACACGGCGCGAGTTAATCGCAAGTCGCTGGAGACCATGGTGCCCATGTTGTTGGTGTGTTTTCCCATGTTTTTAGTATTGGTGTTTTTCCCCGCCGCAATCCAAATTTTAGAGGTGCTCCAGCTGCTGGGCGAAAGTCTGTGAG
Source organism: uncultured Cellvibrio sp. (assembly GCA_963971905.1). Lineage (GTDB taxonomy): Bacteria > Pseudomonadota > Gammaproteobacteria > Pseudomonadales > Cellvibrionaceae > Cellvibrio. The sequence goes on from CAXAVL010000376.1 coordinate 2,371, forward strand.
CGGCTATGGCATTTTAAAATTCACTCATCAGGAGCCTTAGCTATGAAGGCAGTCACCCGGTCGGACTTGAGCCGTTGTTACCCTCAGCACCAGAAGGGTTTTGTGCTCACCTTGGAGTTGATTTTAATTACCACCATCTTACTGTTGGGGTCTATTGTCGGCATTGTGG
>CAXAVL010000377.1:0-2538 GCA_963971905.1 uncultured Cellvibrio sp.
CCCTGATGACAGTGATTATTCTGGCCTTGGGCGTGACCCGTGGGCTGGAGGCCTCGGTCCGCTGGATGATGCCGTTGTTGTTTTTACTGTTGTTGATATTGCTCGGCTACGCGATGGTTGAAGGCGAGTTTGTGACCTCACTGCGCTTTATGTTCAGTTTCAACATTGAGGATATCTCTTGGGAATCGGCGCTGACCGCTATGGGGCACTCGTTTTTTACCCTGAGTTTGGGCATGGGCGCAATCATGGCTTACGGCGCCTATATGCCGAGCAACCAGTCTGTGGGGAAGACGGTGATGTTGGTGGCGCTGCTCGATACGTTGGTCGCGCTAGTGGCGGGAGTGGCAATTTTTGCACTGGTATTTACCACGCCGGGCCTTTCGGTGGGCAGTGGCCCGGGGTTAATGTTTGTGACCCTGCCGGTGGCGTTTGGCAATATGACTGCAGGCATGGTGATCGGCGCGGTATTTTTTGTGATGATGATGCTCGCCGCCTGGACCTCAACGATCTCACTGTTGGAGCCGGGTGTGGCCTATCTCAACGAACGCTTTCGCCTGACGCGCATAGGTGCCAGTCTGCTGCTGGGGGTTATTGCCTGGTTGTTGGGCCTGGGCTCGGTCTGGTCGTTTAATGACTGGTCAGATAAACAATTCCTGTGGGGCAAATCCTATTTTGACAGTATGGATTTTATCGCCACCAATATTATGTTGCCGCTCGGAGGGGTGTTAATTGCTCTCTTTGTGGGCTGGAAATTGCGCGATGAGCACTTGCTGCATGAATTTAAATTTGAGTCGCCACTGCTGTTAAAAATTTGGCGGCCCATTTTGCGTTATATCTCCCCCATTGCGGTACTGGTGATTTTGATCAACGGAATTTTTCCGGTATTGCGTAGCGTATTTGTGGAGTAAAACGTGGCTCATCGAGTAGAGAGATCGGCGCTGGTGAATTATTCGGCGGCGCAAATGTTTAATTTGATTAACGATATTGAAGCTTATCCGCAGTTTATGGATGGCTGCAGCGGGGCGAAAATTCTCGCCCGTGGTGATGACTGGTTGGAGGCGCGGCTGGAGTTGAGTAAAGCGGGTGTAAACCAGAGTTTTGTAACACGAAACCAATTACAGCCACCGCACAGCATGAGTATGAATTTGGTCGATGGTCCCTTTAAATACCTGCGCGGCGTATGGCGCTTTACGGCGTTGAGCGAACAGGCATGCAAGGTCAGTTTCGAGCTGGAGTTTGAGTTGCAAAACCGTCTGCTGGGCATGGCGGTGGGCAAATTATTTGAAACGGTGAGCAACAAACAGGTCGATGCACTCTGTGCACGTGCCAAACAGGTATACCAGTAATTTCTATTTTATTTTTGATCTCTTTTCTTTTTGATGGACAGACAGCATGGCCGATTTTGATCTCATCCGGGTGGAAGTAGCTTACGCACTGCCACACAAACAAAAAATTATCGCCCTCTTGGTTGAGCCGGGCACTACCGCGCTCGCAGCCGTGCAGCGCTCGAAAATTACCGATCACTTTCCCGATCTGGATATCGCCAGCGCCAAAATGGGGATTTTTGGCCAATCACTCGGTACCAAAGGTATGGACAGTGCCGATAAACATATCCTGCACGCCGGTGATCGCGTTGAAATTTATCGCCCTCTCGCGGCAGATCCCAAAGATGCGCGGCGCAAACGGGCAGAAAAAACCGAGAGCGCCAAATCTGATATCGCGAGTCAGGCATCGAGTGGCACCTCAACCGACGTTCAGCAATAGTTTAATCCTCTTTCTCGTCTCTCTTGTTAGTGTTTGGCGTTGCGGTTCAATGATGATGAGCCGCAATGTGAGCCTGCCCCGGTAAAAATTTGCACTACACTGGGGTAATAGTGCGTTTTTGCTGGTTGCTGGCAAGCGCTAAACAACACGCCCGAGAGACCGCATGTCGCTGAAATACAAACACCTTTACCGCTGGCTGCCTTGGTTTTCCGCCTTGGCGTTGACGGGTGTATTTGTGTTGTTTATGTGCGCTGATTTAAAAGTGCACCAGCAGGTGTGGCATGAGCGCCTGAGCTGGAATACCCAGACCCAAAAAAGCGAGCTTGATACTACCGCGCGCGACCTGACGCAGCAGGCTATGTTGTTGGCGCAATTGATCGGTCGCGATCAAGCGGTGCTAGATAAAGTGCGCGCGGCACATAAGGTCTTTAGTGCAGAGAATGGCGCGGGTGGCGCTGAACAACTGCGAGTGCAGCGACAGGCGTTGCAGGCGCAATTACAAGACTATTGGGGCGGAATGGAAGTGCTGGGGGGGCGCTATTTAAGCGTGTATTTTTCCCCCGGCGTGGTTAATTTTTTGCGTATGCACCGCCCGGATCGCTATGGCGATAGCCTTAGTGGTTTGCGCCCGCTGCTCGCCAATGCTTTTAGTTCCGGTGTTCCGACTTGGGGAATCGATGTCGCCCGTCAGGGGAGCGGCTATCGCGCTCTGTTGCCTATCACCGCCAACGCCGACCAGACTGGTGGAGTCATTGCGGTGCTAGAGGTGGGTAT
>CAXAVL010000378.1:0-2495 GCA_963971905.1 uncultured Cellvibrio sp.
AAGTTAAGTTTACTGACTTAAAAAGTGGTCAAGATATGGAATGGGCAATAAATTATTCGGTGAGTGGCTGCCGTTTATTTTTCTATTTTCAATGCGCAGCCTGCTGCTGCAACTGGACAAAAAACTGCTCAGCGCGCCTGCAACTGCCGGGTGACTAGCTTGATTGCAACTGCCGGGTGAATAGCTCGATCAAATCACGGGTTAACTGGCGCGCGGCCATGCTCTGCATCTGCCCATCGGCCATATAGGGTGCGGTGGCGACATCGGGTAAGACACTGATGGTGTAATGCGGCGGCTGGGCGCTGATCTCATACCACTGCTGATTTTTTAACAGAGTCGCCGGCTCACAGCGAATCACTACTGGCGTCATCGCCATTCCTGCACTCAGTGCCAAATTGGATGGCCCGCGATGAAACACCAAAGGTTGGCCAGGTTTGGTGCGTGTCCCCTCCGGAAAGATAATCAGTGAGTGACCAGCTTTAAAGGTATCCACGCAGCGGTTATACAAATCAGGATCGCTATTGCTCACATAATTCGCCGCACGCACCGCCATAGCGGTAAACGGGTTGCGCCATAAACTGGCTTTCACCACACAGTTGGCATCGGTCAGCCCCATCAAAAACACCACATCCAATAATGAAGGGTGATTGGCAATAATTAACTGCCCAGGCCGATGCAATCGCTCAATCCGGTGAAACTCATAACTGAGCAGCCCCAAGGCGCGCAACACCCGCACATAATTACGAAAGACCAAGGCGATAACACGCCGGGTCGCGCGCGCGCGGCGCATCTTGTTTACCGGCATAAAATACAGCACCGGAAACACACTGAGCGAGAATACCACCCCACCCAGACCAAACAGCGCAAAGCCTATGCCGGTCGCGGGCACTCGCCAAGCACGCGACAAACGCAACCGCCGCCACCAGCTAAGGGGAGTGCTCAGGCTGAGAGATTCCATATTCCATCTATCTCCAGAAGTAGGTCGGCGCGGCAAATATCCGCTGCCACATAGACTACCGGCACCTGCGGATAAGCCTGTTCAATCCGCTGTTTGATCTCCGCCAGATCGCCGGCATTGCGCACATAGACCTTTAATACTTCGGCCTCTAACAGCGGCAAATTCCCTGCTTTGTTCGCGTATTGCTGCGCAACATGCGCCAACAACAAATCCAGATTCTCCAGTGTGACCGTAATCTGTTCCGTCAATTGATAGGGGTGCAAGGTGACAAACCCGACCACACTGGCAGTGCCAGAGACAAACAGTTTGGGCGCTTGCCCTGGCAGAGACAGCAAACTGGCGCGCGCAAACGATGGGCTGCGCGGGCCATATTCGGCAGGATAGTGATAGGCACTCGCCTGACGTGGATTTTCAAAATGATGGGGAGCGGTTTTACTGGCGAGCGCGTAAATCAGTAAATCGCCGCCGCGATGACCGAGGGCGCAGGCTGAAGGAAATTGGTTTTCGGCGATTTCGGCAGCGGCAAACGCATCAAAGCGGCCCAAACAAAATTGGCGATAGCGCTCCAGACCCTGCTCTTCACCATTGATATCGGCAAAATAATTCCACACCCGCACCAAATGTGGATAAGCGCGCACCCGGGTTTGCTCCAGCAACTCGCGGTAGAGCCGCTCGGGGGCAGCAGCCACACCCGCCGCATCCTGTTCATCGGCCCAGAACGCCAACAGCAAATACTGATCGGTCTCCGCCCAGTAGCTGTGTGCACCATAACCACGGGTGACCGGTGAAGCGTCTACCGCAAATACTTCGCCCAGAATACTGCCGTCCAGCGGCAACAGCCCGGTACTCAGGCTCTCGCTACCCTTGTTATTTGCACAGCGGGCATCCAGCCGAAAATTCGCCAGAGGCGTGCTAGAAGCAGCCTGCTCAGCAAGAGAATTGTAATAGCCGCATTTCAGCGCCACCGGGTTTACCACCATATCCATTTACTTATCACTCTTAAATCCAGCTGCATAGCCTGCAGGTTTTACATCTACCCAATTCAACAGGCGCGGATTATAGGAGGAAAAGTTCGCATCAATCCACGTGCTTTCCCGATTGTTGCCTGCAAATTTCTGCTGGTTTACCAAAAGTAACGCCGCCTTGCGCCTCTGCCAAGGCTCCCGTAAAGTACGCGCTTATTTTTTAGGGACTCCAAAATCATGACCAACAATGAACAGAATCGTTTAGCTCCACACCCGGTACTGCCGGACTATTACGGCAAAGCCGAAGACCGGCGCACCCGTGTTGATGAGATGTTTGACTCATCAGCGGAGCACTACGACTGGATCACTGATGTCATGAGTTTTGGCTCAGGCCGCATGTATCGCCGCCAAGCATTGTTGCGCGCTGGCATTAAAGCGGGCGACAAAGTATTGGATGTAGGCGCCGGCACCGGCGTAGTCTCCTGGCTGGCGCAGCAAATCGTCGGCGAAGAGGGCTTGGTGGTCGCGCTTGACCCAAGCAAGGGCATGTTGACCCAAGCCGTTAAACTGGG
>CAXAVL010000379.1:0-2494 GCA_963971905.1 uncultured Cellvibrio sp.
GACAAACGAATACTCATTTTTCCATGGTTCGCTTCGGGAATGTGTTGGGCTCATCTGGATCGGTCGTGCCTTTGTTTAGAGACCAGATTCGTGATGGGGGACCTGTCACCGTAACCCATCCCGATATCATCCGTTATTTCATGACGATTCCTGAAGCAAGTCAGTTGGTGTTGCAGGCCGGCAGCATGGGGCAGGGCGGCGAGGTGTTCGTCCTGGATATGGGAGAGCCTGTTAGAATTGCCGATCTCGCGCGCAAGATGGTGAGCCTAATGGGGCTAGTAGAAAAGACGGAAAAGAAACCTGAAGGTGATATTGAGATAGTCTTCAGTGGATTGCGTCCCGGGGAGAAACTTTTCGAAGAGCTACTCATTGGGGATAACCCGCAAGGTACGGCGCACCCACGTATTATGATGGCGCGAGAGGTTTCCTTGCCGTGGGCTGAGGTTGAGCAACTGTTGGCACAGTTGACAGCTGCAAGCCAGGCATTTGATTGCGGTACGGTAATTGATGTTCTTAAAACAGCGCCGACGGGTTATCAGCCTAATAGCGATGTCTCAGATCTGGTGTGGTGTCGTGTGGATGACGCTGCAGCCTCCGAAGTGCCAATCAGTGCGAAAGTGAGTCGCCTGACCTTTAATAAATAATGATTTATTTATTTTGCATGAACGCGGAACTGTTTGAATTTTTGGTGGTAAAGAAGTCAAAAAACATCCCCGGTGTGGCTATTTCAGTAAGCGCCTAAAAGATTTGGTGCGCTGCGTAATGAATGAGATCATCGTGAAGGCTAAATTGAAAAGGAATGGAATCTAGATGAAGAAGTTAGCCGTTATTGGATTGGGCTACGTCGGGTTGCCGTTGGCGGCGGCCTTTGGCGAAAAGCACACTGTTAAAGGTTTTGATATTAATTCAAAACGTATCGCTGAGCTGAATGAAGGTGTTGATGTTACAAGGGAAGTGTCCAAGGAAGAGCTCAGTGCGGCAGATGGCTTAACGTTTACTTCGGTTATTGAGGAGATCAGCGACTGCCAGATTTTTATCGTGACAGTGCCTACGCCGATTGATGAATTCAAATCGCCAGATTTGACACCGTTGGTGAAGGCCAGCGAGACCATCGGGCAAGTATTGAAACCGGGCGATATCGTGATATACGAGTCCACCGTTTATCCCGGAGCAACGGAAGAGGTTTGTGTGCCGATTCTTGAGCGAGTATCCGGACTTGTGTTTAACACGGATTTCTATGCTGGCTATAGTCCTGAGCGTATTAATCCCGGGGATAAAGAGCATCGGGTTACATCTATCAAGAAAGTCACTTCCGGATCAACGCCCGATATTGCAGATGAGATTGATGCACTTTATGCGAGCGTGATTACCGCGGGGACCTATAAAGCAACGTCTATAAGGGTGGCTGAAGCGGCTAAAGTTATTGAAAACACTCAACGCGATGTCAATATTGCGCTAATGAATGAGTTGTCGATGATATTTGCGCGCATGGGAATCGACACGCACGAAGTGCTGGCTGCGGCCGGCACCAAGTGGAATTTTTTACCATTCAAGCCCGGTTTGGTGGGTGGCCATTGTATTGGTGTCGATCCTTATTATTTAACCCATAAAGCACAAGCTGTTGGTTACCACCCTGAGATGATATTGGCCGGTCGTCGGGTAAATGACGGGATGGGGGCTTATGCTGCATCGTCTCTGATTAAGGCTATGATTCGGTCTGGCCAGACAATTGCGGATTCGCGGGTCCTGGTGTTAGGGCTGACGTTCAAGGAAAACTGCCCGGATTTGCGCAATACCAAAGTAATTGATGTAATCCGTGAACTTGAAGATTTTGGTTGCAAGATAGATGTTGCAGACCCTTGGGCGAATAATGAAGAGGCTGAACACGAATACGGTCTTTCGCTTTGTTTTGATCCCCAATCCGGTGACTATGATGCTGTTATACTGGCGGTTCCGCATCGGGATTATTCTGAAATGGGTGCTGCAGCGCTCCGCTCTTACCTGAAGCCCCGTGGTGTGCTTTATGATCTGAAAGGGGTGCTGAACAAAGCGGATTCTGATCTGAGGTTGTGATGACTATTTGATCCAGAAAAGTTGATGTAATTGTTGGGTTTAAAAGAGCGAGCGTAGGGGCTCGCTTTTTTGTGCATGTTTTATTTTTTATGATTAAATAACGGTAAATAATACCCTTCGCTATTATTGTGATTAAGTTTGATCTATTTGGTGCCTTGACTTATCATTTGCGGACTCAGTTTCCGGTATCGATTTTATTCGATTTCAAATGTTGAGTATCAAGATCCATGTCTTTTGACGTAGAAGGTAATATCCATGGCAAAGATTAACGACTACTACCAGAAAAAGCAGCTTATGGATAAGCTCGCAGAGGAACTGCGCCGGCTCGAAGATGATAGTTCGCTTAAGCACGAACTCGAGTTTGAAGAAAAGATTCGTGGCTTGATGGATGAATATAACAAGTCCGCAAAAGATGTATTGA
>CAXAVL010000380.1:0-2463 GCA_963971905.1 uncultured Cellvibrio sp.
TAACAATACACGCGGGTTTTGCATCAGCAGCATGCCAATTTCCAGCCATTGTTTTTGGCCGTGAGACAGCGCACCAGCATCTTTATGGCGCAGTTCGGCCAAGCCTATTTGCAGCAGCACTTCATCGATACGGTATTTCTGTGCGCTGTTAAGTTGTTGTGTGAGAGTCCACCACACACGTTTGTCGGCAGCGGTGGCCAACTCCAGATTTTCGTACACACTCAATGCTTCAAAGATGGTGGGCTTTTGAAATTTTCTGCCGATACCACCGCGAGCGATTTGATGTTCAGATAATTCCAGCAAATTAATTTGCTGGCCAAAATAAACACTGCCTTCATCCGGTTTGGTTTTACCGGTGATCACATCCATCATGGTAGTTTTGCCTGCGCCGTTGGGGCCGATAATGCAGCGCAATTCACCTTCATTGATGTAGAGGTTTAAATTATTGAGCGCGCGGAAACCATCAAAACTCACACTGATGCCTTCCACGTACAAGATGGTGCCTTTGGTGGTATCCAGCGGTGCGCCAAAATTAGGATCGGGTTGCCCGAGTGTGCGGCGAGCTTGCGAAAATATATTCATTACACCGTCTCCTTGGTTGCAGCGGTTTCGGTTTTGCTTTCAACCGCGGTAACGGTATCTTCAGCAGGTGTTTTTTTATTGCGTTTAAACAGGCCGACTAAACCATTGGGCAATATCAGGGTGACAATTACAAACAGTGCGCCCAAGGCAAATAACCAAGTCTCCGGTGAATATGAGGTGAAAATGGTTTTGCCGTAGTTAACAGTAAAAGCACCGACAATTGCCCCAAACAATGTGCCGCGTCCGCCGGTTGCGACCCACACCACTAATTCAATCGAGTTGAGTGGTGAAAATTCACCGGGGTTAATAATACCCACTTGCGGCACATAGAGTGCGCCAGCGATACCGGCAAGCACCGCCGAAAAAACAAATAACCAAAGTTTGTAGGATTCCACTTTATATCCGCAAAAACGTGTACGGGTTTCGGCATCGCGAATTGAAACAATAATTTTTCCCATGCGCGAGGTCACAATATAACGGCAGGCGATGTAGGCGATAATCAGCATAAATCCTGAGGCTAAAAATAAGGATATGCGTGTGCCATCGGCGGCGATGGGGAAACCCAAAATATCTTTAAAATCGGTCAAACCATTGTTGCCACCAAAACCCATTTCATTGCGAAAAAATGCCAACAGCAGGGCGTAAGTCAGCGCCTGGGTGATAATCGAAAAGTACACGCCAGTTACGCGCGAGCGGAATGCGAGCCAACCAAATACAAAGGCGAGCAGGCCGGGAATTACAATGACCATCAGCATGGCAAACCAGAACATATCAAAACCCTGCCAATACCAAGGCAATTCACTCCAGTTTAAAAACACCATAAAATCAGGTAGCAATGGGTCGCCATATTGACCGCGCGGGCCGATTTGACGCATTAAATACATACCCATCGCATAACCGCCCAGCGCAAAAAAAGCGCCGTGACCGAGCGATAAAATGCCACAGTAACCCCAGATTAAATCCACCGCGAGTGCGAGCAGTGCGTAACATAAAAATTTGCCGAGCAGGGTCACCATAAAGGTGGATATGTGCAGCGATGAGGTCTCTGGAATTAAGAGATTGCACACCGGCACCAGCACCATGGCGATTAATACCAGCCCCAGTACAATCATGCCGCCGCGATCACTGAGTAATAAACGTTGAGTTAACATTTGATTCTCTCTTGTTAATTTTTTACATCATTTCGGCAACGTGCCGTATGCAAGGTTGGGAGGGGATTGATCAATCCGCCGCTGCGCGACCTTTTTGCGGGAAAATTCCCTTGGGGCGTTTTTGAATAAAGAGAATTAACAGCACCAATACCAATACTTTTGCGAGGACCGCACCGGCATAGGGTTCTAAAAATTTATTGATAATACCCAAGCCCATAGCGCCAACAAGTGTGCCCCACAAGTTACCTACACCGCCAAATACCACCACCATAAACGAATCGATAATGTAAGCCTGACCGAGGTTGGGGCCGACGTTAGTTAACTGTGACAGCGCAACTCCGGCGATACCGGCAATGCCCGAACCCAAACCAAAGGTCATCGCATCTACCCAGCTTGCGCGTACACCTACCGCACGTGCCATAGCGCGGTTTTGCGATACGGCGCGCACTTTTAAACCGAGCGAGGTTTTTTTAAGAATCGCGAGCAATGCAAAAAACACGATCAAACCGAAGATAAAAATATACAAACGGTTGTAGGTGATAGAGAGCACCGGGTTAATGACCAGTGAGCCACTCATCCACTCAGGCAATTCCACTGCGCGGTTGAGCGGGGAAAAAATACTGCGTGCGGCTTGCTGTAAAATCAAACTAATACCAAAGGTGGCGAGCAGAGTTTCCAGTGGTCGGCCGTATAAAAAGCGAATTACGCCGCGCTCGATAGCGATACCCAC
>CAXAVL010000381.1:0-2436 GCA_963971905.1 uncultured Cellvibrio sp.
TCAATTCTGGCGGCAGACGCGCAATATCATTACTGGTGGCGACAATAAATACCCGTGTGCGCCGCTCTGCCATCCAGGTTAATAAGGTGCCGAGCAAACGCTGTGAGACGCCGTTGTCGTTGCCATCTTGCGCCATACCTTTTTCAATTTCATCGAGCCACAACACACAGGGCGACATAGCATCAGCTAGTTTTAATGCCTCACGCAAATTGCGCTCAGTTTCGCCGTGGAATTTATTATAGAGCGCACCCACATCCATTCGCATCAGCGGCAAACCCCACAAACCGGCCACCGCTTTGGCCGCAAGGCTTTTACCACCGCCCTGCACCCCCAACAATAATATGCCTTTGGGGCGATCCAGTTTGGAATCGTCATTGTTAAATGCATCGCGACGTGTTAACAGCCAGCGTTTTAAATTGTGCAAACCACCCACATTGGAAAAATCTTCTGTCTGCTGCTCAAAGCTGATAACACCTTCCATATCCAGCAGCGCAAATTTAGCTTTGTTGATGCGCGGTAAATCATCTTCATTGAGCGCACCATCATTCCAAATAGCCGAGCGCACCAAACGATGCACATCGCTCACACTCATGCCTTGTAAATTATTCACCACTTTTTTCAAAGTGAGATTATCGGTTTTAACCCGCGCATTGCCGTGACGATCTGACCAGTCTTTTGCCTCCTCACGAATGATTTCCATAATCTTATCGTCATCGGGCAAAGTGAGTGAATAAGAGGCGCTGTAGCGTGTCAGTTCTAGGGGTAAGCGCAATTGATAGCTGAGCAGAACCAGCGTATGCGGCACCGCGAAATGATTGAGCGCAATATCTTTTAACAAACGCACAACCTGCGGTTGATCGGTAAGGAAGGGATGGAGATCGCAGAGTGCAAACATCGCCGGCTGCTGTTGCTGTTTAATGTGCCGCAGCATTTCTTCAGGATCATTTAGCTCGCTGCCTTTGGGCACTAATTGCGGGCCAAAATTTAAGCGTGTAAGGCCTTCGGTTATCGACCAACGGTGCAAATCCTTACCTTGTTTATTGGCAACTTTGAGCAGTACATCCAGTGCTTTTTTTTCTTCGAAGGTTTCTATCACCAACAGAGGGATGCGGGAATCCAACAGCAGTTTTATTTCGTTAACATCTTGCACGCGCGTCTCCTTTCAGCCGGACGAATAATTATAGTGGCGAAGCAAGCATGAAGTGCGGATTGCATCCTTGCAATAGTTTTTTGTAGAGTCTGTTTTCTAACGCTTAAGGCTCGCGGATATCAATTATCTGACGCAAACGAATATCACTGCTGGATGCACCGATCTGGATTTCATAACGACCAGGATCTACGGCATAGGCCTTTTTCTGCTCATCGTAAATTAACACGTCCTTATTAGGGATAAGGGTAAAACTGATTTCTCGCTGCTCGCCTTTTTGCAAATGCACACGCTGCACTGCACGCAACTCTTTTAGTGCACGTGAACGCAAAGGTTCAACGGGTTTGATATACATCTGCACCACCTCGTCGCCTGCATACTTACCGATATTTTTTAGCTGCATGCGCACCTTGATGGTTTGCGCTGGAGTGAAGGCTTTTTGATTCACGACCAACTTGGAATAGTTAAAGCGGGTGTAGGACAAACCATAACCAAAGGGATAAAGCGCTTCACCGGTAAAATAGCGATAGGTGCGGTTGCGCATGGAATAATCATCAAATGCGGGCAATTTTTCATCGGCCTTATAAAACGTCACCGGCAGACGACCTGCGGGATTTACATCGCCGAACAATACATCGGCCATCGCATTGCCGCCGCGCTGACCGGGATACCACCCCATCACAATAGCTGGTAGATTTTTATCAGCCCAATCAATCGCCATAGCGGCGCCACCGGTCAACACCATGACAATGGGTTTACCGGTTTTGTGCAGGACTTCCAACAATTTTTGCTGGATCGCAGGCAAGCGAATATCGGTGCGATCACCACCGGCAAAACCGGGATAATTCACTTTCATTTCTTCGCCTTCAACATCGCCCGTTAAACCACCGACAAAAATAATCACCTCTGCATCTTGCGCAATTGCCAAGGCTTCATCAAACGGTGCCTGAGCATTAGGTAAACGCCAGCCCAAACGAATTTCGGCATCGCGGATATCTTCAAAATATTCGAGCGTGATGTCATAGGCTTTGCCGGCCTCCAATTCTACCGACGCACTGTGGCTACGCAACCGCTCGGCCAACTCCCACGAGTCGATCAGGGTTTTGCCATTGATTTTTAAGCGCACACCGTCATTAGCACTGACATTTAATTCATAGTTTCCCGATACCGGCGGCAAGAGCTGCCCCGACCAGCGCACACTGTAACTATCGCTGGGCAAACCGGCGCCCGCAGCAATTTCACCGCTCGCGACCAGCGAATCAGTGGGGGCGCCGCGATCCCAACGAAAG
>CAXAVL010000382.1:0-2378 GCA_963971905.1 uncultured Cellvibrio sp.
AGACCAAGCAGGCAGTTTCTCGTTTGAACTCTCGGGTAAAAGTACGTCTCGTACGCATCTGAACACTCCTCCATCGGTGGTAGGCTACCACCTAAAAGCGTGTCCAAAATCATTGAACCACTACAATCAGTCCGATAAGAAGTGAACAACCGTTAGCCGAACTGCAAAAACTCGATGCACTGATTACGGAAAACCTCCCTGAAGTAAGCATTATTGACATCCTTACCGACACTGAAAAGTGGCTTGGTCTGCATAAACTATTTGGGCCGTTGTCAGGGAATGAATTACGTATAGATGAACCCGAAAAGCGTTTCATCACCACGTTATTTTGCTATGGCTGTAATCTAGGGCCAGTTCAAACAGCCAAGTCTGTGAAGAATATCAGCAGAAAGCAGATTGCCTGGCTCAACCTTAGACATGCTTCCGAAGATCGCTTGGACAAAGCGATCACCCAAGTCGTCAATGCTTACAATAAATTTGATCTACCTAAATACTGGGGCAGCGGCAAGCACGCGTCGGCTGATGGAACGATGTGGGATCTGTACGAACAGAACCTGTTAACGGAATACCATATTCGATATGGCGGTTATGGTGGTATTGGTTACTACCATGTTTCCGATACCTACATTGCATTGTTCAGTCATTTTATTCCATGCGGTGTCTATGAAGCGGTGTACATACTAGACGGACTAATGAACAACAAATCTGACATCCAGCCCGATACGTTACATGGCGACACACAGGCGCAAAGCTATCCAGTATTTGGTTTGTCACATTTGCTGGGCATCAATCTCATGCCTCGAATCCGCAACATTCAGGATTTGTTGCTTTTCCGACCTGACAATCGATATCGATACAAAAATATTGAGCCCTTGTTTGCAGGAAGCATAGACTTCAAATTAATCGAGCGGCATCTTCGAGATATGCTTCGCGTCGTCATATCGATCAAGAAAGGCAAAATTACCGCCTCAACGATTTTGCGTAGGCTTGGGACCTACAGTCGTAGAAACAAGCTATATTTGGCATTTAAAGAGCTGGGAAAGGCGATAAGAACACTCTTTTTACTGCGCTATATCGATGAAATTGAGCTTCGAAAAACCATTCAATCAGCCACAAACAAAAGTGAGGAATTTAACGGTTTTATTAAATGGCTCTTTTTTGGAGGTGAGGGCATCATTGCAGAAAACGTCCGTCATGAGCAGCGGAAAATCGTTAAATACAACCAGCTAGTAGCTAATATGGTGATTCTCTATAACGTTGAGAAAATGACCCATGTTCTGAAGCATTTGTCGAAAGAGGGTGTGATAATCAACAAAGAGCTGCTTAATGGGCTCTCACCATACCGAAATTCTAATATTAATCGCTTTGGTGACTACAATTTGGATCTGGAAAAAGTAATTCCGCCGCTGGATTTTGGAATCAAGATACTGGAGACAGAAAAAGCGAAATAAGACTTATATATCAATAATTTAAGGTACAATTGGCGAATTTTTCCAGAATGACGGCCGACCCTCTATTAGGCGGATAAAAGCTTTTAAAATCAATTAGATGGGGCGCAAAGTGTGCGGATTACACCCCTATATTGCCACGGACCCATTCAGGTAATATTATTTTCCTTAGGTGGCAAACTATGCACCTGAGGCTCGCAGTGGGTAGATTTCGTTTTCGACTGTTAGCGGGCGCCGACCAACATGTAAAAAGGAGACCACATGAAAAGTGAACCAAACCGGCAGGTGAGGGCAATCGGATCTATCAGTTGTCAATCGAGGCGCCTCGTCGGCGTGATAGCGGCAGCTGTACTAACGGCGTGCGGCGGAATCGTCAAGGCCGCTGATGGTCCGCCGACACAGCAGGAAGTTGTAGTGACAGGATGCAATGGGACCGTTACCTATGTGGAGGCCGAGGGCGCCTTTGCAAACGGGTCGCCGTGGAGCATGCGTCGGCCAACAGGCTGGAACGGCTTGTTGATCAACGACCTTGACTATGTTCCCGCTAAGGACGGCGCGCGGAGTTGCTACTGGTTGCAGCGAGGCTACGCGCTTTCGGGTACCGGTCGAAATCCGCAAAGAAACTTTAACTATGATCCGGATCGAGAGCAGCAAGAGCTGATCTCGGTCATCGACATGTTCAACGCGCGCTATGGGAAGCCAACGAAGGTGATCCAGTATGGACACTCGGGCGGCGGCTTCGTTGCTCTAAATTTTGCCGAGCGCTATCCCGAGAAGGTTGATGGCGTTGTTGTAGGGTGCGCTCATGAGCCGGTACCACTCATGAACATGATGTTGGATGGGTGGTTCGTGCTGAAGACGCTGATCGCATCAGAATTGCAGGTCGTCGGCTTCTCCGATCTTGCTTCCGTAGCAGATCAATCTGCAAAA
>CAXAVL010000383.1:0-2372 GCA_963971905.1 uncultured Cellvibrio sp.
CTGCTGATAACTCAACTGTTAACCTGACTCAGAGCGGGAACGGCGCACACGTTGGGAATATACGAGTGGAGCAAGGGAACTATACTGTCAACGCGACTCAGACTGGAACTAGCGTGAAGAATTACACGGTCGTGTTAGATTGCACAGCTAGCTGCAACAAGACGGTCACGGTCACTCAATATGACTGAAGTTAAAACGAGCTACAAGTCAAAATTCCCTATTGCGGAAATTCTTTGGGAAGACGCTTGGATAGAAACAAAAGATTTTTCAATAACGGACGCGTCTACTTTTAGACCTGTTGTTCGTTCCACAGTAGGTTACTTAATTGAAGAAACGGACGAGTGCGTTATTCTTGCTACAGATTTATATGCAAAAGAAAAAGACCACGCTAATACACCAATGATAATTCCGTGGAATTCGATTCTTGGTTTTTGGGAGTTTAATGTCCATTGAAATGGACGCTTTCAGCGTTGGCGGTTGTTTTACTCCTTCGGGCCTGGGATCCGTGGCCTATTGAAACCATCCGTCTTAAATACTTCGATGCGCTACTGACCTCAAAAGAATCTGTCGAAAGTCAGACAATTTCGCTCTACAACATTGACGAAGCGGCATTAGCCGAGGGCGGTCAATGGCCTTGGCCTCGTCAGCAGCTCGCAGAACTAAACAGGGATCTTCTCAATTCGGGTGCGTCAGCAGTCGTATATTCGGTGCTGTTCCCAGAAGAAGATCGGTTCGGCGGGGATTTTGAATTTGCTGAGAGCATGGATGCTATGCCGACATTTTTGTCTGCCGTTGCTACGGCGGATACCGATCGTCAAGATGGCTGGGCTGTAGGCGTTGCTACGTTGGGCCCAGTGCATGAGAACGCTATAAATTACCCTGGAATCTTGCCGAATGTGCCCGTTCTTCAAGAACGCGCGATAGGCACCGGTATTGTGAACACTGCTCCGGAGGTAGATGGCCTTGTCCGTAGAGTGCCGATGGTAATTCGAGTAGGTGCATCTTTGAACCCTGCTCTCAAACTAGATGTATTACGAGGATTAGCTGGTGATATTTCTTATCAGGTAAGAGGGGGGGATAACGGCATACAGGCTGTTCGAGTGCCCAGTTTTGAAACAATAAATACCGATGCGGCGGGAAGAGTGTGGATAGACTGGTCAGCAGAGTTTTCTCAGGAGCCGTTAGTACAAACCATAGTCTTTGTTGGTGTGACCGCTGCAGGTATCACACCACTGGTGCCTACACCAAGAGGGTTAATGTACCCCCATCAGATTCAGGCAACCTTATTTGAAACGCTACTGAACGGGACGGCCCCAGTACGACCCGATTGGTCCTTAGCGGCAGAAATGGTGCTTATTCTCAGCTTGGGGCTGCTCGCGATCGCTTTGACCAATTTTTTGAAGGTCATGTGGGTCCCTGCGGGCCTGGGAGGTACTGCAGCTTTGACTGCAGGAGCCTCTATATGGGCTTTTTTGCGCTTTGGAATGCTCCTGGATGCGGCCTTACCGGTCTTTTTTACCGCCATTGTGGGCGGAGTGGGTGTGGCGCAGCGGATGATTATTGAGTATCAGCAAAAACTGCAGATTAAGCGGCAATTTGAGCATTATTTAGACCCGAGACAGGTTCAGCGGCTTCAAAAAAACCCGGAGCTACTGAAGCTAGGCGGAGAAACGCGCTATTGCACGTTTTTGTTCACTGATTTGAGAGGTTTCACGTCTTTAAGTGAGCAGATAAGCCCTGCGGAGGTTACAAAAATTATGAACGCTACGTTGACTGTTCAAGTTGAGGAAGTTCAGCGCGCTGGAGGTATGGTTGACAAATTTATTGGCGATGCGGCAATGGCAATTTTTAATTGTCCTTTAGATTTGGAGGATCACGAAGACAGAGCGGTAGAGGCGGCAGTCAGGATACAAAAAAGGATCAAAGAGCTTAATGAAACGATGCCTGTAGAGGTGGCTATTGGCGTAGGCGTAAATTCGGGTGAGGCTGTTGTAGGCAACATGGGCTCGAACACAAGGTTTGACTTCACCGGGATCGGTGACTGCGTGAATACCGCGGCCAGGCTGGAATCCGCCACGAAAGAAGCCGGGGTTAATATCCTAATAGGCCAAGCTACCGCAGAAAAATGCAAATATGTGTTAAAGTCCTTGCCTGCTATTCACGTAAAGGGCAAAGAAAAGCCTTTGAAAATCTATACCTTGGATCAAATTGAAGGTCTTTAACTGATGTATCAATACAAAGCCACCATCACGCGGATTATCGACGGTGATACGGTGGATTGCGATATTGATCTGGGTTTCAAAGTCATCCTTTCCAAGCAACGCATCAGACTCTATGGCATCGATACACCCGAATCGCGCACCAGAGACAAG
>CAXAVL010000384.1:0-2329 GCA_963971905.1 uncultured Cellvibrio sp.
GAGCGACACCGTGACCTCATCTATCCTATATTGGGTAGACAGCCCGATGCCCAGATATCTAGCGCCAATGCCGCCTGACTTCAGGTTGGTGTCGTATCCAATGATCCCACCCTCCAGCAAAAGTCCTGAGAATAGAAGCGGTTGCAGCCTGTTAGCACCCTCGCCGTCATATGTGCTGCGTGTGGAGACGATGAGCTGACGTTCCCTGGTCAGGTGATCTAGGTTCCCGCGCTCGGCAACCAAGAACCATGTACCGTTGCCAGCAGCCAGTAGCGCGTCAATCAACAGAGAATCAGCACCTTGCGTTACGGCAGTGCTGAACAGGGCCATGTTGTCGGCTGTTGCTCTTTGTCCAGTCAGGTCCAAAAAGCTGTAAACGCTGACAACAGCTTTCTGACGCGGCATGGGGAGATTGATGAGTTCCCGAAGAGTAGGTCGCTCTATCCGTGGCCCACGGGGACAATCATTGATTTTGTACCCCCGTTCATTAATGTAAGTCTTGCTGATCCCCGCGCATTTACGGGCCGAGTTAACCCCAGCGCAGCCGACCAATAAAACAGTCAGCCATAAAACTAGATACCGCAATCGTCCGTTGAGCATATACCAAAACTTCCGACGGGAATGCGTATTTCAGTAATGCCTCCGTCGATATCAGATACGGTCAAAACAATCTCTGTACCGGTATTCACAAACGCAATACTGTTGCCTTCGAGGTCGATTACACCGCCTGATCCACCTTCCTCGGAGAATAAAATTTCAGCCATTTCTTGCGATAGCCTGGAAAAAACGCGTGAACTCAAATTCCGTAAAAACTTAGCTAGCGTGGTGTTCTCTTGCTCGCGCAAAAGCTCGTCTGCCTTGGATTCTATTTCATCCAGAATGGCTTTCTTTCTCGTTCTTTCCTGCTCGTCAATGGTGAGGTAGTGGGCTGATTGGCCTATGCCACTAAACGACGGGTTTTTGAATTGGAAAGCAAGGTCGGTCGCCAACACTGAAAAAGGCACAAACAAACTAATCATTACCAGTGCTTTCATTTTTGCCTGCTTCTCTAAGTTCAATGACCGTATCCAGCTTTTGCTGAAGCCTGATGATGTCATTGTCCAGCATGCGGATCCGATCAATCAAAGCAATCAGCGTAATGTTGGCGTCGGATAATTTCCTTTTAATCTGGTGGGTAATAAAGTTCCAGATAAAATGAATCATGTACAGCAAACCCATCGTAGCGACGACAGGGAAACCGTACTCGCTGACAACATTTGCTATTTCCATCAGTCACGCCGAGCATCGTCCTTTCCATCGGCCCGCGCCAGACGCTCCAGGTCAGGGCGGATCCGTAAAACACTACACATGGTTGCATCAAGCCGGACGATATCATGGTTCATCGTTTTTACCCGGTTATCCAGCGACTGCACTATCCCATGGATGCCGTTTACTTGGCCTATAACACTTTCAAGGATGTACTTAATAGTCAGGAATATAAAAAAGCCTGCTATCAATGCAATGGCAATAGGAAAGCCAACATCTGCAATAAGCGCGAAGGCTTCGTTCACTAATCCTCACCCTTGAACTTTTTTGACTGCCCACTGGTGCCGGCATATATCCCGAAGACTGCGGCCATTGCCCCAACAACAATGCTCACCAAGGCGCTCTGCTCAAGATTCGGCTCATCAACACTCATAAACCACGTAACGGTGTCATACAACAACACTATGTATACACCGACAAATATGCGCGGGAATATCCGCCACGCATCAACAGTCTTGGCTAAGTGTATCCATTTTTGGTAGGGATTTACTCCGATATTGTTGGGCGTTACCTCAATCTCAAGGTCTATTTTCTTTTTGATTGGCTGCTCGTCCACTGTCGATATTCCCTAATAATCAATGAATATATTCAGAATCGCGTAAACGGCCTAACTCAAAATCTGGGAAAAAATTATAGCCTTTACTAATCAAATCTGTTTGCAAAACCACGGCGGCATCTAGTTCATAGATTTGGGTGAATATTTTATCGGTTATAAAATCACCGTCCGAGGCTAACTCGTATTTAGATGACAGAGCTTCATCAACCCACACTAGCTCATCATCGCCTAACCTGAACTCGATAAAATGCCCTTCATTCATAAACAAACCTTCATGCAGTTCTTGTTCCATCTTATTTCAACCAGCCAAGAACCTTCTTGCCCATCTTGTCAACCACAGCAACGCCCTGGGTCAGAACCTTCGGTGGCTTGCTTGCTAAGCCTAGAGTAGCACCTTCGGTAAAACCCTTAGCAAACGCTTTATCATCCGCGCTTGGCTTCTCTAAATCGGTGATCGTTTTCGGGTTT
>CAXAVL010000385.1:0-2252 GCA_963971905.1 uncultured Cellvibrio sp.
AGCAGTGATGGTCAATTCAATTTCATCATCACTATCGCAGTGGCGGCGAGTGTAAGCCCAGGTTTGAAAGGCGTCACGTTGCACAATCCTAATTGCGATATGCCTGTGCCATTGCCGGGTGTGTTGTATGTCAACGCTAAAGGAAATTAAGCCATGATGAATTCAAAATTTTTATTTCTTGTTGCTGCGCTGTTATTAGCAGCAGGTTGCAAACCAAAAACGCAACCGGTTGATGGTGAAAAAAATCCCGCACCTATAGCCACAGCGAGCAGCAGTGCCCCAGTGACTTTTCCGTGTTTGAATGCACCGGCAGTGAATTACAACACGCCCGGTGATACACCCATTACTTCGCAAGACGGAGTAAATTGTTTTGCTTGGCAAACCTTTATTGGATTGAATTGGCAGGTGGATGCAAGTAGCGCGGGGCAGCCAGATAAAACTGTGCCTGCAGCGGATTTTGGTGAACCGGGTACAACGCAAACATCGGTGTGGGAAACTTACGCCAACAGCAAAATTATTTTTCGCGCAAATGCAGAGCCACCTTTGCCTTGGGGGCAACAGCCAGATGCACCGGCCAGCTGCAAAAAAATCGCGCAGGAAAAAGGGCTGCGAGTGATGCAGGCGAGCCGTATGCCCGGCAGTTTTAATATGACCGAAGAGGCATCCCAAGCATTTCCCGGCAACAATCCCAATTGGCTGGCGGATAAAAATGGCAATTTGGTGTATTACGAAATTTTGGTGGGCAAAAGTGAATACGACTACATCAATGCTAATGGTTTGTATAACGCCAACCTGCAAGCCGAGCATATCAAGCAGCACAAGAATATTGTGATGCCTATGGGGCATGACAATGTGCAAGGTGGTTTGGAAATTAAAGCTGCCTGGTTAAGTGTGAGCGATCCGCAGAACCCCAAGTGGAGCAGATATAAAACCAGTAGCGCGGTTATTTATGACCCGGTGAGCCTAAGCTGTAGCACCAGCGTGATAGCGCTGGTTGGTATGCACATCATTCACAAAACTGCATCGCAACCGCAATGGATTTGGGCGACCTTTGAACATAAGGATAATGCCCCCGATACGGCTGCGATAAAAACCGATGGCACTGTGGAGGGTGATTACACGTTTTATAACAATAGTTGTACTGTGCAATCGGTGCCCGCTGCTTGCAAACCCAAAATGATGAACGGTATTGCAGTTACGCAAACGTCCTGCGCGGCCAATGTATCGCCCGCTTACTATTTGGATAACACCGGCAATTGCCCTGCGTATCCAGTGCGAGTGAGCCGCGATTTTCCCATCAAAGATACCACCAGTAATCATGTGGCTTCGCTCAATAGAGCCGCGCAACAAATGATCGCCAATGCCAATAGAGATTCGGTGTTTGCGCACTACCAATTGGTGAATGTGCTCTGGTCATCGGCGGCGGTAAATGACAATGAGCCGCCGGGCAACCCTCCGGTTACGCCTCTATCGATTAGCGGTGAAACGCCCTCGCTCAATACAGTTCCCGTGGCCAATACCATGTTGGAATCTTATGCACAGGGTTTTAACTGCCTCTCATGCCACGCCTATGCGAGTGTTGCAAAGGATGCAAAGTTACAACTGGACGGCAAATCCTACGCCACGGATTACAGTTTTATTTTCGGCTTCGCCAATAAACCAGCAACCAATACGGCTACAGAAAAATAAAAAATCGCGCGCGGATTCCTCGCTGGGGGAATTCGCAGCGCAATTTTTTTATTCCTTTTTACCTTTTTTTTTAAGGATAACTGCCAATGAACACTCAACCGCTCGACGACAGCGCTATTGTCTATGCCAAAATTCATCCTTCCATCGGCATAGCGCGTGTGGGGAACTCCAAAAAAGAAGATGGTTTTTATATAGGCCCACAAGTTCCTAATCCATACCCACAACCGCCGGGCTTTTATCGCGATGCAACCGGCGCATTAAAACGCGAGGTAGCGGAATTTCGCGTGTACGGCTACAACGCCAAAGGCGAAGTAGTGCGTGAATTGGTGATGGACAACACCACTGATATTGAATGGACCGTGGAGCTCGCCAACCACAAAGCTGCTTGGTACAACTTTGAAATTGCCTTGGATATTCCCGAGGCCGCAACCGCAAAATCTTCTACTCGACGCAATGCCAACATCAAAACCGGACGCGATAAATTATCGATTACCCCGGGTGCGAGGAGCTGGACTTCCCAGCTTTTACTAGACACTTTCGAGCCTCTGAAAAAACGCCTCTTC
>CAXAVL010000386.1:0-2240 GCA_963971905.1 uncultured Cellvibrio sp.
CTAGCCCCGCCACAATAAACGCGGAGGGAATGGCGATCATTAAACTGTAGGCGATTTGATTGGGAAATAATTGTTGCACTACCCAAGTCACATAGGCGCCGATCATCATCAGTTCGCCGTGGGCCATATTAATCACGCCCATCACCCCAAAGGTAATAGAGAGGCCGATGGCAGAGAGCAATAGCACTGAGCCTAGGCTCAAACCAAAGAAAATATTTTCGGTCAAGCGAAAAGCAGAAATGCGATCTTCAATTGAATCCAGCGCAAATTGTGCTTGTTGTTTTACTTTGATGTCGCTGTCGTTATTGGCGATATCCAACAGGGCAGAGCGCACTTCTTGTTGCAGGCTGCCACGTAAAACGGCGATGGCATCAATACGCACCGATGCCTTTTCACTTTGCAAATTCATTAACGCAAATGCGGTGGTAATTGCATCGCGTACATCTTCCTTGGGTTCGGTTTTTTGCCGTTCTTGTAATAGTGCAATTGTGTCTTCATCGACCCCGTCGGCAATCATGCGGTTAACCGCGTTTAAACGCACCGCGGGATTTTTATCATTCAAATTTAAACTGGCGAGCAGAGTGCGTAATTGGGAGCGCATGGTGTTGTTAATTGGTACACGCTTTAAGGATTCTGCTTGAGTTGCCGGAATTTTTTCGCCATTGAGTGCATTGACATAATTGCCTGCGTTATCGCTAAAGGCAACGAGCGGGTCAACGGATTTTTCGGCATAGAGGCTGCCTTGTTGTAAGGCAGTAATAATAGGGATTACGCGCGGGTCGTCGAGCTGGCCTAATTTTTTAGCGGTTTGTGCACGCTTGGGTAAACTGCCTTGGGTGAGGGCTTTGACCAGAGTATCAAATTCTGGCGCTGTGGAAGCGGGGGCTTCTGTGGGGGCAGTATCTATGGCTGCAGCTGTTGTGCTGATCTCAGCATCTTGTGCAAAAACCGAAGCTGAACAGCACAGTGATAGCAGTAGTATCAATTGCACTTGCCATCTTCCAAATAGCGGCGTTTGGTTTCGCATAATCGTGTCTCGGTTAAAACAAATTAAAAATAGGAGATGAAATTTATAGTTTTGTAAGTTGGGTGGAGCGAAAGCGATACCCGATAATTTTCTGTGTTCTGTAATGGTGGGTAGCACTCGTATCATCCCTGACACTCGCCCTTCGGGCAGCCTAAAGCTGTGCAAAAATTTCCTAATTTTTGTCGCTTTAGGCTCCACCCACCCTACGGGTTAAATCAATAATTATTGCGCAGCTGCAGCACCTAAACATTTTTTGGTTTTGGTGTTGTAGTTGCCGCACTTCAATTTGATCCAATCAGATTCCAGATCTTTTGAACCTTCAAGGAAGTCAGACCATGCATCGCCTGGAACCAAACCATCGGTTTGAGAAACAGTAAGGAATTGGCCGTCTTCTTGAATTTCACCAATCAATACTGGCTTGGTGATGTGGTGGTTCGGCAACATTTTGCTGACGCCGCCAGTCAAGTTAGGCGCTTCAATGCCGATGATGGCATCAACCACTTTATCGGTATCGGTAGTGCCGGCTTTCTCAACCGCTTTTACCCACATGTTGAAACCAATGTAGTGCGCTTCCATCGGGTCATTAGTTACGCGCTTGTCATTCTTGATAAAAGTTTTCCACTGCTTGATGAAAGCCTCGTTCGCTGGATTTTCTTCGCTCATGAAGTAGTTCCATGCAGCCAAGTGGCCAACCAATGGTTTGGTGTCTATACCAGAAAGTTCTTCTTCACCTACAGAGAAGGCAACTACAGGAATATCTTCCGCTGTTACTTTTTGGTTACCCAGTTCACGGTAGAAGGGCACGTTGGCATCGCCGTTAATGGTAGACACTACCGCAGTCTTTTTACCCGCTGAACCAAAACGCTTGATGTCAGACACAATGTTTTGCCAATCGGAATGACCGAATGGGGTGTAGTTAATCATGATGTCTTCTTTTGCTACGCCTTTGGCCATCAAGTAAGCTTCAAGAATTTTGTTGGTGGTACGTGGATAAACATAGTCAGTACCGGCCAATACCCAGCGTTTTACTTTCATATCTTTCATCAAGTAATCAACGGCTGGAATTGCTTGTTGGTTGGGCGCTGCGCCGGTGTAAAACACGTTGCGTGAAGATTCTTCACCTTCGTATTGCACTGGGTAAAACAGCACGCCGTTTAATTCTTCGATAACAGGCAGCACAGATTTGCGCGAAACAGAGGTCCAGCAACCGAAG
>CAXAVL010000387.1:0-2234 GCA_963971905.1 uncultured Cellvibrio sp.
TAGAGCAAACAGTATTCGCGAGTTCGGACAAGTTGGTGATATTTTTAAAATCACCAATGACGCACAAAAAGGTGGTTCGTTTGCTTCCGTATTTATCCCGCTGGGCACGCTGGTAAAAGCTCCAGCGGCGGCAGCGAAAGGTATACGTGCAGCTAAAACGGTTGATGCAGTAGCTGATACAACTAAAGTGGCCGATGCGGCGGCGGATGCAAACAAGGCAAATAATACTGCGGATACGGCGAAAGCAACAGGTAAAGCACCTGAGCCCAAAGGGCCGAACGGGAATGGAGGGAAGATCAAACAAAAATTTAAATCACTACGCCGACAATACCTAGGAAAAACACCAGGTAAGAATTCGAAAACAGGCAGGGAAGTCCAGGACCGAATGCGGAAAGAAGGGAAACTAAGAGACGGTAGAAAAGGACCCGAATTCCAAGCCTCAAATGGAAAATGGTATCCGTTAAAGGATGCAGATATGTCCCATAGCACAACCGATGCAGTCAGCTGGTGGAATAAAACAGGAAGACAGTATGGCGCCAAATCACCTAAAGTACGAAAATGGATGCTTGACTCAAAAAATTATACTCTTGACCATTATTCAATTAATCGTTCCGCCGGTGCAAAACTCACAGAAACTTATTTACCACCACTGAAGTAAGGGAGGCATATGCAATCTTTAGATGTAACTATACGAGACAAAATTGACGCACTACTTATTGAGTCTTACAAAGAACTTCAAGCCAAAAACTTTAACCGTGCAGTAGAGCTGGCAAACATTGCATGGATCGAAATACCTGAACCCAAATTCGACTGGGATGTAACGAACAGCTTTACCATGGGGGTTGCTGAGACTTATCGAGACTGTAAAATATTCGACGCCGCCATAAAACTTCTTAATGAGCTTTTTGCATCTGGATCTGTTGAGTCATATGAAGATGGACCTTATTTTTTGATGGGTACAACTTATTATGAAATGGGAGATTCCGATAACGCACTAAAATGGATGATCCAAGCAAATGCCATATCAAAGGGCCGGTGCTTTCGCGAAGAAGACCCAAAATACCTAAAATTTTTCCTCGAAAACAAAAAAGGACAAGTAAATGGAACTACCTGACAAAATCTATACCGCAATTGAAAATCTATCCGAAGAAGGCAACAATTTCTGTGATGATGAAAATTTTGCAGCTGCCATAGAGAAATGGAATCAAGCATTGCTTCTCTTGCCCGACCCGAAGGTCGACTGGGAAGCATATACATGGCTGTCAGCCTCCATTGGCGATGCGCTTTACCAGTTAAAAGATTTTGCCGCTGCCCGCGAGAAATTTTTCGATGCACTCAATGGCCCTGACGGAAGAGAAAACCCATTTGTACACTATCGCCTAGGCCAATGTGAAATTCATCTTGGCAATGAAAAGGGTGGAATTAATCATCTACTGCAGGCTTACATGTTAGATGGCGAAGAAATTTTTCAAGCAGAAGATAACGGAGCAATGTATCTCCAAATGCTTTCAGAAAAACAACTCACCTAAATAAAGTATTAGCCAATTTTATCCGGAACGATGAAATCGTTATTTAACAAAACGACATCAATACAAGTGGGCGATTTGGTGTAACAACTAAATCGCCTGTTTTTTTATTTGTCAAAAAAACACTCAATAGCTCTATACCGCGAGACCGACGCCAACTTTGTAATGCAAATGTTAGAGCATGAAGGCATCTGGTTTTGGTTTGATCACAAAGCCGGTTCCCATGCATTGGTGATAACCGATGACATTGGCAGTGCCAGCCCCGCACCCAGTTGCGCCTCACTGCCCTATCGCAGTTCCGCACAGGGCAACCCCAATGAAGATTTTGTTAGCGAGTGGCATGCCGCTGGCGCAGTGACATCGGGCGATTACGCCGCGCGCGATTATTCGTTTAAAGAAGCTAGCGCCCTGCTCGATACTCGACAACAAAAACCGGGCGAGCACGCGCACAATAGCTTTCAAATATTTGATTATCCCGGCAGCTACTACGAAGCTGGTGAAGGTAATAGTTACGCACAAGTGCGCATGGATGAATTGCACAGTCCCCATCAACGCGCCGGTGGCCAAGCTTCTGCGCGCGGTATTGCACCCGGCCGCTCGTTTACCCTAAAAGATCACACCCAAGCACAACTCAATCGAGAATATTTAATTCTAGCTTGCAGTTATTTTTTTCAAGCCAACGACTATGAAGCCGATTCAGGCACCACA
>CAXAVL010000388.1:0-2222 GCA_963971905.1 uncultured Cellvibrio sp.
CGACGCTCTTCCGATCTTCATAGACTAGGCCCACAGGTGTCCATTTATTTTTTATTGGTTTTCCAATCTCATCTTTTTAGCGCAATTTTCATTTCAAAAATAATTAACCGGGGGATAAATCCAATGATCATTTCACGCGATCTTTTAACACGGCAGAGGTTGGGGCTATTGGCTCTAACATTTGGCGCGTTGCTGCTCAGCGCTTGTGGCGGTGGTAGTGGCACTGACAATAAACAAACTGAGTTACCCAGCTGTCGTGATCCGTTGGTGATTTTGGATAACGGCACCTGCGGTGAGCCGCGCGAGCCCTATGTGCCGCCGCCATGCCCCGAAGGCCAAGTGCGCAATGGCGCAGTTTGTGTAGTGCCAGATTTTCCCGTGCCGGAAAAAATTGCTGGCCCCAATGAAGCGGTTATTTATGTCAATGTCGATAGCGACACCAAGTTGGATAGTTTTGCCAGCTACAACCTGCATTTGTGGCAAGACTGCGGCAACGGCTGGGGTAGTACAGTGGTGGATGGCAAAGGTGCCAGTTATGCGATTCCGACCACTTGGCCCAATGGCCCGGGTGTGGCGAGTAAAGATGATGGCCCCGTCGGTGTAAGACACGACCCCTACTACGGCGCTTATTTTGTGATTCCGATTAGCGCTACAGGCACTTGCGGCAATTACATTATTAAAACCCCCGGTGGTGCAGCGCAGACCAACGATTTACAAATCAATATTAAACGCGATGACAGCGATTACGCGCGCATGGCCTGGGTGATTATCAACTCAGACAATATGCGCAACAGCCGCGTGAGTGCGTTGCCGATTTGTATTAACGATGTGTGCACATTAAAGCGCCCGTTGTTGAGCATTACCGATGTAGAAGCCCATTGGATTAGCCCGCGCACTATCATTTGGAATCGCGAATTTGCGGCAAATAAAAAAGTAGAAATTTATCGCTCTACTGAAGGCGGTATGAGTGCGGCTGAAGATGGCAGTATCGCGGGTGGTCAACTACTCGCAACGCTCAATGCCGGCCGCCCAATGACCAATGAAGAGAAAGCCTTGGTGCCGCACTTGGCTTCTTACACTGCGTACGATTTACCGGCGAGTATTTCTACCGACACTATTAAAAGCGCGCTAAAAGATGAGCTGTTAATTCTCGGCCGTTACGATTCACTTGAAGAAAACAGCAGTGGGGCGATGGTCAGTGTAGAGCGTGGCCGTGCAACCCGTATTCAATTGCCGCGTGTATTGGATGCACTGTACACCGCCGGTGTTAATGATGCAGACGAAGCAAAACTCGGTGTGAATTATGCCAATGGCGTGGGTGTTTCTGTGTGGGCGCCAGCCGCACAAAATGTTGAACTGCGTATTTATTCTGGCGACCCATTGCGCTTGGCGGATTCCAAAGCCATGCAGTGGAATGCCAATACCGGTATTTGGAGTTACACCGGCTCTGCCGCGGAATTGGATCGCAAGTTCTATCGTTTCCGCGTCACGACTTACAACGCGCAAGCGAAAAAAGTACAGCGTTTGGAAGTGACCGATCCCTATTCTGTATCGCTCGCGACCAATGGCCGCTACTCACAATTTGTGAATTTGGACGATGCGGATGCAAAACCCGCCGGTTGGGATGGTCATTCAATTCCAACGGTTGTTGCGCCTGAAGCTATGACGATTTACGAAGGTCATATCCGCGATTTCAGTATCAATGATCAAAGTACTCCGGTGGCTTATCGCGGCAAATACATGGCGTTCACCGAATCTAACAGCGCGCCGGTAAATCACTTGCGCGAATTGGTCAGTGCCGGTTTAACCCATATGCATTTGCTGCCGAACAATGACAGCTCCAACATCGAAGAAGATGTAAATGCACAGGTCAATCTGGACAGCTACATTTTTGAACTCTGCCAAAAAGTGCCGAACAAAGCCTCGGTCAGTGTGTGCGACGGTTCGGTTAGCAACGGTGCCACCGTGCGCAGCGTGTTGGAAAGTTTTGATCCGCAATCTGACAAGGCCCGCAGCTTGATTGCTGCCATCGCCAATTTGGATGGTTTTAACTGGGGTTATGACCCGCAGCATTTCAATGCCCCAGAAGGCAGCTATGCCACTAATCCCAACGGCATTACCCGCGTGAAAGAAATGCGCGCGATGAATATGGCGCTGCACCAACTCGGTTTGCGGGTGGTGATGGATGTGGTGTATCCGCATACAGTGTCATCGGGCAATCA
>CAXAVL010000389.1:0-2207 GCA_963971905.1 uncultured Cellvibrio sp.
TCCACTACAAAGCTGCGCGTGTTGGCGGCGTTGAGGCTGTAGAGAAACTAATCTTGCGCTTGCAGTGAAAAAATAACCTGTTTCTTGGGATAAAAATAGGCTGTTTTTTTGAAATCTGGATTACTTATGCCCCGAAACATGTCCAGATTTCGCGTAGGAGCGCGTAGTGGAGTCAATTTTTTGAACGGCTGGAGTATTTCTACAGCCTCGTTAGCTCTAAAATAAAGTAACGGAGATACCCATGAAATATCTAATATCAGGAATCGCAATTGCAATATTGAGCGGATGTTCATCTATGCCGAGTACACCCGATACTCTGGCAGAGAGAGAAACATCATACAGCTACATCCCATTCGACCCTTTACCAGTTCAGACGCTCATGGGTGCAAGTTGTTCTCCTGAGAGTTTAGAGCGCGAACTGAAATCCATCGACAAGGTGGTATTACGAGATATTAGAGACTCTTTCCCTGATCAGACCGTTCGACTCGCAGTTGCAGAATTTGATTCGGGTGGCAGCTTAAATTTTGGTCCAACCACGGTAGGGTACGAAGGTAGCTCTTATCAAGTAATTATCGACTACGTAAATACGGATACAGCCACAGGTAGCTTTTTGGTTAAACGAGAGGTCGCCGGTCAAATTCCAGAAAGGAAGTGGTGGGGAGGGAAATACATCTATCCAGATTATGAGAAGGGGAAAAGTGTCAAATTGTTTGAGAGAGTCCCGAATACCGTAGTCACCAACTACACGGTTCTTCCTAACCCAAATGATGGTCTGTTTCAGGCGTTCCAAGCGTTTAAAAATTTGCCAAATGCAGAGACGGATATTTCTTCAATTGAAGACGCCGGTTATGAAGTCGTGAACTTGCCAGTTTATGTAGGAGTTGGATTAAGACTTACCGCAACTATCAAGGTTTTGAAAGGAGAAGTTAATCTTTCTGGACTGCCGCAAATAGCCGCAGAGGCTAAAGCAGGTAACTTAACGGGTACTTTAGTTGTGCAAACGTTGGGGGCAACTGGCGAGTTGGTTTCTTCTAATCTCCCTTTGCCTAGTGAGCTAGATCGAACCACAACGCAGAATGCCATACTTTCCCTCGGCGCTATAAAGGCATTATTGCCTGACGAAAATATGCGGATAACGCCAAGAGTTATTGGCATTTATAATCCTGTTGGCGGGGGGCAAAGCTTTGTGAACGGTGTCATTTCTGCACTTGCAGCTGACCGACTGACCTGGTATCAGCCTTGTGACTATATTTACAAAAAGAGCTAACAAGTTGCTGCACGCGGATAAATTACTCGCTGCGCTCGCAATTTACCGGTGAGCAAAGCGTTGAGGTTGTAGAAAAACTCTAAAAATAAGCGGTTTTTTGCTAAAATCAGGTATCCGACCAAGGAGCGGCGGCATGCCCAACTTCAAACCCTATGATTACAATCAGGATGCGATGGTTGTGATCAATTTCGAAGAGCAGATCCAGCCCGGCACCTTCGAATTCACGTTGCATCACCTCATTGATAACCATATTGACCTGTCTGCCTTCTACGACAAGTACAACAACGATAGCGGCGGTCGCCAAGCCTACGATCCCGCCATACTGCTCAAGATTATTCTGTTTGCTTACTCTAAGGGCATCACCTCCAGTCGCGAGATTCAGTGGCAGTGTGAGCACAATATTATCTTCAAGGCTCTGTCCTGCGATTCTGTGCCGCACTTTACGGGCATTGCCAGCTTTGTCAGTAGCTACCCGGACGCTATTGAATCCGTCTTTGAGCAGGTACTGCTGGTATGCGACCAACAAGGTCTGCTCGGACATGAGCTACTGGCCATCGATGGCTGCAAGATGTCATCCAATGCCGCCAAAGAGCATTCCGGCACCTTGGCCGAGCTAGAGCAAAAGTCCAGGAAGTTACGTAAGCAGATCCGGCATCACCTGAAAGAGCATCAACGTCTGGACGCTCGCAAACCGCAGGAGAAGGAGCGCAAGCGGCGCGCCGCCCAGGCCGCTGCCACCCTGGAGAAACAGCATAAAAGGATCACCGACTTCCTAAAGACGGCAAGCCCACGGATGGGCCAAGGTAAAAAACTCAAGGAAGTGAAGAGCAATATCACCGACAACGAGTCGGGCAAAATGCTGACCAGCAAAGGCACGATTCAGGGCTACAACGGTGTGGCCACCGTCGATAAAAAGCACCAGATCATTGTGGACGCCCAG
>CAXAVL010000390.1:0-2206 GCA_963971905.1 uncultured Cellvibrio sp.
ACCCCTGTTACCGCCGTGAAAGGGCGGTGTCCTAGGCCACTAGACGAAGGGGACCCGGACCATCTCACGCTTAACCTACTCTTTCAAGTCGATGTCTGCGTCAGAAGTGGGGCGCATTCTAGGGACAGGTGCCGCCTGTGTCAACACTTTTAATTCTTTTTTTATCGGAGTGGAAACAAGCACTTAGCGAAATTAAACAAGAAATAAAATACAAACTCTAGTGCCATTTTTATCGGTGCTATACTTGAGGCAACTATATGCCCAGCAATTAACCAATAAGGTCTTTAATACATCATGTCGGTTTACGTTATTGCCATAATACTTTTGTTGCTGATCTTGCTGGCGGGGTATTTGTTTTTATCTCACGCGATTGAAAAGCGACGCGCGCGGCGCCAGCGGCTCATTACCGCACTGCGCGCACGACGCAACTCTTTTCGCGATCTTGCCACTGGTTTTCCTTCAGGTTTTTTATCTGCCGACTTAACTGCCCTGCTCTATCGCGCACTAATAGACTGCAGCGAGCAACTTTCACGCCTTGAGCCTAGTGACCCAACTCACGCTGAATACTTCAACCTTTACACAAATCTGCTGGCCGCGCAAAAAGATACCCCTGACCAAACCCGTACGCGCTTGGATAACCCGCAGCAAATGAAAGAAGCGCAAGGCTTACTACAAGAGCTACACAAGTTTGTGATGCAACAATCCGCATTGCATCTAATTAATCAAGTACAAACCGATGCTTATGTCGATCAGATCAACCGGCTAGTATTGCAAATCTCCGTAGATGGCCATGTCTTTAACGCTCGCCAATCACAGCAAATCGGTAAAATTCGCCTGGCCATTCATTATTACACCTTGGCTCGCAAAGCCTTAATCACGGAAAAAGCCGGGCGTAGCTTTGACAAACAAATAACACAACTGGACACCATCATCGCCAAGTTGCAAGAAAAAGCTGATGCGACACCAGAGAGCACCGAAACGTCTACCGAAACAAAACCTGGTGCAACTACCGATATCACATCCAGCAAAGAGTGGCAGCAGTTCGACGAGGAAAATGATAATTGGAAGAAAAAACAAATTTACGATTAATCACCCAGCTACAATGGGCACCAAATAACCCTCTTCCCTCACGGATATTCCAGCACCTGTTTTAACTGCAAGATATTTTCCGCCACCCAATCCCTATTCACTGCCCCCCAAGCGACGACACGATAACTGCCGCTGATATTTTCCAACTCGATAGCCAACTCATGAATAGCGGCCAGAGTATCTTGAGCGGTACGTCTTGGCATACCTGTAGCGCTGATTATTTTAGGAACTGTGTTAACTCCCTGCGCGATTAACCAGGCAACATAAATTCGGCGATAAAAACTGGTTTTAGTTTTACTGTGGGCATTCATAAAGCCTCTCCAAGCATCGAAAATTCATGATCCAGTATCGTCTTTATCAAAGAAATTTGCACTAGAATGGCCTTATGATTCCGCTTTTCACTTGGTGCTCCCATGTTAATTAATTGCGTTGCCTATCAAGAAGGTAAAAAGCTCTGTGATATCCCTGTAGTGGAAATCAGTGAGTACGTAAAAAAGAATGATTGCTTTGTATGGGTCGCATTAAAAGATGCTGAACCGAATGAACTCGACCAAATGCGACAGGAATTTGGTTTACATGAACTAGCCGTTGAAGATGCCCATGTCGGTCACCAGCGCCCCAAAATTGAAGAGTATGGCGATTCACTTTTTGCCGTCATGCATACCGTAGAATTTAATGACGGTGAATTACATGTGGGCGAAGTGGATGTATTCGTCGGGGAGAATTATGTACTCTCTACCCGCAATCGCACCCAGCAAGGATTCCTCGGCGTACGCGCCCGGTGCGAACGCGAACCGCATCATCTTGCCCAAGGTTCAGCATTTGTTTTTTATGCATTGATGGATGCGGTTGTCGACCGCTACTTTCCCGTCGTTGTCGCCTTTGAAACCGAACTGGAAATTATCGAAGATCAAATCTTTACCAAAGGATCACAGCGCGCCAATATTGAGCGACTCTATGAATTAAAACGCAAAGTTACTATTTTAAAACACGCAGTTGCGCCCTTGCTGGAGGCGGTGGGCAAACTCGATGGCGGCCGTGTTCCGCCAATAGTGGCGAACACCAAAGATTATTTCCGCGACGTGCAAGATCACCTCTATCGTATCAACACTTCAAT
>CAXAVL010000391.1:0-2196 GCA_963971905.1 uncultured Cellvibrio sp.
CGGCTTCCGCTTCGCGCATGGTTTTTTCAATCCGCAGGCGAGCTTCTTCCAGGTTTTGCATCACTTCTTCATTGTGCAGCTGGCGGCGAATATCATCTGCGCCGATTTGCCGCTCAATCTCTTGGCGGGTATCGCGCAGGCTACGTTTCAATCGGCCAATCCATAGGCCGACTGTGCGTACAGTACCGGGCAATTGCTCCGGGCCTATAACAACCAGTGCAACAATTAAACAGACCAGTAATTCAGTAAAACCAATGTCGAACACGGCTTAAACCTTAGTGTTTTTTTGGTCAACTTTATCGCCGGCAGGTGTGGCGCTAGTGCTTTTTTGATCGATAATTTTCTGCGCTTCCTCTTCTTCTTTTTTGGCTTCATCGCCGCTCATCGAGTTTTTGAAGCCCTTGATCATACTGCCCAAATCGCCACCCAAGGTACGTAAGCGCTTGGTGCCGAACAGCATAACCACAATCGCCAGAACGATAAGGAGTTGCCAAATACTAATGCCGCTGAGACCCATAATGATTTCCTCGCAAAAAGATAAGTAAGTTTGATTATTATTCCTGAGTACGCGCTGCTTTTTCGTCGTGACCCGAGACGTTAAAGCGACGTGCCAGCTCTTTTAATACTGCATCGGCGTCGGTGCCGAGATGCGATAACATTACCAGACTGTGAAACCATAAATCAGCAGTTTCGTAAATAAGCTCGGAATTATCGCCAGTGGCTTGAGCGTCCTTCGCGGCCAAAATCGTTTCGGTGCATTCCTCACCGACCTTTTCCAAAATCTTATTCAGCCCTTTTTGATGCAGGCTGGCAACGTAAGATGTCTCAGCACCCGCATTATTTTTGCGCGCTTCGAGAATTTCAGTCAGTTGTTGCAGTATATCGTTACTCATGAACAGCTCTTTTACTGATAACGGGTGATAATCCTAGCGGTAGATGTCGGCTGGATCTTTTAATACGGGTTCGACAGTCTGCCATTCGCCATCTTTCAACACCCGGTAAAAACAGGATTCTCTACCCGTGTGACAGGCGATGCCGCCCAGTTGTTCAACTTGCAGGACTATGACATCTTCATCGCAGTCGAGACGAATCTCATGCAGCTTCTGGATATGGCCGGAGGTTTCACCCTTGTGCCAGAGTTGATTGCGCGAGCGCGACCAATAGACTGCCTCACCGCGCTCGGCTGAAAGCTGGAGCGATTCGCGATTCATCCAAGCCATCATCAAAATGCGACCGGTGTTGGCATCCTGTGCAATAGCGGGAACCAAACCATCGCTGTTCCAATTCACGGCGTCTAACCAATTACTCATATGTTTACTCTGTAGAATCTTACGCCAAATTTTGTGCGCGCAGTGCTTTTATTAGGTTGGCGCGCAGATGTTGGACATTGACGGTGCCGATAATGGCACTGGTGACCCCAGGGTGAGCGTAGGCAAAATCCAATGCGCTCTGGATGGGGTCTTGGTTACGGTTTTCGCGCTGCTTGGCATCTTTTGCGGCAGCGTGAACGGGAGGCGCATCATGGCAGATATGGCCGCTTGCGAGAACCTTTTTTAGTAGAACTGCCGCACCTTGTTGCGCAGATTTTGCGATCACCGCCTCTTCATCGGTGTAATCCGCATGGTACATCAGCATCACTGCGTCGCAGACCTCGGCGGCGAGCAGCCCGCCTTCCACCGTTTTGCTGGAGATGCCCAGTGCGCGAATCCAGCCTTCCTGTTTGAGCTGTTGTAAGGTTTGCAGTGCGCCGCTGTTGAGCAGTATGTCCAGATCATTGCCGTCTGAGTGAATCATCACCAGGTCGAGATAGTCGGTGCGCAAGCGGCGCAGCGAGCGCTCCACACTCATGCGGGTGTGTTTGGGGCTGAAGTCGAAGTAGGATCTGCCCTCATCGGAAAATTTATCGGCTTCAAACTCTTCACCGACTTTGGTGGAGATGACCCAGTCTTTGCGCTCCTTGCGTAGCAAATCGCCCAAGCGCTCTTCGCTATAACCATAAGAGGGGGCGGTATCGACAAGGTTGACCCCCATGTCGCGGGTACAGTTGAGCAATTCACGCAGCTGTTCATCGCTGGGCAGGCTAAAACTCTGGGGGTATTTCAGGCCTTGGGTGCGGCCAAATTTCACCGTGCCCAAACCAAAGGTGCTCACCTCTATATCGGTACGGCCAAGGCGTTTACGCGGCATCATTGTGTG
>CAXAVL010000392.1:0-2189 GCA_963971905.1 uncultured Cellvibrio sp.
GCAGTTGGCTTTTAACCAATTGGTCGCTGGTTCGAATCCAGCACGACCCACCATATTGAGAGCAAGTTTTAAAAAGGGCGCTTAGCAAAGCGCCCTTTTTTATTGGGTAAAAATCCTGTTGCCCGGTTATTGGTGATTTGTATTACTGCTAATCGAGGTGCGGCACTGTGATAAAATTGCGCGCAAATTTACTGCCCGTTAATGCGGGTGAGCTTGAGTGAGGCGATTATATGTCTGAGTTTTTGAATCTGGCTGTGCGGGATAGCGCTGCTGAAGATCTGGTCAAGCAACACCTTGCCCGTGTGTGGAGTGCGCCCCAGTACACGCCTGAGCAGGAGGCTGATTACAAACTCCGTATTAAAGCCTTGTTGAAGCAACACAATGCGGTTTTGGTTGCACACTACTACACCGACCCTTTAATTCAAGCGCTGGCCGAAGAAACGGGCGGCTGTGTATCCGACTCTCTGGAGATGGCGCGCTTTGGTAAAAATCACTCGGCTGATACGTTGATTGTCGCCGGTGTGAAGTTTATGGGGGAGACCGCAAAAATTCTCACCCCGGAAAAGCGTGTCTTGATGCCTACATTGGAGGCGACCTGTTCACTTGATCTGGGTTGCCCTATCGATGAGTTCAGCGCGTCCGGATCGCAACGTTGTTGTCTATGCCAATACCTCGGCTGCGGTAAAAGCGCGCGCCGATTGGGTGGTTACCTCCAGTATTGCGTTGGATGTGGTGGACTATCTGGACCGCCAGGGCAAAAAAATTCTCTGGGCGCCGGATAAACATCTTGGCGGCTATGTGCAGCAAAAAACCGGTGCCGATGTGCTGCTTTGGGATGGCGCTTGCATTGTGCATGAAGAATTTAAAGCCAAGGGTGTGGAGGATCTTAAAATCCTGTATCCCGATGCGGCGGTATTGGTGCACCCTGAATCACCCAAGTCGGTGGTGGATTTGGCTGATGTAGTTGGCTCCACCTCGCAGCTGATTAAAGCAGCGGGCACTTTGCCTAACAAAGAGTTTATCGTTGCGACAGATCAAGGCATCTTCTACAAGATGCAGCAGGTTAATCCCGACAAGATATTCCATATCGCTCCGACTGCCGGTAGTGGTGCGACTTGTCGTTCCTGCGCTAACTGCCCCTGGATGGCGATGAATGTGCTCGACAACCTCGCCACAGTATTTGAACGGTCAGACAATGAAATTCATGTCGATCCTGCTTTGGGTAAACAGGCAATGATTCCACTGCAGCGTATGCTGGATTTTAAAAAATAAGGTTTCACGGTCTGTTGATGGTGTTTTGCTTGTTTCGTCTGGCCCCACTCAGTACCATGGCGCCTTTCGTTGTTAATCCACTTACATTTCCCTCAACTTTTTACGCTACATTATTTTGCTAGCTAACGGAGCTCCCGATGATTCACGGCAGTATGGTTGCCCTGGTAACCCCAATGAATGCAGACAATTCCCTCGATTGGGCTGGTTTGCATAAGCTGGTGGACTGGCATCTGGAGCAGGGCACTCATGCGATTGTAGCGGTCGGCACCACTGGCGAGTCGCCAACGCTGGATATTGAAGAGCATTTGGCGGTGATCAAAAAAGTAGTCGATCAGGTTAATGGTCGCATTCCTGTGATCGCTGGAACCGGCGCTAATGCTACTGCCGAGGCAGTGGAGTGGACGCAGGCGGCAAAAGATCTGGGTGCAGATGCCTGTTTGCTGGTAACGCCTTACTACAACAAACCGACGCAGGAAGGTTTGTTTTTGCATCACGCGCATATCGCCAAGGCGGTTGCTATTCCCCAGTTTCTTTACAATGTTCCGGGGCGTACCGGTGTGGATATGAAACCGGAAACGGTTCTGCGTTTGGCGCAAATATCCAATATTGTTGGTATCAAAGAGGCTACCGGTGATCTTGAGCGCGCTAAAGTGCTCATCGAACAAGCTCCCGCTGACTTCGCAATCATTTCGGGTGATGATGCCACTGCAGTTGAATTAATTCTTTTAGGGGGCAAAGGGGATATTTCTGTCACCGCGAATGTCGTACCTGCTGCTATTGCACGTATGTGTGAATTAGCACTGGCTGGTAAAGCAGAAGAAGCACGTGCGATTAATCAGCGATTGCTGCCTTTGCACACGGCCATGTTTGTTGAGTCCAACCCGATCCCCGTCAAATGGGCAGTTGAACAATTGGGT
>CAXAVL010000393.1:0-2165 GCA_963971905.1 uncultured Cellvibrio sp.
GCCTTTCGACAGCAGAAACTCCGCCAGATATGACCCATCCTGACCCGTAATCCCCGTGATCAATGCCGATTTCATTCTGAAATGTCCTTTGCAATAATGATGCGGCCTAGCTACGCCACTCGCACTAGGTGGTCAAGGATTCGCGAGCAGGGTCTCTCTAGTGATTTTAACGAAAGCAGAGTCTTAGTCTTTCTGAAGCCTTTCCGGGTGAATAATAGTATCCCAGGCACGCCAACTGTCAGCGGCATAGTATTGGTGAGGGCCATTGACCTTGATTGCAACAGGGCTATCCCAGGCATCAAGTGCTTGATAGGAATTTTGCGCCGCCCTAATGCATTCTTCAGCGCCTGCATAAGGGAAGATATGATCCTGATCGCCCGACAACCCCACAAAGCGTCGTGGGGCGATCAATGCGATAATATCGCTCATCTCAAAAAATCGTAGAATTCCAGGAATAATACTGTCCCCATCGGGCGACCGTCTAGCGGCGATGGTGTCTCGGATTTGTCCAATGCAGCCGCTGGCCAATAGGCCTTGAATTCGGACGTCCAAGGCTGTTGCATAAAGTGCGGCAGATCCACCAGAGGAATGTCCATAAGCAAATATAGACTCAAAATTGATCTGCAAATTGGTAGTCGCTGTGAATTCGGAGGAGGTTAACCAATCAAGCGAACTCATCACATCGAGCACTTTTTCCCCCATTAAGCACCTACCGAGAAGAAGCGCATGTGCATGGGCGTCCAAAGTTCGGGAAGCCGAGCGGGGATTCAGCATTCGTTCGGCCCTTTCTCCAAATCCCAGTTGTTCAATGCATAAGACAAGGTATCCCCGTTCTGCAGCTTGTAATCCAATTGCGCAGTCTTTTGAGAGTCGATCGTGATCGATTGGCACTTTTGCTTCGCCCCAAGCGAGATGGATCCCGGATGTGGAGCCTGCTAAGTAAACAAAAATGGGAAGTTTCTTTTTTAAATCAATATTTTGATGAAGGAGTAAGTGAACCGAAATGTCGCAATTGGGCCGAACACGCAAATAGGCTGTGTAGCGAGATATATTCTCGGCGGGGTTTGGTCTCTGAACAAATGCAGTGACGGATGGACGATCTCGTACTTGGTCAACCCCCATCAGGGCGGCCAGTTTTGCACGCGCCGTGATTTGCCATTCTTTGACTAGTTCCGCATCATTTATTGTGGGTGCAGGTAAGAGTCTGGTCAAAAGCTCATATTCAGTAAGATGCGACTGAAAGGTGCTTATTTTTACGTTTGGCGGCAGCGCAGGATACGGATGAACATTATATAGTCCGATGAGTTTCAGAATTCGATTGATTGCGGCAGCACGATAGACAGCAATACGCATTGGACAACCTTCTGAGCAGTTCAAGCGAAGAAATTAAGAGTAAAGACTAGCCTGTTTTTGGACATGCGAGTAAGAAAACCGAGGAGGAACGTGAAATCCGTTTAACGACGGAGAGGGTCATCCTGAGGTAAAGCGAGCGCATTCAGGCTTTCACCATCTCGGATCATCGCGATCAATGCAGTTTTGTTCGCGGGCAATGCGCGCTTCATGTCTACGGTGAAAAGCTTATAGTTAAATGTCAGGAAAATATCTAACAAATCTGCTAGACTGACGCCTTGTGCGCGTAGGGTATAGTCAGCCAATTCCACCATAATGCGGGGCTTGAAACGCGAAAGGGTTTCCATTCCACCGCGCAAAACATTCACCTCATAACCGTCAACGTCCAATTTAATAAAGTCAATTTCATTCAAATTCAGAGTCTCAACGATCGCATCTAAAGTTGTTACTGAGGCACCATCAGTGCTTTTTTCAAGGCTGCGCATCAAAGGATGGACATCCTTTCCACCTGCCATAGGCCAACTGGAAGGTAGCGCTTTTGGCACTGAAATCGATGCTGATTCTGCCAACATCACCTGGAGAGTTGTCACACGTTTCTGAATATCGGGGTTTAGCATAAGATTAGTGGTTAATTTTTGAAAGGCATAAGCGGTGGGTTCAACGGCAACAACCCGACCGTCTGGACCAACGATTTGTGCGAGTGGCAACGTATGACTGCCGATATTTGCACCGATATCAATTACCGTATTGCCTGGTGCCAATAGTCGCCGGTACGCCTTCACCGTTCCAACTTCATGGGCACCAAGTAAAAAAAT
>CAXAVL010000394.1:0-2145 GCA_963971905.1 uncultured Cellvibrio sp.
GCCGTAGGTCCAGTCTTGCGCATTTTTGGTTCGCAGGCGGGCAGAGGTCCAGCTCTTGCCGTTATAGGCTTCGCGAATCGCTTTGATGTTCAACATGCCGCCGCTGACCCACATGTTTTCGAGGCGGTCGGTGTAGTACTGCAATTCACCGTTGCCGCCGCCATCGCCGTTTACCTCCAGCGACCAGTTATTGCGGTCAAGCGCGGTGCCGTTGAAATCATCTTTCCATACCTGATTCCAGCCGCAGGTTTGTGCTTGAGCAGCCTGAGTGAGTAAGAATCCGGATGAAATTAATGCAAGGGGGAGCAGGCCAGACTTGGCGAGTTTTTTCATTTTTGCCTCTCGTATCGTTATTGTTAGCATTTTGTTTTCTATATCTGCAGTGTCAGTCCACCGCATGCAGGCTACTATTTCATCTGGGCGGGTCAGTATTCCTCCTGTTTTTTGCGGTTTGTATAAAACTGAGAAGCCCCACTTAGCGAAATCGCAAAGTGGGACAGGTTGAACAGCGGTGATTGCGGCGATAATTCGCCACTTCAGTAGGGCGTCGTCATCCCTCCGTGCGGGGATCCATGGGTTGTGCAACCTAATTAGCTTGCGAAGTGCCGGAGCATAAAAATAATGAAAAGCTTGTTGTTGAATCTGCATGAAGTGGTCATTGCCTTGACCATTTTGGAAACTTTGTTGCTCTGCATTGCCCTAGGAGTACTGCCCGGTGGCAGGCGGCAACCACGGTGGCTGCTACAGATTTTTTTCCTGTTGGTGGTGGGTACGCTCAGCACCACCTTGATCATCTGGAATACCAGCTTCCAAGCCATGGCGATTGCCAGTTACCCCTGGATACCTGCTTTGCTATCAGCGTGCCTGCTATTGCAGGGGCCGGTGCTGTTCTTTTATCTGCGTTCCCTATCACAAGAAATCGACTTGCGGCACTGGCGCAATGGCATTCATCTGCTGCCCGCCTTGCTGGCAGTGGGGGTGATTTTTGCCTACGACCTGAGCATCTATGACTGGTTACCCTGGCACTGGGAGTCACTTTCAGGGGGTGATCGCGCAGCGCTGGCATTTGTCTGGTTTTTGGTGAAATGCTCCCCGCTCATCTATGTGTTCGCCTGTTTCTACACCGAATATCGGTTGCGCCAACAGCTCAAACAGATGTATTCCACTATTTCCGAGCGTGAGTTGCGTCTGGCCGACTTGGTATTGGGGGGATTTTTTATCCACTGGCTTTGGTCATTTATCGCCTATTTCCTGGGTGGTTATGTCAGTGATGAGACTAACGATTTACTCGGTATCATCAATAACTACTTAACGGTGTTATTGATTAATGCGCTATTTCTGCTTGGTTGGCGCAATACCGGCGAGCTGGTACAGCAGGACCTGGTGGTGATAGCGGAGCCGGAAAAAGATCGCCTGCAGGAGATACCGCAGGTGGATGACAAGCTGCAAGCGGTGGAGCGGGGAATTAGCGAATTGCGCTTACATCTGGAAAGTCAGGTCAATTTGGATAGGTTTGCCGAGCAGATCGGGGTAAAACCACGCGAGTTATCGACCATTATCAATACCCACTACCAGCAGAATTTTTTCGAGTTTATCAATAGCCAGCGGGTGGAAGAGGCCAAGCGCTTGTTGGCATCGCCGCAGTGCGCAGGCGATACGGTGCTGGATATACTTTACAAGTCCGGCTTTAACAGCCAATCGGCCTTTCACCGGTTTTTTAAACGGATGGTGGGTATGACGCCGTCGGAGTACCGCAGGCAATCTCATCGGATGAATACAGAACAGCCGCCCGAAGGCGGCTAAAGGCATTCTTCAGAGAATGTGGATTAGAAATTATTATTGGTTTTTGGCTGCACGGCGGCGAATAAGCAAGGGCAGTAGTAACAGGCTCAACAGCAGTCCAGATGGCTCAGCAACAGATACCACTTGCTTGTTGATGCGAATCTTATAGTCCTCTACTTCTCCTTGGTGGAGCCAGCCGGTAGGGGTCATTAAGTTAATGTCCCCTTCCTTTGCATCCCAAGCCCAGTCGCTCCATGTTCGCTGCCAGTCGGCACCTCCCAGCGAGGCATCGCAGGTTGCTCTTGCTCTAAGCCATGTGTCTCCAATAGTGGCGGATGATGGCACCAGTACGGAAAACACGTA
>CAXAVL010000395.1:0-2105 GCA_963971905.1 uncultured Cellvibrio sp.
CCTATGCCGCGATCTTTAAGGTGGCGCACAATTTCTTTGATGTCGTTGACAGAGATGGGGTCAACACCGGCAAAGGGTTCATCGAGCAGGATAAATTTAGGGTCGGTGGCCAGCGCGCGGGCGATTTCTACCCGGCGGCGTTCACCGCCCGAAAGTGCCATGCCCAAGCTGTCACGGATGTGGGTGATATGGAACTCGCTCAGCAGCGATTCGAGCTTTGCCTGACGTTGAAAGCTATCTAAATCCTTGCGTGTCTCCAGAATCGCCATGATGTTATCGGCAACGCTCAGCTTGCGGAAAATCGATGCCTCCTGCGGCAAATAGCCAATACCTGCGCGCGCGCGCCCGTGAATTGGGAGCTGGGTAAGGTCGCGGTCGTCAATCAACACTGTGCCGTTATCGGCAGCTACCAGCCCGGCAATCATATAAAAACAGGTGGTTTTACCCGCGCCATTGGGGCCGAGTAAACCAACAATGCGGCCGCTTTCAACGGTGATGGATACGTCGATAACGACTTTGCGTTTTTTGTAGCTTTTAGCCAGATGGCGTGCGTGCAGAGTAGGCATAGGTATTATTGCGCAGCGTTGGATGATGAGGTGGGAGCACTTGGGTCGGTGTTGTTCGTCTTCGGCGGAATCACAATTTCGATTCGCTGGCCGGTGCCGGATGCGCTGGTATTGCCAGCTGCTTTCATCACTTCTTTCACTAAATCGTAATCAATATGGGGGCCGCTCATCACTGCACCGTTTTGCTCAACTGATGCATCCTCGATTAATACCAGATGCTCGTTGCTGGGGGTGTAAGTA
Organism: uncultured Cellvibrio sp.; assembly: GCA_963971905.1. GTDB lineage: Bacteria > Pseudomonadota > Gammaproteobacteria > Pseudomonadales > Cellvibrionaceae > Cellvibrio. Next base: position 807 of record CAXAVL010000395.1, read on the forward strand.
ATTTGTTTGGCTGCGGCGGTGACGACACCTTGATCTTTTTCGGGCTGCTGCTGGAAGCGCGCCGGGTTGCCGGAGGCGATCATTTTTTCCACGCTGCTGTCAGGGTTGGTGTGAATCACAATCGACTCCGCAGTAATCACTAGTGAGCCCTGTTGAATTTTTACCGAACCCGTATAGGTCGCCACCCCATTTTTTTGATCGACAGTAAGGTTGTCCGCTGAGCCGCGAATGGTTTCATGTTTGTCGCTGGGTAGAGCCAGGCTGGTGGTGCTATAGCTGGCGATAAATGCAGCGATTGCCACTGCAATTGGGGATAAAACAAAACGAAATTTAGCGGGGATCATAAACAGCCTTAACCTGGGACTTTAACTGAAGCCGACTCTGCGCCAGGTCGGCATCCATACCAATCGCATCTATCTGACCTTTAGCGCTGCGCATCTTAACAGCTTTGTCGGTTTCCGCGAATTGTTCGCTGGCGCGCACACGCAGCTCGCTAGTGGTGATTTGAATCAATCCCTGCGTCGGCGTCTGCTGTTGAATTAATACATTATCCAGCAGGCGAATAAGTTGACCGTTGGCTTCGCTGCGACCAGTTTCAGCGGTGACTAACCAGGGCGCTGCGGATTCGGCATCGTAAAAAGCCATATCCGGATGCTGGATCAGCGTGTAATCGCGATCTGACGGGCCATCGGGATTTAATTGGTAGTGGGTGATTTGCGGTGTCGATAACTGATAATGCAGGCGGCCTTGTGAATCAAATTCGCGGGTTTTTACCTCTTGCATATAAAATTGTGGAAAACCACTGGGGTCATATTCGTGGTTTGCCAATTCAGCTTTTTGGCGCAATGAGAAAGCAAAAAAACAGATCACCAGTGCAAAGGCGATTAGCCAAGGCGCCGGAATATATTCGTGGATTTTGTAGATCCGTTGCAAAAAAGCCATCACCTAAACTTCACTGTTAGAGGCTAAAAAGGGTGCTAATGCCGCATCAAATGTACCCTGTGCCTGCATGATTAAATCGCACGCGGCGCGCACTGCGCCTTCGCCACCGCGCTCGGTGCTTTGCCAATGAGCGCGGCTAACAACACTTGGATGAGCATTGGCAACAGTCAAGGCGAGGCCGACGCGGGTCATCACGGTTAAGTCGGGCCAGTCATCGCCCATAAAGGCGATGTCATTCAAATCAAACGGATGTTCCTGCAGTATTTCCTGCAGTGCATCCCACTTATCTTCGCGCCCTTGCACCAGAATGTTGATGCCTAAATCGCTCGCGCGGCGGGCGACCAGATTGCTGGTGCG
>CAXAVL010000396.1:0-2101 GCA_963971905.1 uncultured Cellvibrio sp.
AACCATCCTATATCTTCCAATTTATCAACAGGGACGTAATCGGGATACCACGAATCCCGACGATAACCAAACAAGTATCTAGCCAAGCCCCGTTTATATTTGCGTGACGGAACTCGAAGCAGCCGTTTAAGTAAGAGATCGACACACTGTAACATTTCCCTAGCGTGCGGGTGAGTAAGGTTATTTCTGGATAAAACATAGAGACGATTTATCCAGAGCTGAACTCGAATAGCCAGAAAGTTACGGATTAAGACGAGTGTCGTTTCGCTTTGAAACTTTCGACTCCCAAAATCACCAAGATTTTCATCCAGACTAACAAAAGCGGCGCATGCTTTAGCCGGACTAACATCTGCAGACACCGAGAGCAGACGTTTATGTATGAGGCAAAACGGAGCATGGACGTAGCACCAACTTCGACGCCACGCAGGTAGGCCAAAATGAGTAATATCATCCTTTAAACACTCTGCACAGTAGGCTGAGCGAAACATTGGGTCGAGGAGATTTTTTTGTTCGTAACCGAAAAGCTTATCGACAGCTTGGGCTGATAACTTGTAATGTTTGACAATTTTCTTAAATAGCTCATTTGATATGTCAAAATCAAACGACGGGTTCGAAAGATCACTTCCTGAGTTCAGGTCCAGTGCTTTGGGTATGAACACTAATCCGTCCAAATCAAGAGTAGTGATCACCTCGCATGATGGATCATAAGCGCAGCGATAGGTCCAGGACGCGATTGTTTCATCGTGCACAATACGAGGACCTTTCCAATATCGTTGCACAGTTAGTAACTCCAACGCGTCGCAAAACCCTTTTCAATCAGTTCTTTGGTTATCTTTTCCTCACCGGTCAATACGGCCTGTATAGCTGCCCATTTTACGCCCTTGACCACAAAGTCCATCACGCCGTTAGAGTGAAGCAGCAATGTCTTCGCTATATCATCTCTGTATAGCCTTGAGTCTTCTCTGAGCGGTAGCTCGTTTTCCCAAGAGGCCAGAAAATTTCGAAACTCATCGTCCAACGTCCAACGCTGAAGCTCCAAGATTTCGTAGCGGCGGCTGAGTTGAGCATCGACACTCAAAGCATTTTTTGCAGCTGAGGTGCCAAAAGCGATAATTGATAGTCGATAAGGAGCTCCTGACAATGCCTTGATCAAGAGCAGATTCCGCTCTTGCTCGCCTCTACTGACTGTAAGAGAAGATTGCATTTCATCTATAATCAGAGCTCTAATATTACTTTGACGTACGTATTTGACGATGTCTGGAGGCAAAAGTGCTCTCGTAGTTGCTCGCCCGGGTAAGATAGGCACAACTAACGCGCTCATAACGAGGTCGCTAAATTTGAGCATTCCGGGATTATCTGCCAAAGACATGAATCTAATTGCCTCACTTCGGTCTTTTGAAGACATTTTCAGTTCATTAATCAGCGCAGTTTTTCCGAACCCGCCCTCTCCGCACACAAGCATACATGGAGCAGGCTCTACATCCTTAAGCTTAAGAATATTATCTACCGTCTTAGTTATACTCTGATGTCTGGGGCAACTAATCCAAATATCGCGCCCAATCACCTCGATACGTTTCAAATCAGATGCGCCGCAATATTTCTCTCGCCTGGTTTTGCGTAAGCCTTCAGCCGTCATTGTCTATTCCTTAACCGGATAAATTGTTGGAATAAACTTGCGTCCGTCTAGCTTAGACGCATCACTAAGCTCCGCCTCGGAGCTCGGTCCTGGAATATAAGAATTCGCCAGCTCATAATTCTCTTTTTTTGCTTTGCTGACATTCCTCTTTCTGATCAGCTTTTCCGCTTCAAATCTAACAGCGTAACCTTGCTCACTGGTTAGCCAAGGAGGTTGCTTAGTAGGCTTGCTCGCCAGCATCACCTCTGCAAGGCTCATGTCCGGTCTGGTCATGCCATAATCAGCTTCTATATAATTGTTATCTATATACGCCCATATTTTTTTCATTTTGAAGGGATCATATTTAATGATTACATCTTTTCTGCCAACATGAAGCGCCAATGCCTGAGATGAATAAAAATTTCTTTTAAACTGAATTCCTCTGGAGTTGATGCTTCTCCGGTCTTCTGGCATAAAATCAAGCTT
>CAXAVL010000397.1:0-2046 GCA_963971905.1 uncultured Cellvibrio sp.
GGCTCTTCATCATAAACGGGGGACACCGGCATTCATTAAGATGATTTTGCGAGATCACTTAATGGAGAATGACCGATGTCCCACGCAGGAACCATTGTAGGCTTATCTGAGTTAGAGATCGAACACGTCGACCGGCAGCGCGGTATCGAGGTTTGGGCAAGGCCGTTGAACCGGCCGTCATGCAAACACTGCCACAGCACCAACTTGCGCATAAAAGCCAGTTACGCCAGAACCGTCAAGCACACCCGTCAGGGCAATCAGGTGATGACTTTGCACTTGCGCGTGCCCAAGTATCATTGCCGCACCTGCGGGCGCTATTTCAGGCACTGCTTTACCGGCATCCGGCCGCGATATCGAGCCTCAGAGGCGTATCGTCTGGAGGTGTTTGAAGCCCATGACGGCGGCATCACGCAACGTAAATTATCGAAGACCCACGCCATCAGTCCAGCGACGGTAGAGCGCTGGTACCGCTACCACATCGAGCAGAAGCGATCGGAGATGCGCAAGCGGCCATGCCCTCAGGTTTTGGGCATCGATGAGCATTTTTTCAGCCGTAAAAGTGGCTACGCAACGACCTTCGTCGACCTGCGTAATCACAAGGTGTTTGACGTCAAGCTAGGGCGCTCTGAACCCAGCTTAAGACACTATCTACGCAGGCTTAACGGCAAAGACCAGGTCAAAGTGGTGGTCATGGATTTGTCCGAGACTTACCGCAGTATTGCGCGGCGCTACTTCCCGCAAGCCACGATTGTATCCGATCGATTCCACGTGGTCAGGTTGATCAACCAGCACTTTTTAAAGGTCTGGCAGCAGTACGATTCAGAAGGTCGTAAGAACCGTGGCCTGCTGAGCTTGATGCGTCGCCATCAGTGGCGCTTAGGTGATGAGCAGCACGCCAATCTGATGCGCTATCTGGCCGCCTTTCCGGTGCTACAGGCGTTGTATGTCGCCAAGCAAAAGCTGGTGCGCTATATGTTGCTAAAAACCGTGACCAGGCATCATGCAAAGCAGAAACTGCCGGGGTTTTTAAGGTTGCTGGGTGAGCTGGATGATAGCCCGCTCAGAGCGCTGGCCAAGACATTACGCTCCTGGTTGGAGCCCATCGTTGCCATGTGGCGGTTCAGTAAAACCAACGGCATTACCGAGGGCTTTCATACCAAAATGGAAATGATGTCACGCAGAGCGTATGGTTTTAGAAACTTTGAGAATTACCGATTGAGGGTGCTCGTCCATTGTGGATGGGACGGTATTATCAATCGGGTGAGATGAATGCCATCCCCCGTTTATGGGGTAGAGCCTAACTGTTTTGCATTTTTTATTTTTAGCGGAAGTAATTTTTACGCGGTTATATCTGCTGGTTTTTGTTGGGTAACAATTTTTCTGGAGCGTAGTTCTGCAAAAAGTTTGTTAGCCTCTTGCGAGTTTGCGAGGCGAGTGAGCTTAAGCTCTGCGATTCCGTCACCTTTCACAGTGTAAAGGCGCTTAAATGCGTCTAGTGACTATTTGTCTCTGTTCTTGCCCATTTTAATGCCTCGACCAATTGCAGCTTTGACCTTTGTGTTATTTTGAGCCCTAACTCAATATCTCATAGCGTAGAATCTGTAACAAGTTACTATCTTCGATATTTTCAAATAATCTAAAGCTATTGTCGACGCCTTGAGGTTATTTTCCTCAAGCCGGACTAAAGCGTATTTCTAAAAACTGTCACAGGCACGATCTCCCTTGGTGAAAAAAAAGGCGAATCAGCTAAGTGCTTGATTCGCCTTTTAAATATTTGGTAGCGGGGGCAGGATTTGAACCTACGACCTTCGGGTTATGAGCCCGACCCGCAATTGACTGGTTGTCTTGTTCCTCAAGACAGGTCGCGCATTATAGGGATGAGGTTGGGCTTGTGCAAGGGCTTTGTAAAAATTCCTTAAAATTAAGGCGTTTTAGTGATTTAGCTGTTAAACACATCGTTCAGCTCCAGCACGTTGCTGTCGCTCTCGACGCGGTAGCCGGCCAGCGTTTCTATCGCTAGAGCGAAGTCTTCGCTGCGAATCACGT
>CAXAVL010000398.1:0-1958 GCA_963971905.1 uncultured Cellvibrio sp.
GCGTTTCGCTCCGCCTGGCGCTTGCCGGCATGCGTGATGCGCTGGGCAGCCTGCAGGCCGGCGTCGCCATGAACGAGCCGCGTAACCTCTTCCGCCAAAATGCGCTGCGCCTCAGGCTTACCTTGACGAGCCGCATCTTCTGCCTTAATGGCAGCAATTTGCGCCACAGAAAGAAAAGTGAAGTAACGCAGGAACTTGTAGGCATCTGCATCCGCGGTGTTCAGCCAGAACTGATAGAAGGCATAAGGAGAGGTTTTTGTAGCATCCAGCCAGACAGTACCCGTTTCCGTTTTTCCAAACTTTGTGCCATCTGATTTTGTTACCAACGGCATAGTCAAGCCAAACACCTGCGCCCCATGCATACGGCGCGTCAGATCAGTGCCGCCAGTAATATTGCCCCACTGATCGCTACCCCCAATCTGCAAAGTACAACTATTGCGCGTATAGAGCTCGGCAAAATCATAGGACTGCAGCAGCATATAAGTGAACTCAGTGAAAGAGATGCCCTCACCTTCACGATCGAGGCGCTGCTTCACGGACTCTTTATTAATCATGTTATTAACGGAAAAATGCTTACCTACATCGCGAAGAAAACTCAGCACATCCATTTTTCCAACCCAATCCAGATTATTAACTACTTCAGCAGACTGACTGCCGCAATCAAAATCAATAAATTGGCTAACTTGCTTCTTTAATTTATCCACCCAATTGGCAACAACATCAGACGTATTAAGCTTGCGCTCTTGCGCCTTAAAGCTTGGATCGCCAATTAGACCAGTCGCACCGCCCACCAGCGCGATCGGTTTATGACCGGCCAACTGGAAACGCCTCAACATCAATAGAGGAACCAAACTGCCGATATGCAAGCTGTCCGCCGTAGGATCAAAGCCACAATAAAGCGTGCGGCTACCGGAATTGAGGTGTTCGGCAAAAGCATCCCCCCCAGCGATCTGAGCAATAAGCCCGCGCTCCTGCAACTCTTGCAGGAAATTAGTATCTATAGCTGTCATAACGCACCAATCAAGCTTGTAAAAATGTATCGATTAGGAACAAAAACGCGCAAAGATACCTCATCTTCCCCCAATTACAAGACAAAACCAGGCGCTTGTTGCAGTAAGATGAAATTTTGGGGTGTTAATGGCGTTTTTTTCTGCTATAAATGTTGTCTCTTGGATCACTTATCTATAAAAGAATTGCGACTATATTTTCCGATGCCTCCAATAAAAAGTTACTACACGATCATTCGATCGACCCTGTTTCAACATCTGCCGCGCGGGCACCTCATGGCCGCTGTGGCACTATCTGCAGGATTAGTAGCCATTTTAGGCAGTAGCTCCCCGTCCGACTCCGCAATTGTAAGCACGCAAAGCAAGAACATCCCCGGGCTAGAAATACAAGGCATAGAAACTCAAGCAACGCCAATCGCCGTACCAGCAGTTGAAACCATTATCCAATCGCTCGCTGCGACTCCTGAGCCCGCAAGTAGCCGCGAGATTGAACCTGTCGCACCACAGTGGAAAGAGTTCACTATACAAAACGGCGACAATTTATCAATTTTATTCAAACGCGCAGGCCTAAACGATCGCAGTATTTATGAATTGTTTAGCGATGCAAAAGACGCCAAAGACTTACGCAATATTCGTCCAGGCCAAAAAATGGCTTTTTTGGTAGAAAACGATCAATTACAGAGCCTGAACTATACGATCGATAAACTAAATAGTCTGCACTTCACTCGCGGCGCAAAAGGGTTTACCGGCAAAGAAATTGCCCTAAAGCCAGACATCAAGTATGCGTTCCGTCAAGCATCTATCGACAGTTCTCTTTATATGGCAGGTAAACGCGCGGGCATGCCCAGCAACCTGACAATGGAGCTGGCCAATATTTTTGGTTGGGATATCGACTTCGCGCTGGATATTCAAAAAGGTGATAGTTTTAAAGTGATGTACGAGGAGCAATTC
>CAXAVL010000399.1:0-1937 GCA_963971905.1 uncultured Cellvibrio sp.
TATCTGGCTGCCCCTGCATATGCATAAGGCAAACAGGCAAACCCGTGGCGGCAGCTGCGGCCAGCGCCCCTTCTCTTTGCAATGCGCGCACATCATTAATAAGACTCGCGCCCGCTTTAGCGGACTCAGTGATCACAATCGCAGTGCTGGTATCAACTGAAACCAAAGCACCAAGCCTATCAACCAGCGCCGATACCACGGAAACCACGCGATCCAACTCTTCTTGCTCGGACACAGCGACCGCACCAGGGCGGGTCGACTCGCCCCCCACATCAATGATCTTCGCTCCTTCATCCAACATCTGCTCAGCACGGCGAACAACAAGGTCTAACGAGAGCGTATTACCCGAGTAATAACTGCCGCCATCTGAAAAGGAATCGGGCGTGGCATTCAGAATTCCCATCACCACCGGGCGAGAAATATCCAGTAGATGCTGGCCGCAATTAAGTGAGGATGGAGGAAATTGCATATATACCCTGAGCGTTTCGAATGCTTTTTTAAAACCTTGCGAGGAATAAAACAACAACCCCGAGCAAGCTCGGGGTTGTTGTTGATATTTAACGCAAATACTTAATGAGTATTTGCTGGTCCGCCAATAGGACCCGCTGGGTTTTCACCCGGAACATCTTTATCGCGCAGATGACTATTGAAGTCATCATCATTCCACTCACGCGGCGGGCGCACTTTGCGGCGAGCCATTAAGTCAGCTACTTGATCAGAGTCGATAGTTTCATATTCCATCAACGCATCTTTCATCGCCTCAAGGATATCGCGGTTATCTTCCAGGATTTTTGTTGCACGTGCATAACATTCATTAATAATACGGCGAACTTCTTCGTCGATTTGCTTGGATGTCTCACCAGAATATTGCTGCGTTGCCATGCCCGGATAAGCGCCCTCTTCTTCACCATAGTGAAGTGGGCCCAACTTAGCCGACAAACCCCATTTAGTCACCATATTGCGCGCCAAGCTTGTTGCGCGCTCAATATCGTTAGAAGCGCCAGTGGTAACGCCATCCAAGCCCAATGTCATCTCTTCCGCGATTCGACCGCCAAAAAGACTGCACAAGCTGGATTCTAGGGCGCGTTTGCTGTAGCTGTACTTATCCTCTTCGGGTAAATAGTGCGTTACACCCAAAGCCCGGCCACGGGGAATAATCGAGACTTTATGCACGGGATCATGCTCTGGCACCATACAGCCAATAATGGCGTGACCAGCTTCATGGTAAGCAGTATTTTCTTTCTCTTTTTCGCTCATCACCATAGATTTGCGCTCGGCGCCCATCATGATTTTATCGCGCGCTTTTTCAAAATCTTCCATGGTGACTAAACGCTTGTTGCCGCGCGCAGCCATCAACGCCGCTTCGTTGACGAGGTTTGCCAATTCAGCACCAGAAAAACCTGGTGTTCCCCGAGCAATAACCGACGCACTAACACGCTCATCGATAGGCACTTTGCGCATGTGAACTTTAAGGATTTGCTCGCGACCGCGAATGTCGGGCAAACCAACATAAACCTGACGGTCAAAACGACCCGGGCGCAGCAAGGCCTTGTCCAATACATCAGCGCGGTTAGTTGCCGCGATAATGATGACGCCATCATTGCCTTCAAAACCATCCATCTCAACCAATAATTGGTTCAGGGTTTGTTCGCGCTCGTCGTGACCACCACCATGACCGCCTCCGCGATGACGACCGACAGCATCGATCTCATCGATAAAAATAATGCACGGCGCCTGCTTTTTAGCCTGCTCAAACATGTCGCGCACACGGCTTGCACCAACACCGACAAACATTTCAACAAAATCAGAACCGGAAATAGAAAAGAAAGGCACCTTAGCTTCACCCGCAATTGCTTTTGCCAGCAAGGTTTTACCGGTACCCGGAGGGCCAACCATTAAGACGCCACGAGGGATTTGACCACCCAGGCGCTGGAATT
>CAXAVL010000400.1:0-1911 GCA_963971905.1 uncultured Cellvibrio sp.
GTGCCCCAATCACCGTCGCCAGATATCTGACAGCCCATGCGTCCAATACCGTAGCCTAAAATAATGGACGGTGCTAAAGCATCCAACATTGGGATAATAGGTACTGCGCGCTTCTTTAAAAATACTGCACCTGCGATAGCTCCTAAAATAAGTCCGCCGTAAATTGAAAAGCCATCCCGTGAAAAAATCATCGCGACTGGATCTTGGAGGAATTCGCGCGGATATTCGAGCAGATGAAAAATGCGTGCGCCAATTACACCGAATATCGCGCATATCGTTGCAAGGTCAGATATTAATAAGTGCGTGGCAATGGGGTTAATGCCTGAGGTGACTACTCTAGGAAGCTTGCCTAGTTGTTCGAAGCGGATAACTTCTTTTTTGCCTACCCATGCGGCGGTAATAATGGCCAGCGCAACGAATGCACCGAACATGGCAATGGGGAGTTGGATGTTGGTTCCAAACAGATGATTGATTAAGTCGCTGAGGTAGGGGTAGGACATTGGGTTAATTTCCATATCGATAAATTTCGGGCGGAGCCCGAGATAAAATTTTAATTTGGGTAAAAGCGAATCCCCCCTTTGAAAAAAGGGGGAGGATTTAAATCAATGCAACTTCAATCGTGGACGCAACCATTTATTTAATCTGCCACCCACCATTACCAATCCAGTTTTGATAAAACCGTGAATAGCAATTTGGTGCATGCGATAAAGCGAAACATACACCATGCGCGCGAGGCGGCCTTCGATAAATACGCTGCCGCTGCTGAGGTTGCCCATCAGGTTGCCGACGGTGGAATAGCTGGCGAGCGACACGAGTGAGCCGTAGTCAGTGTACTTGTAGGCTTTCAATGGTTTGTTGTTGAGTAGTGCAACAATATTTTTATAACACGCACTTGCCATTTGATGTGCAGATTGTGCGCGTGGTGGTACGCGAGAGCCATCGGGATTGGTGAACTGGGCGCAATCACCGATTGCAAAAATTGTGGCATCGCGGGTGGTTTGTAAAAATTCATTTACGTGTAATTGGTTGATGCGATTGCTTTCGAGTCCCGCGATATTTGCCATAAAATCCGGCACTTTAATACCTGCGGCCCAGACCATTAAATCAGCTTCAATCAATTGTCCGTCTTTGGTGTGAAGACCTTCCTTAGTGGCGGAAGTGATCATGGTGTTGAGTTTGATATCAACCCCAATTTTAGTCAGCTCACTGTGTGCGGCAGCGGAAATACGCTCGGGTAACGCAGGTAAAATTCTGGGGCCTGCTTCGACGATTGTTACTTTCAAGTGATCGTTAGAAATTGCATTAAAACCATAATTGTGAATTTCATGTACTGCGTGATGCAGTTCAGCAGAGAGTTCTACTCCGGTTGCGCCGGCGCCGACAATCGCGATGCGCACATAATCTTCTGCGCCGGTTAAGCGTTGAATGCGCAAAAAGCGGTTGAGCAATTTGGTATGAAATCGATGGGCTTGGCTGGGGCTATCGAGAAATATGCAGTGGTCTTTAATGCCGGGGGTATTAAAGTCATTGGAGATAGAACCGAGCGCAAGAATTAAATAATCGTAAGGAATACGCGTAGAGGGTAAAAATTCTACGCCGTCTTCATCTTGCATGGGTGCTAATACGACTTCGCGAGTTTCGCGGTCCAGATCGATCATGCTGCCTACGCGAAAGAAAAAGTGGTGCGCGTTGGCGTGGCCGCGATAACTCACTGCATCTACATCCTCATCCATAGTGCCCACCGCAATTTCATGCAGCAAAGGTTTCCACAGATGGGTGGTATTGCGGTCGATCAAGGTAATTTCTGCTTTGTTTTTGCGGCCGAGCTTATCGCCCAGTTTGGTGGCCAATTCAAGGCCGCCAGCGCCGCCGCCGACAACAACAATACGCGGTTTGGTTGATGTGGTGTGC
>CAXAVL010000401.1:0-1868 GCA_963971905.1 uncultured Cellvibrio sp.
CAATCCAGCAGGATCAGGGCGAGCACGCCCCAAATGGCGATGTCATCAAGGCTGGCGTAACGCAAAATCCGCTGGCCGATGGGCTGGCGCAGGATTTCCATTTTCTCCATAAACAGAATCAGAATGGGTAGTGCGGTTACCGCGCAAGCCATGCCGACACCGAGAATAAACTGCCAGGTCAGGCCATTTGGGCCAACCCAGCCATCGCTAAAACTCATCATTAGGATTGCTGCGCCGCAGCCAAACAGCAGCGGTGTGCCCAGTGCGAGACCGGCGGTGATGCCGCTTTCGCGCTTGTATTGCCAAGCTTTTTTCAGATCTAGCTCAATACCGGCGATCCAGACAAAAATCATTACCGCCCACCAGGCAATGCCATTGAGCGATTTGATAACGTCTGGATTAAAGACAAAGCTGTAATACTCGGGGAACGCCTTACCCAGTACCCCGGGACCCAGCACTATGCCCATAATGATCTGCACTACAACTAGCGGCGCCCAGTAGTCGGTTCTGCCGAGGCGCCAAATCAGGAAGGGGACAGTAAAAATAATCACCATCGCGATCAGGAATATTTCGGTTGTGGTCATGTGCATCTTGCTAAGCCCTTGCTTCTTATTAGGATTTGTAAATTTGCCTTATCGTCCGTTTGACGAAGGGCGCACGCTACAGGGATTTTTTGCGCCATTCGATAGTCAGCTTATAGATAATTACTATGGGTTGCTTAGTTAAAAGCTAATCAACTGTAAAACTATTTTCTTGATTGGATTTTGTCGTTTGCTTGCCATAAAAGTGATGCAATTTGGCGCATGCTGCTGGCACACTAGCGCGGGTGTTGCTGTGGGGTAAAACGGGCTGCCAAGATTTAACCTTCGCTGCTTTATTCTGGTGCAATAAGGAGTTTTTGCGCTCTATTTTGGTGCTTTGGTGTATTCTGTAGCGTTGCCTTATCGCCGGGAAGCCTTATTTTTAAACGCTTATTGCTATTTTCCTTAAATGGCATATATTTTGCCCCTTTTCTGACACCCTAGTCTTGCCCCGCTCACCGAAATGAGTCGCGAGCCCGGATGAAGTGGGAAAATTTTCAGGTAAGCCACCCTCTTTAGGGTTGTTTATTGGCCGTAATAACAACTTTCACAATCCGTAGCCTTCGGGCTATTACAACTTGGAGGCATTCAATGTCTAAGACTTTAGACCTGATCAAAGAACACGAAGCTCGCTGGATCGACCTGCGCTTCACCGACTTTAAAGGCAAAGAGCAGCACGTTACTTTCCCTTCACACGTTGTAAACGACAGTTTCTTCGTTGATGGCAAAATGTTTGACGGTTCTTCTATTGCTGGTTGGAAAGGTATTAACGACTCAGACATGATCCTGATGCCGGACGATTCAACTGCGGTATTGGATCCATTCTACGATGAAGCGACTATCAACATTCGCTGTAACATCGTTGAGCCAGCCACCATGCAAGGCTACGACCGCGACCCACGCTCTATCGGTCTGCGCGCTGAAGAGTATCTGAAGTCTACTGGTTTGGGTGATGTTGCCCTGTTTGGTCCAGAGCCAGAATTCTTTATCTTCGACAGCGTTCACTTCCACAGCTCAATGGGCGGCGCTTTCTACAAAATCAAATCTGAAGAAGCAGCTTGGTCGTCAGGTGATGATATTGAAGGTAAGCACGGCCACGCTCCACGCGTAAAAGGCGGTTACTTCCCAGTTGCTCCAGTTGACTCACTGCACGACATTCGCGGCGCTATGTGTAACGCGATGGAAGCTATGGGCCTGGAAATTGAGATTCACCACCACGAAGTGGCGAACGCTGGCCAATGTGAAATCGGCGTAGGCGCTAACACTCTGGTTAAGAAAGCGGACGAA
>CAXAVL010000402.1:0-1848 GCA_963971905.1 uncultured Cellvibrio sp.
TTGGGAACCCCCAATGATGCCTATAACCGGCTATGGGGAGTTTTCAAGGTTGAACCCTACGACCCTATTAAAGGAGATAGAGACGAGTCGAGCTTGACCCCGCAGATCACCTTTCAGCATGACCTGAACGGTACCGATATGATTTACGCCAGCTATACAACAGGCTTTAAGTCAGGTGGCTTTGATGTTCGTGCGAACGCGCATCCTGATCCAACCGTTAATAACGCATTTAATATTACCACCGACACATCCACCACCCCCGCCACAGTCACTATCAAACCCATTGAAGGGACTTTTGAGTTTGAAGATGAAGAAGTTACTAACTACGAAATTGGCGGGAAGTTTGTATTAGCTGGAGGAGCAGCTGAACTTAATGTTGCGCTATTCCGCTCAGAGTTCACCAATATGCAAACCAGCCAGTTCGATGGCGGCGTAAGCTTCAACGTTACCAATGCCGGTGAAGCAACAGTACAAGGCTTGGAAGTAGATGGACGCTGGGCACTCACTGACGATGTGCTAGTGCGCGGCGGGGTTGCGTTTATTGATTTTGAATACACCGACTTTAAAAATTCACAATGCTATTTCGGCCAAGTGGATAATATTGAACCGATCGGCGATAAAATCTGTGACGCAACCGGTCAGCGCCGCGAGTTCACGCCGGAAATACAAGGCAATGTCGGCGTCGATTACACCATCAACTTCAGCAACGGCTTGAAACTGGTCAATACGCTCGATGTGATTTACAGCTCCGAATATTTAACCACACCATCGCTAGACCCCAAATTTGAACAACCGTCCTACACCAAAATCAATGCGCGTATCGCACTGAGCGGAAATGATGACAAATGGGAGCTGGCGCTAATTGGGAAAAACCTGACGGATGAGTCTGTTGTGACTTATGCAAATGGTTTGCCGGTGGCTACAACCCTTACCGCCGATACAAGTTCTGGCTATTACGCTTTTTACGAACGCCCCGCCAGCGTCGCGGTACAGGGTACGATTCGCTTCTAACCAAACCAGCATTTGACTAGAACACAAACCCAGCCTTGCGCTGGGTTTTTTATATTAGCGAAAAAGCATTGATTAGCTCTCAGGTTGGAACGACTACAAATGAATTTTGGAGCTTAGGTAAATAATTTGCTTGGCTGTTTTTAGCTAATCTTCCCCTGGCATTACTGCTATCATTAATATGATTTATATTTAGCTTCACTATCGGAATACAGCAATGAGTAACTCCCCTGCAGGGCAACCCGCGCCAACCAAAGCCCTGCATATCACAACACCACTGCAACACAATGCACTTAAAGGATTTCTCCTTGCCGCCGCTGGATTATTTTTGTTCTCTTGCATGGACAGCACCACCAAATACCTGACCATTCATTACAACGTGCCATTTGTGGTGGCCATGCGCTACATCGTCCATTTTTTGTTGATGGTGATGATTCTGGCACCGCGCCACTCGGCTCAGCTTATCCACACTCAGCGCACCGGGCTGGTGATTGCACGTGCTGTGGTGTTATGCATTGCTTCGCTATGCATGGGCATGGCACTACACCGAATGCCGCTGGCAGAGACTACCGCGATCAACTTTCTCGCCCCCACACTCGTGGCACTATTGGCAGGCTCAATGCTGCAAGAAAGAATAGGGACATGGGGCTGGGCGGCGATAGTGACGGGGTTTATCGGTGTATTGCTGATTGCTCGCCCTGGCGGAGGATTAGATGCGATAGGCATTATGTTTGCACTGGGGGCAGCAGCGGCCAATGCCACTTACCAATTGTTGTCCCGCCTGCTCGCCAGCACCGAAAAGGCCATCACGCTGCTGTTTTACACCGCGCTCATCGGCTC
>CAXAVL010000403.1:0-1701 GCA_963971905.1 uncultured Cellvibrio sp.
GCTTCCTATTGGATTTGACTGTTATTGAGGTGATTGTTGATCGACAGTAAAACATAAGCGATTACAGCCAGTGCAATTACGGATAAAAAAATTGCGAACACTGACCAGCCTGAATTGCTGGAAGGTGTTTCTGCCGGTGGTGTTGGTGCGGCAGGAGCGGGAGCTGCAGTTTGCTGCTGCAATAGATCGCTAAATTCCTGCCGCATAACCTGACGCAATCCTTGTAGTTCACGCACAACGCGAGAGGTAATAAAGCGGCGGTTATCTTCCAAACTGTGTTCCATATGGCTCAGGCGTAGATCCAAATTGCGCGCTTGCTCAAGCGATGAGGTGCGTCGCTCCAGTTGCTGGGCGTTGGTTTCCGCTGAATTACTGGCAGTGACTTGATTGGCGGCGGCGATCAATTCTGCGCTTTCAATACTGTCGTTTTCAGGGGTGCCAGCGGTGGGGTAAATATGAATTGCCTTCATCACTTTGGATAAATCGGTGGCGTTGATACTGTCTTTGCTCACTACATCTATCGCGCCGAGTGCACGCGCTTGTCCGGTATATACATCGCCACTTTTGGAGGTGTACATAATTACCGGAATCATCGCGGTGTCTGGGTTGGATTTAATAATCTGCAGTGCGCGGAACCCATCGATACCGGGCATCAGGTGATCCATAAAGATAACGGCGGGGGCATGGCGGGCGAGATAGCGCAGTGCGGCTTCACCGGAATCGACAATATCTATATCGAGCGGGTAGCGGCGCAGCATTTTTTTGAGCCGGTATTGTGCGGTAGTGGAGTCATCCACAATCAGGGCGCGTTGGATGGTCATGGTAGTAAGTCCCTGTGCGAACAGCGACGGTCGGTGATGGGTCGCTATAGGGTGATTGTTATTCGCACAGAGACTAACAGAAAATTCAGGCGCCAGGGACTATGTAAATCACAACCTGACGCCGCGATTGTTACTGGCGCGAGAAAAATGCGATGGCTGCCGCAATCCAACCGCTGATGGCGATTATTTTCCAGACTTTATCCGGGTGCCGCTCCAGCAATGGTTGCGCGCGTGGGCTGAGCCAGTTGGGGTTGGGGCGTTTTAAATCCTGCTGCCATTCCGAGAGTGCCTCATAGCGGCTGCTGGGATAAATACTCAGGGCTTTTTCCATGGCTTTGTCGAGCCAGTAGGGCACCAGCGGGTTGTATTTCATCGCCGATATATAGCGCAACTTTTGAAAGCTTTTTAAATCAGTGGCTTTGCTATAGGCCGCGCCGTAGGGCAGTTTTCCGGTCAGCATTTCATAGAGCAATACCGCCAGTGAAAACTGATCGGACTTGTCGCTGGCCTTGCCGCCGTAGCGGTATTCTGGTGCAGAGTAATCGAGCGTGCCGAGAATATTATCCCGTGTGAAGGGGGTGCCCGCCTCCTGTACACCCGCCACCCAGCAGGAGCCAAAGTCGACTACCATCGGGCCTTTGGCGCTGATCACAATATTGTCCGGTTTTAAATCCTGATGCAGGGTTTCTTTGCGATGAAATGCGCGTATGCCGCGAATTAATCCTTCGGTCAGTTCCACTGCGTCCAGAATCGATAAAATGCCGCGCTCTTTTAATAATTGAGTGAGCGTGGGGCCGGGAATATAGTCGGTGAGGTAATACAAACAAGAGCGCGCTTCAGTGCTGGGCACTACGCGCACTACCGCGGGGCTGTGAATACG
>CAXAVL010000404.1:0-1622 GCA_963971905.1 uncultured Cellvibrio sp.
GCGTGCGCGGTGTTTTGCACCGCTAATCACCATCCAGCCGGAGCGGAAACCTGCAAGACGATAAGCCTTGGATAGACCGTTAAAAGTAACGCAGAGAACGTCCTGCGCCAATCTTCCCATGGGGATAAATTCGGCGTCGTCGTACAGGATTTTACTGTAAATTTCGTCGGCAAAAATAATCAGGTTATGACGGCGGGCAAGCTCAACAATTGCCTCCAGCAATTCTTTGCTGTAAACGGCACCGGTTGGGTTGTTAGGGTTAATTACCACTATGCCACGGGTGCGGTCAGTAATTTTGCTTTCCATATCCGCGAGATCGGGAAACCAATCGGCTTGTTCATCGCATAAGTAGTGGCGTGCTTTGCCACCCGCAAGGTTTACGGCGGCCGTCCAGAGCGGATAATCAGGCGCCGGTACTAATACTTCATCGCCATTATTCAACAGAGCTTGCATAGCCATGACGATGAGTTCGCTGGCGCCATTGCCGAGAAAAATATCTTCAATATCCACACTAGGAATTTGCAGGCGCTGGCATTCGTGCATGATTGCTTTGCGTGCGGCAAACAAACCTTTGGAGGCGGTGTAACCTTCGGCATTCACCAGGTTGTGAATAACGTCCTGAATGATTTCATCTGGCGCAGAAAAGCCAAATGGGGCAGGGTTGCCAATGTTCAGCTTGAGGATTCTATGGCCTTCTTCTTCAAGGCGGTTGGCGTGCTCCAATACTGGGCCGCGTATGTCGTAACAGACTCCGTTGAGTTTGTCGGATTTCTTAATCGGGTTCATTTGCAGTAAGATGCCTTGAATGCGGTCATGCGTGATTGCGGTTGAAAAACACTCGAATAATCGACCTTAACTAGTTGATCTGTCAAGGAAATCCTTATGGCTGATAACGAAAAATTTAATGAAAATGACTGGCGTGAAAAACTAACACCAGAGCAATACCGGATTTGTCGTGAAAAGGGCACCGAGCGCCCCTTTACCGGTGAGTATTGGAATGAGTTCAATGCGGGGGATTATCGCTGTCGCTGCTGCGGTGAACTTTTATTTGATGCGGATACAAAATTCGATGCTGGGTGTGGCTGGCCCAGCTTCTATGCACCGGTAAGCAAAACCGCAATAGGCGAACACTTGGATACCAGTCATCATATGGTGCGCACAGAGGTGGTCTGCCGCACATGCGAATGCCATCTTGGTCATGTATTTACCGATGGCCCTCAGCCTACAGGTTTACGTTACTGTATTAACTCCGCGTCTATTCTTTTTTGCCCTGATAAAAAATAACTTCAGAATTGTTAAGGTGCGCCCGATAACGGGCGCGGATTTTTTTGCACATTTGAGTCTAAATGTTTGATTTTGTAAACAAATGTTAAACTTGTAAGTTCCTACCTGTCGCCTATTATCCTTTGCTTGTATTGATGCGTATGCCCATAGCTATTACTCAGCTATGGGCTGCGCATTTTCTTGTATCGCCGAAAAACTACTCAAATGATGGCGATATTTTAATTCTGGGGAGACCATTATGAATGCGTTATTTGCTAGATCTGTTCGCCGATCCGATAGGGTGCGTTGTGCGTTGTTTTTTAGCGCCTTGATGTTCGCGAATGTTGGTTACGCGCAGC
>CAXAVL010000405.1:0-1546 GCA_963971905.1 uncultured Cellvibrio sp.
CTGCATCCGTAGTTTCTGGTCCTTTGTGGAGACACGGGCATAGCCGATCTTGCGGCCCGGACACTCGATCATCGGCCAAACGCTCATAGGGCGGCTCCTTTTCGCCGGACAAAAACGAACCTTTTTGTCCAAGCCCTCAAAGGCCGTTGTGAGCGCAGATTTGCGCCGAACCTGTTATCGAAGAGTCGCAGATTTCCGGTATTTTTCAAGTTTTCAATTGTAACACGGCAATTCATTTCTATCTCATGACAAATATCTTCAATTATGTTTGCCAATTTAAACCCCATTCATTCAACTTTTTATTTCAAGTCAAGAGTCCTTTATTCACACATAATTTCAAATAACTGGACAAATCATGCCGGAAAGCGTATAAACAACACATATTTAATGTATTTTAAGCGCGGCGTAACAGCCGCAAAGACAGTGAGCATTTTACGCGCCATAAACGATTTCAGAAAAACAGCTACCGGAAAAGCAGCCGCAGCGCTTGTAGCTGCACCGTTGGCCCTTGGTGCTGCCACGGGGCTAGCGACCGAAGCACACGCAGGCGATGGCCGTATTGGGCATACTGTTTTTAAGGGTAAGACTGACAGGCAGGTTGCGCAGATGGCCCATTCAGTCTCATCAAACGGAAGGTATGCATTAGTCGTACATGGTGGTGGTGATGGCTTGGCTCGGTTTGCCTACCAAATTGCTAAGCACTACGAAGATACTACCGACTTTGAAGTTGGGTTGGTTGAGGCGGACGACAACAACGGAAATCGTTTGAACGCCGAACTGCACATCTATTTTGACGGGGCGAAACGGGTTGTTGTGGAGATTCGTCCTGCTGCAGACGGCAATCAATTAGGTAATGCTATCATAGCAGAGATGAATAAGGTTACTGTGGGAGACAAGCGGGCGAGCGCGGTCACCGAGCCGCCAACCGATCCCAGTTAAACTTTTGGATCAAATCCAAGGTTAAAGCTTTGGTCATTCTCCACTGTCTTCACAGGCTCTTGTGATTGCTCATTTGAGGCACATCGCTGAAATTCAGATTTAACTGTGCAAGCTCCATTGCCTTCATAGGGGGCAAATGCAATCCCGGAACCCACACTGTTCGTCCCAGCTTCGGCAAAGCGGCTTTCCGGCTGTGAGTCCGCACTTTCCATTTTCTCATATAAATCTAAATCAGCATCAGTATTACTTTGATCGATGGCAGCGTGTGCGGCCCTTTTCGTAGAACTATCATCGATACCATTAAGGGCATCTGTGAAAACAAAGTCAGCGCTATTTGCTATCTCAGTTGCGTTCTCTAGTGGTTTACGCATCTTTGCTGCCAGATCATCGATATCGCCCTTAATGTCAGCGCGATTAAAGCTATAAATATTGTACTGATCGGCGAGGATCACATCCAACTGACCCGCTGCATCTGCTGAACTCCGATCAAATTTCTTATTGGTTCTATCTTCCCATTCTCGAATGGCGTCTTGAACCTTCTCGCGGTCCAGGATGTCGTCGATGGGTGTTCCTGATGCTAAGTCTTCACGCGCCTCCTGCATTGCGG
>CAXAVL010000406.1:0-1504 GCA_963971905.1 uncultured Cellvibrio sp.
ATGCCTGCACTCAACGATCACTAGCAGAGTATATTCGATGACTACCTTTGAACCCCAAAGCTCCTACAGCCGAGAAGAGTTGATCAAATGCGGCAACGGCCACTTGTTTGGCCCAGGCAATGCGCAGCTGCCCATTAACAATATGCTTATGCTAGATCGTATCGCTCACATTAGTCAGACCGGCGGTGAATTCGGCAAAGGCGAAATAGTGGCCGAGTTGGACATCAACCCAGACCTATGGTTTTTTAACTGCCATTTCGCTGGCGATCCAGTAATGCCGGGCTGCTTAGGTTTAGATGCTATGTGGCAATTGGTTGGCTTTTTCCTTGGCTGGAAAGGTAACCCCGGTCGCGGTCGCGCACTCGGTTGTGGCGAAGTTAAGTTCACTGGCGAGATTCTTCCCACCGCCAAAAAGATCACCTATCACATCAGCTTAAAGCGTGTAATCGAGCGCAAGTTGATTATGGGTATTGCCGATGGTCGCGTTTCCTGCGATGGCAAAGATATTTATTTCGCGTCAGATTTACGTGTTGGATTATTCCAAAAAAACGATAGTGTTTAAGTATCCAGAATAATGATAACGGGTGAGCACCTGACTGCTTATGGCATAATGTTCGCCCTTTTAACCGCATAAAACAGCCAGTAGTGCTGTTCAGGTTTAGCTAAAAACAAAAGAGGTAGCCTATGAAACGCGTTGTTGTTACCGGTATGGGAATTGTGTCCTGCCTGGGCAATGATAAAAATACCGTGCTGGATGCATTGCGCGCTGGCCGTTCCGGTATCAAATTTCAGGAAACCTACAAAGAGATGGGCTTCCGTAGCCATGTTGCAGGCTCTATTGATATCAATCTGTCAGAGTTAATCGACCGCAAAGTATTGCGCTTTATGGGCGATGCAGCAGCCTATGCCTACATCTCCATGCAACAGGCGATTACCGACGCAGGCCTGAGCGAAGAGCAAGTTTCCAACGAGCGCACCGGCATCATCATGGGCTCCGGTGGCGCGTCTTCGATGAATTTGGTAGAAGCGGCCGACATCCTGCGGGAAAAAGGCCTTAAACGTGTTGGCCCCTACCGTGTCACCCAAACCATGGGCAGTACCACCTCAGCCTGTTTGGCGACACCGTTCAAAATCAAAGGCGTTAACTACTCCATCTCTTCTGCTTGTGCAACCAGCGCTCACTGTATTGGCGTAGCGCTAGAGCAAATCCAACTCGGCAAACAAGACATAGTCTTTGCCGGCGGCGGCGAAGAAGAGCATTGGACCCTGACTGCCCTGTTTGATGCCATGGGCGCATTGTCGACCAAATACAACGAAACCCCCGGACAAGCTTCACGCGCCTACGACGCCAATCGCGATGGCTTTGTAATTGCAGGTGGCGGTGGCTGTTTAGTGATTGAAGAGTACGAACACGCCAAAGCGCGCGGCGCGAAAATTTACGCCGAGATCGTCGGCTACGGCGCCACCTCTGACGGCTACGACATGGTTGCTCCGTCCGGAGAAG